>JBBSCP010000254.1:0-7011 GCA_038250135.1 Acetobacterales bacterium | reverse complement strand
TGCTCGTCACGCGAATCCGCGATCCAGCGATAGGCCTGCAACAGCACGGCCGGGCCGAGATAGCGGTCGCCATTCCACCAATAGCTGGGGCAGGCCGTGGTGCAGCAGAAGCACAGGATGCACTCCCACAGACCGTCGAGCTTCACGCGCTCCTCCTTCGACTGGAGGCGCTCGCCATCCGGCGGCGGGGGCGTGTCGGCCTTCAGCCAGGGCTCGACGCTGCGCAGCTGCGCGTAGATCTGCGACAGATCCGGCACGAGGTCCTTCATCACCGGCATGTGCGGCAGCGGGTTGATGCGGACGGTGGCCTTCACCTCCTCGATCGGCTTGAGGCAGGCCAGCGTGTTCAGCCCATCGATATTCATCGCGCAGCTGCCGCAGATGCCCTCGCGGCAGGAGCGGCGGAAGGTCAGCGTGGTATCGACCTCGTTCTTGATCTTGATGAGGGCATCGAGAACCATCGGGCCGCAGGCATCGAGGTCGATGTCGTAGGTGTCGGTGCGCGGGTTGTCGCCCTTGTCCGGGTCCCAGCGATAGATCTGGAAGCTGCGCACTTTCGTCGCACCGGCCGGCGCGGGGAAGTGCTGGCCCTTGCCGATGGTGGAGTTGCGGGGGAGCGTGAAGGTCGCCATCGGTCGGGCTCCTAGTAAACCCGCGCCTTGGGCGGGAAGACCTGAACTTCGTTGGTCAGCGTGCGCATCTTCACGTCGCGATAGTCGAGCTTGACGTTGCGCTTGTCGTCCACCCAGGCGAGCGTGTGCTTCATCCAGTTGACGTCGTCGCGGTCGGGGAAGTCCTCATGCGCGTGGGCGCCGCGGCTTTCATGGCGCGCGTCGGCGCCATGCACCGTGGTCAGCGCGTTGCCGATGAGGTTGTCGAGCTCCAGCGCCTCCACCAGATCGCTGTTCCAGATCAGGCTGCGGTCGGCGATGCGGATATCCTCGTAGCCGGCCGCGATCTGGTTCATCTTCTGCACGCCTTCGCGCAGCAGGTCGGTGGTGCGGAAGACAGCCGCGTGTTCCTGCATCGTGCGCTGCATCGCAAGCCGCACGTCGGATACCGAGGAGCCGCCCTTCGCGTGGCGCACGCGATCGAACCGGGCGAAGCTCGCCTCGCCGGCGCCCGGCGGCAGCGGCGGCTGCGAGGCGCCGGGCTTGATCGTCTCGGCAGCGCGATGCGCGGCGGCGCGGCCGAACACCACGAGGTCGAGCAGGGAGTTGGTGCCGAGCCGGTTGGCGCCATGCACCGAGACGCAGGCCGCCTCGCCCACCGCCATCAGGCCGCGCACCACGCGGTCCTGGTCGGTGCCGGTCGGGTTCAGCACCTCGGTGTGGATGTTCGTGGGGATGCCGCCCATGTTGTAGTGGACGGTGGGGAGCATCGGGATCGGCTCCTTCGTCACATCGACGCCGGCGAAGATCTTGGCGGTTTCGGAAATGCCGGGCAGGCGCTCATGCAGCAGGTCGGCGCCAAGGTGTTCGAGATGCAGGTGGATGTGGTCCTTCAGCGGCCCGACGCCGCGGCCCTCGCGGATTTCCAGCGACATGGCGCGCGAGACGACATCGCGCGAGGCGAGGTCCTTGGCCGTCGGCGCGTAGCGCTCCATGAAGCGCTCGCCCTCCGAGTTGGTCAGGTAGCCGCCTTCGCCGCGCGCGCCCTCGGTGACCAGGCAGCCCGAGCCATAGATGCCGGTCGGGTGGAACTGCACGAATTCATTGTCCTGCAACGGCAGGCCCGCGCGCAACACCATGCCGCCGCCATCGCCCGTGCAGGTGTGCGCCGAGGTGCAGGAGAAATAGGCGCGGCCATAGCCGCCCGTCGCCATCACGACCTGCTGTGCGCGGAAGCGGTGCAGCGAGCCGTCTTCGAGGTTCCAGGCGGTGACGCCGCGGCACACGCCCTCATCATCCATGATCAGGTCGAGGGCGAGGTATTCGACGAAGAACTCGCAATTCGCCTTCAGCGCCTGCTGGTACAGCGTGTGCAGGATGGCGTGGCCGGTGCGGTCCGCGGCGGCGCAGGCGCGCATCGCGGGCGTCTTGCCGTAATCCTGCATGTGGCCGCCGAAGGGGCGCTGGTAGATCTTGCCCTCCTCGGTGCGGCTGAAGGGTACGCCGTAATGTTCGAGCTCGATGATCGCGGGGATGGCCTCGCGGCACATGTACTCGATGGCGTCCTGGTCGCCGAGCCAGTCCGACCCCTTCACGGTGTCGTACATGTGCCAGCGCCAGTCATCCTCGCCCATATTGCCGAGCGCGGCGCCGACGCCGCCCTGCGCTGCCACGGTATGGCTGCGCGTGGGAAATACCTTGGTGATGCAGGCGGTCTTGAGGCCCGAGGCGCCCATGCCGAAGGTGGCGCGCAGCCCCGCCCCGCCGGCGCCGACCACCACCACGTCATAGGTGTGGTCCACGATCCGGTAGGCGCCGGCGCCGATCGAGGGCTTGGAGATCGCGTTCATGGTATTCGCCGTCCGTCCATCCGAGACAGGCGCGCCCGATAGCGCGCCCGCGTAAGCTTCACAGGTTGGTATGCGCGCTCAGACCGCAATGCGCAGCACGGCCAGCGCGGCCGTCAGCGCCAGCAATGCGCAGGCCGCCTTCACCGCCAGAACGGCGGCCATCTTGATCCATTCGACATGGGCGTAGTCCTCGATCACCACCTGCAACCCGGCCGCGATGTGGTGGAAGGTCAGCCCGATCATCGCCAGCAGCAGCACGGCGTTGAGCGGCTGGCCGATCCAGGCCACGGCCTCGGCATGGGTGAGGCCGGCGGAGCTTGCCAGGCTGAGCATGAACCAAAAGGTAAGCGGCAGCAGGGCGAGGGAGGTCACGCGCTGCCCCCACCAATGCTGCACGCCGGATTTGGCCGAGCCCGAGCCGCGCACGCGCCCGAGCGCGGTGCGGAGTTGGGTGGGGCGGGGTGCCTGAGTTGGGGGAGCCTGGGTGAGGTCTGACATCGGGCTCACCAGGAAATCAGGAGAAGGAGCCAAGTCAGTACCGTTAGCACCGCCGTGCCAATCAGCACCATCCAGCCGCTGCGGTAGACGCTCGGCATGTCGTAGCCATGGCCGGCATCCCAGATGAGGTGGCGGATGCCCGCCAGCGTGTGAAACCACACCGTCGCCGTAAGGCCCATCAGGAAGATGATGCCGACGAAGGAGCCGAGGAACCACTGCACGGTGGCGAAGGCTTCCGGCCCCGAGGCGGCGGCGGCGAGCCACCACACCATCACGATCGAGCCGATGCTCCAGGCCACGCCGGTGATGCGATGGGAAATCGAGAGCGCGCTGGTCATCTGCAGCATGTCGTAGACCTGCAAATGCGGCGACAGCGGCCGGCGCACCGGCGTGCCGTCCGACCGGCGGCCGGCCATGGTCGCCTCTCGCGAATCATGGGCTGATGACATGCGGCTGCTCCACCTGAGCGGGTCCTCGGACCACCGGTCCGCGGCCGCTGCTTCCTCGTGGACGCTTGTATGGTGCGGTGCGCAATGCCGTCAACGCGGCGCGCCCCCGATGGACGCCCGCCCGCGGCAAGCGCTATATTCCATGAGACACAACGCTGGAGGCCCGGATGCTCCCTCGTCGCGCCCTGCCGGCCCTCGCCGCCGGGCTGTTCGCCGCGCCCTCCCAGGCTCAACCCACCCAGGCTCAACCCACCCAGGCTCAACTCCCCCTGGCCCAGAGCGCCAGCCCCACCGTCTTCGCCGCCGCCAGCCTGACCGACGCGCTGCGCGCCCTCGGCGCCGAATGGGCGACCCGAGGCAACGCCCCGCCCCGCTTCTCCTTCGCCGCCTCCTCCACGCTCGCCCGGCAGATCGAGCAAGGCGCGCCGGCGGATATCTTCGCCAGCGCCGACGAGCCGTGGATGGACCACCTCGCCACCCGCGGCCTGATCGTGCCGGGAACCCGGGTGAGCCCGGTGGGCAACGCGCTGGTCCTGGTCGGGCCGGCCGGCGCGGCACCCGTAGTGCTGGAGCGCGGCACGGACCTCGCCGCCCTGCTCGGCCCGCGCGGGCGGCTGGCGACGGGCGACCCCGCGCATGTGCCGGTCGGGCGCTACGCCCAGGCGGCGCTGGAGTGGATGGGCCAGTGGCAGGCCATCGCGCCCCGCCTGGCCCGCGCCGACAATGTGCGCGCCGCCCTGCTGCTGGTGGAGCGCGGCGAGGCGCCGCTCGGCATCGTCTATGCCACCGACGCGCTGGCCGCGCCACGCCTGAGCGTGCTCGGCATCTTTCCGCCAGCAAGCCACCCGGCCGTCACCTACCCCTTCGCGCTGACCCGCCGGGCGGAGGGCAACGCCGGCGCGCGCGCGCTGCTCGGCTTCCTCACCGGCGCCGAGGCCGCGCCAATCTGGCGGCGCCACGGATTCGCCCTGGCGGGATGAGCCTGAGCCCGGAGGAATGGCAGGCGCTGCGCCTCAGCCTCGACGTCGCGACGCGCTCGGTGGCGCTGTCGCTGCTGCCGGCAATCGGCGTGGCCTGGCTGCTGGCGCGCGGGCGCTTCGCCGGGCGGATGGTGCTGGACGCGCTGGTACATCTGCCGCTGGTCGTGCCGCCGGTGGTGGTGGGCTGGGCGCTGCTGATGCTGTTTGGCGTGCAGGGGCCGATCGGCGCGCGGCTTGAGGCCTGGTTCGGGGTGCGGCTGGTGTTCACCACCGGCGGCGCGGCGCTGGCCACGGCCGTGATGTCCTTCCCGCTGATCGTGCGCGCCGTGCGGCTGGGCTTCGAGCAGATCGACCAGGGGCTGGAGCAGGCCGCGCGCACGCTCGGCGCCGGGCCGCTCGATCGCTTCCTGACCATCACCCTGCCGCTCGCCGCACCCGGCATCCTGGCCGGCGCCGTCACCGCCTTCGCCGCCGGGCTGGGCGAATTCGGCGCGGTCATCACCTTCGCCTCCAACATCCCCGGCGAGACGCAGACCCTGCCGCTGGCCATCTACAGCGCCATCCAGACCCCGGGCGGCGAGGCCATGGCGGCGCGGCTGGCGGGGCTGTCCTTCATGCTGGCGATCTCGGGCCTGCTGCTGGCCGAATTGATCGCGCGGCGGCTGCATTTGCTACTGGGCCGGTCCTGACATGCTCGAGGTTTCACTCACCCATCGCTACGGCCGCGCCGGCTTTACGCTGGATGCCGCCTTCCACGCGCCGGCGGGGCAGGTGACGGCGCTGTTCGGGCCGTCGGGTTGCGGCAAGTCGAGCATCCTGGCCGCCATCGCCGGGCTGCTGCGCCCCGATGCCGGGCGCGTGGCGCTGGACGGCGTGACCCTACTGGATACGGCCCGGCGCCTTTAGGTGCCGCCCGAAGCGCGGCGCTGCGGGGTGGTGTTCCAGGAGGCGCGGCTGTTTCCGCATTTGAGCGTCGAGACCAACCTCCGCTACGGCCTGCGCCGCGCGCCGCGCGACGCCACTGGCCCCGGCTTCGATGAGGTGGTGGTGCTGCTCGGCCTCGCGCCGTTCCTCGCGCGGCGCCCTGCCGGGCTGTCCGGCGGGGAGCGCCAGCGCGTGGCACTTGGCCGGGCGCTGCTCTCCCGCCCGCGCCTGCTGCTGCTCGATGAGCCGCTGGCGGCGCTCGACCTCGCGCGCCGGGCGGAGGTGCTGCCCTTCCTCGCCCGGCTGCGCGACGCGGCCCGCGTGCCGATGCTCTACGTGACCCACGCGCTGGACGAGGTGGATGCGCTGGCCGACCGCTTGGTGCTGCTCGAAGCCGGCCGCGTGCTGGCCGAGGGTGAGGCCGAGGCGCTGGCCGCGCGCACCGATTTGCCCCTCGCCGCGCGGCGCGATGCGGGCGTGCTGATCGGCTGCACCGTGGACGGGCATGACGTCGCGCGCGGCCTGACGCGGCTCGATTTCGCCGGCGGGCATTTCCTCGTGCCGCTGCGCGATGCGCCGCGGGGCGAGCAACGCCGGATCCGGCTGCGCGCGCGCGACGTGGCGGTGGCGACGACAGCGCCGCAAGGTCTCACGATGCAGAACATCCTGCCTGCCACCCTGCGCGAGATCGGCCCGACCGGAACGCCGCAGGAGGTTTTTCTTCGTCTCGCCATCGGCCCCACCATTCTGCTCGCGCGCGTCACGCGCGACAGCGTGGAGCGCCTCGCGCTGCAGCCGGGGCAGGAGGTCTTCGCGCTGGTGAAATCCGTGGCCTTCGACCCCGCCGGATCGCGCCTGTGACGCGCCGGCCGAAACCCGCGCCGCCCGCCGCCGGTCTGCTCACGCTGCGCATCGACCTGCCGGCAGGACGCATCGGGCCGGGCAAGGTGTCGCTGCTGGAGGCGATCGATCGCACTGGCTCCATCTCCGCCGCCGCGCGCGACCTCGGCATGAGCTACAAGCGCGGCTGGGATTTGGTGGACAGCCTGACCGCCGTGCTCGGCGAACCGGCCGTGCGCGCGAGCCCGGGCGGCGCTGGCGGCGGCGGGGCCGCACTGACCGAGGCAGGGCGCGGGCTGGTCGCGGATTACCGCGCGATCCAGGATGCCGCGCAGCGTGCCGCCGCGCCGCGCCTGGCCGCCATGGCCGCGCGCGCAACACGCGAGAACTCGAAAAAGACACCCATGAGCCGCTGAAAGCGACCCGTGGGTATCAATCCAAGGTCTGCATCAGCTGCTTCAACAACTGCGCCCGTGGCACGAGCGAACTGAGGTAGATCTGTTCGTAGTCCGTGTGCCCGCCCTTGCCATCGACGCCGAGCCCATCGAGCGTCGGCGCAAGATCGGCGGTGAAATTGCCGTCGCTGCCGCCGCCGGTCTTGAGGTCCTCCAGCGTGAAGCCGATCCCGGCGGCCAGCGCCTTCGCGCGCTCGAAAAGCGCGGCGACGCCAGCGGATTTCTCATAGGGCGGGCGGTTGAGGCCACCGGTGACCGTGAGCGTCACATCCGGGTCGCGCGGCGTCAGGGCGAACACGCGCGCCACCATCTCGGCCGCGATCTCGGGCGTGGGCACGCGCATATCCACCTCCATCCGCGCCTCCGCCGCCACCACATTCGGGCGCGTGCCGCCGGCGACGACG
>JBBSCP010000253.1:0-7060 GCA_038250135.1 Acetobacterales bacterium | reverse complement strand
GTGGTCAATGCGCTGGCCCCGGATGGCGTGATTGAGGGTATTGAGCATCCTGGGTATCGTTTCGTTCTCGGCGTGCAATGGCACCCGGAATACGCCATCGACCCGCGCGACCCCTCCATTTTCCAGGCGTTTGTGGAAGCAGCAACCCGATGAGCGACGACGCCGGGGAAACCCCCGAAGGCCAGGATCAGTCCGCGCCGAAGGTGCGAGGCGAACGCATCGCGAAGTACCTCGCCCGCGCCGGCATCGCCTCCCGCCGCGACGCCGAGAAGCTGATCGCCGAGGGCAAGGTGAAGCACAACGGCAAGACCGTGGAGACGCCCGCCACCTTCATCGCGCCCGGGGACCGCGTGAGCGTCGAGGGCAAGCCGGTGCAGACCGCCGAGCGCACGCGGCTGTTCCGCCATCACAAGCCCGATGGCGTGGTGACGACGCACAAGGGCCCGCAAGGCCGCCCCACCGTGTTCGAACGCCTGCCGCCTGCCTTGGGGCGCGTGGTGTCCGTCGGCCGGCTCGACCTGACCAGCGAGGGCCTGCTGCTGCTGACCAATGATGGCGAGCTCGCGCGCCGGCTCGAACTGCCGAGCAATGGCTGGCTGCGCCGCTACCGGGTGCGCGTGTTCGGCGCGGTGGACGACAAGATGCTGGCGCAGCTCGCGCGCGGCATCACCATCGAGGGCGAGACCTATGGCCAGATCGAGGCCGGCATCGACAGCCGCCGCGGCGGCAATGCCTGGCTGACCGTCAGCCTCAAGGAGGGCAAGAATCGGGAAATCCGGCGCGTGCTGCAACATCTCGGCCTGCATGTCTCGCGCCTGATCCGCACCGCCTACGGCCCCTTCCAGCTCGGTACGCTGCCGAAGGGGGCGGTGGAGGAGGTGCACCCGAAGGTGATGCGCGAACAGCTCGGCATCGGCGAAGTGCCGGCCAAGCGCCGCCGGCGCGAATCCGAGGAAGCGATCGCCGCCGCCGCCGTCGCACCTCCGGCCGAACCCACGCTCACCGCGCCGAAGAAGGTGCGGCCCGAGAACATCCCCCGCGCCCGCAACGCCGAGCCCCGGAAGCCGAAACGTGCTGCGACTGCTCGCCGGCCGGCATCGCGGCCGTAAGCTCACCGCGCCCGAGGGGCTGACCACGCGCCCCACGGCCGAGCGCGTGCGCCAGGCGCTGTTCGACATGCTCTGGCACGCCCCCTGGGCGGGGCGCGAGATGGTGGAGGGTGCTCAGGTGCTGGACGCGTTCGCCGGCACTGGCGCGCTGGGGCTCGAAGCGCTCTCACGCGGCGCGGGCCAGGCGACCTTCTTCGAGGCGGACCGCGCGGCGCTGACCGCGCTGCGCGCCAACATCGCCGCAACGCGCGAGGAAGCCGCCTGCCGGGTCATTCCCGGCGACGTGCTGCGCCCACCCCGCGCCATGGTCCCGGCGAACCTCATCCTGCTCGACCCGCCCTACGGCCAGGCCCTGGTGCCGCGCGCCCTCGCCGCACTGCGCGCCGCCGGCTGGATCGCCCAGGGCGCCCTGGTCTGCGCCGAACTGGCGAAGAGCGACCCGATCGACCTGCCGGACGACGAGATTCTAGCCGAACGCATCCACGGTGCGGCGCGGTTGGTGTTCCTGCGGCGCTGAGAGCGGCTTCTGCCGAACGCCTCTCGCGTGAGGATCCGTGCCCGGTGCCGCGCGATCAGAGCGTGGCGGGCTCACGCAGGGGCAGCGCCAGCGTGATCAGCCAGCAGGCGGCCAGCATCGCCGCCGAACCGATCAGGCAGGCCGCGAGCCCGCCTTGGGCGTAGAGCAGGCCCGAAAGCAGCGTGCCAACGAAACGACCGGTCGCATTGGCGGCGTAGTAGAAGCCGACATCCTCGGCCGCCTTCTCGCTGCCGGCATAGGCCAGCACCAGGTAGGAATGCACCGCGGAATTGACCGCGAAGGCGATGCCGAAGACGCAGAGCCCGAGCGGCACGAACAGATCCGGCCGGGGCGCGGCGGATAGCAGCAGGAAGGCCATCGCTGCCGGAATCAGCGCGAGGCCGAGGCACCAGCCACGCGCGGCCGGCACCTCGGCGGAGAGGCCATCCGGGCTTTGCCGAACCAGTGCCGGCGCGGCCGCCTGGATCACGCCATAGCCGATGGTCCAGACCGCCAGGAACCCGCCGACCATGGTGAAGGTCCAGCCCGAGGCATAGAGAAACACCGGCAGGCCGACGACGAACCAGACGTCGCGTGCGCCAAACAGGAATACGCGCGCCGCGGCCAGCAGGTTGACGCCCTGACTCTTGGCGAAAAGCTCCTTGGCGGATTTCGACGCCTTCGCGCGCCCCATGAGCGGCGGCAGTGACAGGGCGACCGCGACGAGAATGCACCCCAGCACAGCAGCCATGGCCCAGAGGGCGGCATGGAAGCCCAATGCTTCCAGCAGCAACCCACCGAGGAAGAAGCCGAAGCCCTTCATCGCGTTCTTGCTGCCGGTGAAGAAGGCCACCCAGCGGAACAGCCGCCCCGATGCGTCGCCCCGCGTGCGATCGCTGAAAGGCGAAGCATGAAGGCGTGAATCGGCCGCGCCGCCGAAGGCGGCATCATGGGTCAGCTTGATGGCAGACTTGCTGGCGGTTTTGGTCAGATCCTTTGCCACGCCGCAGATGCCCTGCGCGACCACGACCCAGGCCACCGAAAGCGCCGCACCCCAGTCGGGCGAAACGGCGGAGAGCAGCAGGAAGCCCGCGATCTGCGTGGCGAGCCCCACTGCCAGCATCCGCGCGATGCCGAAGCGCGTCGCCAGCCAGCCGCCGATCAGGTTGGCGCCGATGCCGGCCGCCTCATACAGAAGAAACAGCAGCGCCAGCGTGAAGGGGCTGTAGCCCAGTCGGAAGAAATGCAGCAGCACGAGCATGCGCAACGCGCCATCGGTCAGCGTGAACCCCCAATAGGCGGCCGTGACGATGGCGTAATGGCGCGTGCCGGCATTCACAGCCCGACGCGCTCGATATGGCAGGCGAGATCGACCATGCGGCAGGCATAGCCCATTTCGTTATCGTACCAGGCATAGATCTTCAGCAAGGTGCCGTCCGTCACCATGGTCGAGAGCGCATCGACGATCGCGCTGCGCGTGTCGCGCGCATAATCGGCCGAGACCAGGGCGCGGGTTTCGTAGCCGAGTATGCCGGCGAGCGGCCCGGCGGCGGCGGCGGCAAACAGCGCGTTCACCTCCTCCGCGGTGGTCTCGCGCTGCATTTCGAAGACGCAATCGGTGAGCGAGGCGTTGAGTACCGGGGCGCGCACGGCATGGCCATTCAGCTTGCCCTTGAGCTCGGGATAGATCAGCGCGATGGCGGTGGCGCTGCCTGTCGTCGTCGGCTGCAGGGACAGCAAGGCCGAACGCGCGCGGCGCAGATCCTTGTGGACCGCATCGACCACGACATTGGTGTTGGTCGGGTCATGGATGGTGGTGATCTGGCCGTGCCGGATGCCGATCGCCTCGTGCACCACCTTCACCACCGGAGCGAGGCAGTTGGTGGTGCAGGAGGCGGCGGTGACGATGCGGTGGCGTGCGGGATCGTAAAGATGTTCGTTGACGCCGACGACGACGTTCAGCACGGAGTCGAACTTCACCGGCGCGGCCACGATCACCCGCTTCGCACCGCGGTCGAGATGGCCCTCAAGCGTTTCGGGTGTGAGGAACCTGCCAGTACATTCCAGCACGAGATCGACGCCGAGGTCGCCCCAGGGAATATCGCCAGGCTTCGCGTGTTCGGAGAAAGACATGTGCCGATCACCGATGCGGATCGCGTCACGGCCTTCAGCGGCGATTGGCGCGCGCCAGCGGCCCTGCACGGAGTCGAATTCCAGCAGATGCGCGATGGCCGCAGCGCCGCCCTTGATCTCGTTGAGGTGCACGACCTCCAGCCGATTACCGGCGCGGGGATCCTCCGGCTGGCGCTCCGCCGCACCCATCGCGGCGCGCAGCGCGAGTCGCCCGATACGGCCCATGCCGCTGATGCCGACCTTCATGCGCGCGTTATTGCATGTGGGTTGGCGAGCTCATCGAGCCGCGCCTTGAGCGCCATGCGGTCGAGCGAGGCGATCGGCAGGCTGCAGAAGGCCTCCAGCCGGCGGCGCAGCCCGGCGTAGACCTCGTTCAGCAGGGTCGCACGCTCCGCCACGCTGCCACTGAACTTTGACGGATCAGGCAGCGGCCAGGCGCCGGTGATCGTGGTCGCGCCGAAATCGGGGCAAACCTGGCCTTGCAGCGTGTCGCAAAGGGTGATGACGAAGTCCATCTTTGGCGCCGCGGCGCCGCTGAACTCGTTCCAGGACTTGGACCGCAGGCCCGACACGTCATGGCCGAGCGTCTTCAGCAGCGCCAGCACCTCGGGGATCGGCCCGCTCGGCGATGGGTCCGATCCGGCCGAAAAGGCGGCGAAGCGGCCCGCTGCGAGCCTGGTCAAAAGGGCCTCGGCCATGATAGATCGTGCCGAGTTTTGCGTGCAGAGAAACAGCACGTTGAAGGTGGGTTGCGGCATGTCCGTGGTCTCCCGTGTGAGGCTGTCGAGCATGCGGGCGAGGTCGCCGCAGCGTTCGGGCCGCCCGCCGCAGCAGGCCTCGGCGAGGAAGCCAAGCAGGGCGCGCAGCCGGGCGAATTGCGCGGCATAGATCAGGCTGCGGCTTTGGCGGGTGGCCGCGATCAGCCCGGCCTGA
The DNA here is from genome assembly GCA_038250135.1 of Acetobacterales bacterium. Taxonomy (GTDB): domain Bacteria; phylum Pseudomonadota; class Alphaproteobacteria; order Acetobacterales; family Acetobacteraceae; genus Falsiroseomonas. The sequence continues at coordinate 2,368 of JBBSCP010000253.1, read as the reverse complement.
TCCAGCGCGCGCAGATGGAAGGACAGCGTCGAGGGCGGCACGCCCAGGCGCACCGCAAGGTCGCCCGCCGCCAGGCCGTTCGGCCCGGCCTCGAGCAGCAGGCGCAGCAGTTCCAGCCGCGTTCCCTGGCCGAGCGCGGCGAAGGCGAAAGCGGCGTCCTCGGTTTCCATGATTCCACATTAGTCAAATTATGAATGCGCAGCATGACCCTTCGATGAAACCCTGGCCCGCTCAGTCCAGGTTGATCGACAGCGGCGCCGCCACCGCGGTCCAGCGCGCCAGATCCTCGCGCAGCATGGCGCCGAACGCCTCCGGCCCCGCGCCGCGCGGCAGGGCGCCGAGCGCCGCAAGGCGCGGCTTCACCACCTCGCCCTCCAGCGCCGCGGTGAAGGCGGCGCGCCAGCGCTCGACGATGGGCGCTGGCGTTCCCGCCGGGGCGGAGAGGCCGGTCCAGATCGAGGCCTCGAAATCAGGCACGCCGCTCTCGATCATCGTGGGGATGGCCGGCAGCGCCGGGAAGCGCTCGCGCGAGGTCACCGCCATCACCCGCAACTGCCCGCCCGAGAAGCCCAGCACCGAGGGCAGCGAGACGAACATCAGCTTGATGCGGGACGCCATGAGGTCGGTGAAGGCGGCGGCCGCGCCGCGATAGGGTACGTGCTCGATATTCAACCGCGCGCGCGCCTTCAGATCCTCCATGATGAGATGCGTGTTCGTGCCGATTCCGGTGCTGGCATAGGGCAGCGGCAGCGGCGCCGCGCGCGCGAAATCGAGCACGCCGGCGAGGTCGCGCGCCGGCAGGTCGGGGGCGACGAGCAGCGCCACGGGGCTGTCGATCAGCCAGGCAACCGGTGCGAAATCCGCGATCGGGTCATAGGGCAGGCGGCGGCCCACGGCCTTCGCGATGGTGAGCTGCCCGGCGGTGGCCAGCAGCAGCGCCGTGCCATCCGGCGCCGCGCGCGCCACGATCTCCGCGCCGAGGATGCCGCCCGCGCCGCCACGATTTTCGATGACGATGTTCTGGCCCACCAGCGGTGTCACGGCCTGCCCGAACAGCCGGCCGATCACATCCTGCCCGCCGCCCGCGGCGAAGGGCACCACGAGGCGCACGGCACGGTCCGGCGACCAGGTGCCTTGCGCCCGCGCGATCATTGGCGTGGTGAGGGACACGGCCAGCAGCGTGCGGCGTGTGGTCATCATGGCACGCGATCCTTCAAGTCAGCGAACCGCCAGCGTGGCGCGCGAAGACGCGGCGCGTCAACGCCCGATCCCCCCGCGCAGTGCACGCTTCAGATCGGTGCCATTGAGCAGATCCAGCAGCGGATTGGCGCGCAGGTCGCGCGCCCAGAGCGTCTCCAGCACCGTCACCGTCGCCTCGGTACGCGGCATCGCGACCCCCGCGCCGCGCGCGAGCCACAGGTAGAAGGCGAGGCCATAGGGCACGTCCTCGGTCACATAACGCGTCTCCAGGCTGGCCGGCCCGTTGACGGAACGCCCCGACGCTTCGATCGCCGCACCCATTTCGTGCAGGGGTCCGCGCGGCACGCCGCTTGCGCGGTGCAGCGCCTCGGCCACCGAGGGCAGGGCATGGCCGAAGGCGGCGGCCAGCGCATCACGCTCCGCCTCCAGCGCGGTGAACAGGCGGCAGGTCACCTCGGTCATCAGCGCATATTGCGGCCAGACCTCCGCACGCTCGATGCGCGACGCATTCACCAGCGCCAGGGCGGCGTGGAAGATCGGGTTGGCATTGGCCATCGCGGGTTGCAGTACGTCCGGCGCAATCGGGCTGGCATGGCCGAACAGTGCGGTGGCGAGTGCTGCCACCTCCCCCGCTGCCGCCGCCGGCACCGCCGCGACATCGACCGCCGCGCGCAGGGCCGGGATGCGCACGCGATCCGGTGCCAGGCGCCGCGCGGTGAGCGGCGTGGTCGCAAGCCCGCCCACCGGCGCGCGGGAGCCGAGCCCCGCCCGCAGCGCGTCGAAGGCCAGCGGCGCCAGCGAGGCGGCGGGCGCGATCAGCAGCGTGAGCCCGGCCGGCGCGGCCGCGGCGATGCGCGGCAAGAGCGCGGGGAAGGCATAGGCGGGCACCGCCAACAGCGCGACCTCCGCGCCCCGAAGTGCGTCCTCCAGGCTGCCGGCGACGCGGAGCGGAAACGCGCCCTGAAGCGCGCCCTCGGCCTGCAAGGTCGCGCCCATCCCCGCCGTGCCGGCGCCAGAAGGCGACCAGACCGACACCTCATGCCCGCGTGAGGCCGCCAGCGCCGCCGCGGCTGGGCCGATCGCCCCGGCCCCAAGCACGCTCAACCGCATGGGCCCGCTCCTTCGCGATTTGTGTCTCACGCTGGATAGCCTAGGCTTGTCTCCTCAC
>JBBSCP010000252.1:0-7071 GCA_038250135.1 Acetobacterales bacterium | reverse complement strand
GGCGCGGCGACCTCGCCCGAGGCCTTGGCCACCGCGGTCGAGATCGGCAAGCGGCTGAAGAAGACGCCCGTCGTGGTTGGCGTCTGCTACGGCTTCGTCGGCAACCGCATGCTGGCGCGCCGCACCGCGCAGGTGGAACGCCTGCTGCTGGAAGGGGCCAAGCCCGACCAGATCGATGCTGCGCTGGTCGCCTTCGGCTTCCGCATGGGGCCCTGCGCGATGAGTGATCTCGCCGGCCTCGACATCGGCTGGCGCATCCGCCGCGCGAGCGGCAAGCGCGCGCCGGTGGCGGATGCGCTGGTCGAGGCCGGGCGGCTCGGCCAGAAGACGCAAAAGGGATTCTACCTGTATCCGGAAGGGGCGCGCGCCGGCGTGGTCGATCCTGAAGTGACCGCCCTGATCGAACAAGTGAGTGCGGCCGAAGGTGTGGCGCGGCGCGTGATCGGCGCCGAGGAGATCCTCGACCGTCTCGTGCTGCCGATGGTGAATGAGGGCGCGCGCATCCTCGAGGAAGGCATCGCCGCGCGCCCCGGCGACATCGATGTCGTCTGGCTGCATGGCTACAATTGGCCGGCCTGGCGCGGTGGGCCGATGCATCATGCCGATGCGCTGGGGCTCGTTCGCATTGCCGCGCGCCTCACGGCTTTGGCGCAGCAGACCGGCGATGACAGCCTGCTGCCCGCACCGCTGCTCGCGCGCCTCGCGGCGGAGGGGCGCGGCTTTGCCAGCCTGAAGGCGACGTGACGCGCCCCTGGGACGTGGCCTACCCGCCGGAATGCCGGTGGGACGCGGTAATTCAAACGGGCACCTTGCCGGCGTTTCTTGACGACGTGGCAGAGCGTTTCGCGGATCGGCCGGCGTTGGAATATCGCGGCCATGTGCTGAGCTATGCAAAGCTGAAGGATGCGGCGGATCGGCTCGCGGCCGGGCTTCTCGCGCAGGGTGTCGGCCGCGACGATTGCGTCGCACTCTATCTGCCGAACACGCTGTGGCATCCGATCTGCTTGTTCGCCGTGCTGCGCACCGGCGCGCGCGTGGTGCATCTCTCGGCGCTCGATGCGAAGCGCGAGATCGCGCACAAGGCGCACGATGCCGGGGCGACGCTGCTGATCACCTCCGGGCATGGCGCGCTTGTGGCCAATGCCGCCTGGCTGCGCGAGAGCGGCGCCGTGCCGCGCGTCCTGCTCGCCCCAGAGGCGCGCTGGGGCGGCGAAGATGCGCCCCATGATTTCGCACCGCTGCCGGAGGCCGATCCGCCCGCGAAATGGCCCGTCATCACGCCCGCGGACATCGCGCTGCTGCAGTACACCGGCGGCACCACCGGCACGCCGAAGGGCGCGATGCTGACGCATGGCAACCTCACCGCCGCCATCGCCATCTACAAGGCGTGGCGCGATGTGACCTCACTGCCCGAGGGCACGGCGCGCGTGCTGGTGGCGCTGCCGCTGTTCCACATCTTCGCGTTGACCGCGGTGCTGCTGAGGCAACTCGCCGAGGGCAGCCTGTGCCATCTGCGCGTGCGCTTCGATGCGGCGCAATGGGTTGAGGATGTCGAGCGGCTGCGCATCACCACCTTCTCCGGCGTGCCGACCATGTGGATCGCCATCGTTGCACTGCCGGGAATCGCGGCGCGCGACCTTTCCTCGTTGCGGCAATGCAGTTCTGGCGGCGCACCGATGCCTTTCGAGGTTCAGGGGCGCGTCGAGCGGATCATCGGCCAACGCATCGGCGGTGGCTGGGGCATGACCGAGACCTGCCCCGCCGGCACGCGCCTGCCGCCAGATGCGCCGCAACGCGCGGGGTTGATCGGCCTGCCGCTGCCGCGCGTCGATCTGCGCATCGTCGCCCTCGATGATCCAAGGCGGGAAATGCTGGTCGGCGAAGTTGGCGAGATCGCCGTACGCGGGCCCAACGTCTTCGCCGGCTACTGGAATCGCGATGCCGAGAACGCGGCCGCCTTCGCCGAGGGCTGGTTCCTCACCGGCGACAATGGCTGGATGGATGAGCGGGGCTTCGTCACGCTGGTGGATCGCCGCAAGAACATGATCCTCTCAGGCGGCTTCAACGTCTATCCGGCGCAAATCGAGCAGGCGATCTACGAACACGCCGGCGTCGCCGAATGCCTCGTCATCGGTGTCCTCGATGACTATCGCGGACAGGCGGCGAAGGCGTATGTCGCGCTGAAGGCAGGTGCCGCGCCCTTTACGTTGGAGGCGCTGCGCAGCTTTCTTGCCGACCGGCTCGGCAAGCATGAGCTGCCGGCATCACTCGAATTTCGGGACTCGCTGCCGCGCAGCGCGGCCGGGAAATTGCTCGCCAGCGCCCTGCGCGACGAGTTGCGGCAACAGGAGGCGTAGGATGGAACTTCGCTATACGGCCGAGGAGATCGCCTTCCGCGACGAGCTCCGCGCCTTTTTCCGTACGCAGATTCCCGCCGCGATCCGCCGCAAGGTCAGCGAAGGACGGGCACTCGCGCGTGAGGATTACGTGACCAGCCAGCGCATCCTGAACGCCGCCGGCTTGGCCGCGCCGAATTGGCCCTTGGCCTGGGGCGGCAAGGATTGGTCGGCGGTGCAGCGCTACATCCATGTCGAGGAATTGCAGGCCGCCGCCGTACCGCAGCCGCTCGGCTTCAACGTCTCGATGGTTGGGCCGGTGATCGCGACTTTCGGTTCGGAGGCGCAGAAGGCACGATTTCTGCCTGGCACGGCGAACCTCGACATCTGGTGGGCGCAGGGCTTCTCCGAGCCCGGCGCGGGCAGCGACCTCGCCAGCCTCAAGACGACCGCGCGACGCGAGGTCGATGCGTTCATCGTCAACGGCCAGAAGGCCTGGACCACGCTCGGTCAATACGCCGACTGGATCTTCTGCCTCGTGCGCACTGATCCCACGGCGAAGAAACAGGCTGGAATTTCCTTCATCCTGATCGACATGAACACGCCCGGCATCACGCTGCGCCCGATCATCACCATCGATGGCGGGCATGAGGTGAACGAGGTGTTCTTCGACGATGTGCGCGTCCCGGCCGAGAACCTGGTCGGCGAGCTCAACAAGGGCTGGGACTACGCGAAGTTTCTGCTAAGCAACGAACGCATCGGCATCGCGCGCATCGGCATGACCAAGGAACGTCTCGCGCGCGTGAAGCGCCTGGCGCAGGAGACGCCGGCGGGCGAGGGGATGGTGTGGGACGATCCCGATTTCCGCCGCCGCCTCGCCTGGTCCGAGATCGAGCTGAAGGCGCTGGAGATCACGCAGATGCGCGTGGTGGCCGCGCAGCGCGGGCGCGCCTCCGACAAGCCCGATCCCTCCTCCTCCATCCTCAAGATCAAGGGCAGCGAGATTCAGCAGCAGGCAACGCAATTGCTGATGGACGTCGCCGGCCCCTACGCCCTGCCACGCCCTGACCGGGAGGAGGAGGGGCTGAACCTGCCTTCCATCGGCCCCGAATGGGCGGATGCCGCGGCGCCGCTGTTCTTCAATTTTCGGAAGGTGTCGATCTACGGCGGATCGAACGAGATCCAGCGCAACATCATCGCCAAAGCCTTTCTGGGGCTCTGAGCGACGATGGATTTCGATTTCACCGACGAACAGCGCCTGCTCGCCGACAGCGTCGGGCGCCTGATCGGCAATGCCTATGGCGATTTCGAGAAGCGCCAGTCCTACCGGGCAACGCCGCGAGGCTGGTCCGACGCCAATTGGGCGGCCTTCGCCGAAATGGGTCTGCTCGCCTTGCCGTTCAGCGAGGCGGAAGGTGGCTTCGGCGGTGGCCCTGTCGAGACCATGATCGTCATGGAGGCCTTCGGCCGTGGGCTGGTGGTGGAGCCCTGGCTCGCCACGGTGGTGCTCGGCGCTGGCCTCGTACGGCGCGCCGGCGAGGCGGCACAGCGCACGGCGATCCTGCCTGCCGTCGCGGATGGTTCGCTCACGCTTGCCTTCGCGCATCAGGAACGCCAGGCGCGGCACGATCTGCACGACATCGCGACGACCGCACAACGCGACGGCTCGGGCTGGGTGCTGTACGGCGCAAAGGGCGTGGTGCTGGGCGGCGATTCGGCGGGGCAGATCATCGTCTCGGCCCGCACGGCGGGCGGGCGGCGCGACCGGCATGGCATCAGCCTTTTCCTGCTTGATCCCGCGACACCGGGTGTGGCGCGCCGTGGCTACGCGACGCAGGATGGGCTTCGCGCCGCGGAGATCGTGCTGGAGGGTGTGGCACTGCCCGCCAAGGCGCTGCTTGGCACGGCAGGCGAGGCGCTGCCGCACATCGAGCTGGTGATCGACGAGGCGATCGCGGCGCTCTGCGCCGAAGCCCTGGGCGCGATGGAGACGCTGCGAGACCTGACGGTCGATTACCTCAAGCAGCGCCAGCAATTCGGCCAGCCGATCGGCAGTTTCCAGGCGTTGCAGCATCGCGCGGCGGACATGCTCGTCGCCACCGAACAGGCGCGCAGCATGACGATGTATGCTGCGATGATGGTGCAGGCTCCCGACCCCGCTGCGCGCCGCGTCGCCCTTTCCGCCGCCAAGGCGCTGGTCGGCAGGCTGGCCGATCAGCTCGGCAAGGATGCCGTGCAGTTGCATGGTGGAATTGCGATGACGGAAGAATACAAGGCAGGGCATTATTTCAAGCGGCTTGCCATGCTCGCCGGGCTGTTCGGCGATGTGGACCATCATCTGCGGCAGGTGGTGGCCGCGGGCGGCCTGCCGGAAGCGAGCTGAACGAAGGGAGGAAGCGGCTGATGCGGGCGGAGAACATCGACCGGCGGGCGACGCTTGGGCTGGATTTCGCCGGCCTTGTCACGCCGGCGCTGGCGCAGCCGCGCTTCCCCGATCGGCCGATTCGAATCTATGTGCCCTTCCCGCCAGGCGGCACCACCGACATCCAGATGCGGGCACTGGTGGAGGCTGCCGGGCGGCGGCTTGGCCAGCCGATCATCATCGAGAACAGGCCCGGCGCGGGCGGCAGCCTGGGCGCCACCGCGCTGGCGCAGGGCACGCGGCCGGATGGGTACACGCTCTCGGTCATGCCGAATTCCATCTTCCGCATCCCGGCCATGATGGCGCGCCCGCCCTATGATCCGATGGTGGATTTCACCTGGATCATCCGCATGGTGGGCTACACCTTCGGCATTGTCGTGCGCGCCGATGCGCCGTGGCAGAGCCTGCAGGAATTGCTGGCCGATGCGCGCGCCAATCCGGGCAAGATCACCTATGGCACGCCGGGGGTGGCCACGCTGGATGTGACGATGGAGATGATCGCGCAGCGCGCCGGCGGCATCCAATGGGTGCATGTGCCGTTCCGCGGCGGCGCCGATAACATCCAGGCGCTGCTCGCCGGGCAAATCAGCGTCTCGGCCGAGAGCAGCGTCTGGGCGGAACTCGAGGAACGCTTCAATATGCCGCTGCTCTATGCCGATGGCGAAGCCTATGCCGCCTATGCGCGGCAATTCTACGAGGAGGACAGCGCCATGGTCCGCGCCATGGGCTTGCGTTTCTGAGACGTTACAATCGCGCGAATTCTGGATGAAATCACGGCTTGTCGAGCCAATCGTGTCGCGATGTTTCATCTCCCCTTAACTTTCGCAGTGCAATTTGCCATTTGCGTATCTTGCGTTGTGCGAGCCGGGTCATAACTCGGATCCGCGCCGGCGCGTGGGTGGGGAAGTTGAAGACAATGCCGGAGGGCCTTTCCGCCGGGCCAGTTCGGCCCGTCGATGCACAGCGCCGCCAATGTGCTGCTTTGCCGATTTTTGGCCAGGGCCAGGAGCTGCGCGTTGTGCTCGTCACGTCGCGCGAGACGCGGCGCTGGGTGATTCCGAAGGGCTGGGTCGAGCCAGGCGAGGCGCCGCATCGCAGCGCGGCGCGCGAGGCCTTCGAGGAAGCTGGGCTGGCCGGGGAAACCGAAGCGATCCCGCTCGGCACCTATACCTACAACAAGCGCCTGCCGCGCGATGCGCTGCTGCGCTGCGAAGTGCTGGTCTATCGCTTTCGGGTCGCGCGGCTGTTGCGGGATTGGCCGGAGCGGGCGGAGCGCGAGCGCCGCCTGTTCACCCCGGCCGCGGCCGCCGCGCTGGTCATGGAACCTGATCTCGCGCGGCTGCTGCGAAGCTTGAGCGGCGTTTAGGCGCCAAAGCCATCGGCGGTGAGGCCGCGCGGCTTCACGAGGTCATAGGGGCCGCGCGGCAGGTACTGCCCCGTGCCGGGCTCGGCCTGCACCTTGCCGTCGCGCATCACCACTTCGCCCCGGCGCAGCGTTGCCACCGGCCAGCCTGTGACTTCGAGACCCTCATAGGGCGTGTAGTCGATGGCGTGCTGCATCAGCGCATTGGTCAGCGTGACCTTCTTCGTGGGGTCCCACAGCACGAGGTCGGCGTCGCTGCCCGGCTGGATCGCGCCTTTCTGCGGATACAGCCCCATGATGCGCGCCGGGTTCGTGCTGGTCAGGCGCACGAAATCCTCGATCCCGATGCGTCCCTTGGACACGCCCTCGCTGAACATGATCGGCAGTCGCGCGGCGAGGCCGGGGATGCCGTTCGGGATCTTCTCGAAGCTGGCGTCGCGCCCGGCGGCGGCCTTGCCCTTGTCGCCGGCGAAGCTGAAGCCGCAATGGTCGGAGGATACGACGTCGAGCGTCCCACGACGTATCATCTCCCAGATTCGCGCATGTTCGGCCGTGTCGCGCGGGGCGGGGCTGCACATGAACTTCGCGCCCTCGAAACCGGGCCGGTCCATGTCGGCGGCGCCAAGCGTGACGTATTGCGGGCAGGTTTCGCCCCACACCTTCAGGCCGCGCGCCTGGGCGCGGGCGATCTCCTCAGCCGCTTCCCCGCAACTCACATGGAAGACCTGGATCGGCTGATCGACCAACTCGGCCAGCGCGATGGCGCGGTGCGTGGCTTCGCGCTCCACCACGCGCGGGCGCGACCAGGCGTGGTATTTCGGCCCCGTCAGCCCGGCTTCGAGCAGCGCCTTGGTACGCCAGCCGATCGCGTCGTAATTCTCGCAATGGACGGTGACGAGGCAGCCAAGCTTGCGCGCCGTGAGCAGCACCTTGATGAATTCGGCGTCGCC
>JBBSCP010000251.1:0-7072 GCA_038250135.1 Acetobacterales bacterium | reverse complement strand
GAACAAATGCTCATCACCACTGGCGCAGACCGCAACGTCGGGGCGCTTCGCGCGCACGCGGCGACGCAGTGCGTCGTAGGAATCGACCTCCCAGCCGCCTTCCTTGATGCCCACCACCTCCGGCATGTCGAGCAGCGCGTTCAGCGTCTCCGGCGTGAAGGCCATGCGCCCGGCGGCGTGATGTGCCTGGAACAGCCATATCGGCATGCCCGGCACGGCGTCGCGGATCGTGTGATGGTGCAGCGCCGATTGCGCGGTGGAGTGCGCCAGGGCGAAGCTGTTCGGCAGGAAGACCATGATGGCATCCGCGCCTGCCGCTCTCGCGTCGCGCGCCTCGGCCGCGGCTTCGAGGCTGCTCTCGGCATTCACGCCGGCAACGACGATGCGCGTGGCGCCCACCGTGGCGACGGTGACCTCCACGGCGCGCTTCTTCTCGGCGCGCGACATGACAAAGTTCTCGCCGGCATGGCCATTCATCAGCACGCCGACCATGCCCTCTCGCAGCACGCAATGCGCGGTGTGGCGCGCATAGCTCTCCCAGTCAGGCGCAAAATCGGCCTCGCTCATCGGCAAGACCGTCGAGGGGTAGATGCCGTGAAAGCGCATCGGGCCTTCGGGAATCATGCAGCGTCCCTTTGCAGCAAACGATCGATGGGAAACAGCGGCAATTCGAGGCTCTCGCCGAGGATCGCCTGCGCCAGCAGCTTTCCCAGATAAGGCCCGCTCGTATAGCCGGAATGCACGCTGCCGATGATCCAGGCGTCGGGGATGCCGGGGATAGGCCCGATGGCGGGCAGCGCATCGGCCGTCTCGGCTTCGAGCCCGAGCCACGCCCGCAGCACACGCGCCTCGCGCAGTGCGGGGATGGTATAGGCGGCGAGGCGCACATTGCCGAGGAAGCTCTCCGGCTTCACCGCGAGCCCACCGCGCGTGCGATCGCCGATACCCTGCCAGCCGCCACCGATCAGCACCGTGCCGTTCTCATACTGTTTCAGGCTGAGCAGGCCCGATGCCACGCCGAGCACGGTACGCATCACCGGCGCCATGCGTTCCGTGACCACAAGCTGGTTGACCAGCACATTGATCGGCAAGGTGACGCCAAGCCACGCCGCCATGTCCTGCAACCACACACCGCCCGCCAGCACCACGCGTTGCGCGGTGATGGCGCCCTGTGCGGTGTCGAGCGTGAAACCCGCATCGATGCCGTGCACCGCGCAATTCTCGCGCAGATCAACGCCGGCGTTGAGCAGTGCTGGCGCGAAGGCGCGGCCGGTGAGGTAGGCGCTGGTGAAGCCATCGATGGGGCAATGGCCAGCGAGCAGCGCCTTGTCGGACAGACCCGGTTCGATCTCGCGCGCCCGGGCCGCGGTGATGAGCTCGATCGGCGCGCCGGCCTGCCTGCGGAAATGCGCACGCTCCTCCAGCATCGCCGCCTCGTGTTCCGTGAAGGCGACGGAAAGGCCGGGGCATGAGACGGCGCGCACGCTGCCGCCATCGCACCATTCGGGCATGCGCAGCCACATCTCATGCGCGCGAAGCGCATAGGGCACCAATGCTGCGCGAGTCATCTGCATGGTCAGCGTGCCGGCATTCACGCCCGAGGCTTCGCGACAAATCGCGCCGCGGTCGAGCAGCACCACCTTCATGCCGGCGCGTGCCAGGAACAGCGCCGTGCTGCACCCCATGATTCCCGCACCGATGATTGCGACGTCGTACTTTTGGCCGACCGATCCACGCCTGCGGTGCTCGCCGTGTGCCGCGTCTGCGCCCTCTGGCGATCGGACGGTTCGCATTCAGATCGGCGCCGGCGCGGGGACGGGAATATCCGCGTAGTCGAAATCGCCAAGCAGCGCCTCCATCGGCACGGGCCGCAGCGGCAGGCGTCCCGTGGCGAAGCCGGCCTTCTCCCGCCCGCCGACGCGCGCGGCCACGATCTCCGCCGCCGTCTCGCCGCAGAGGCGCCCCTGGCACGGGCCCATGCCGCAGCGGGTGTACTGCTTCACCTGGTTCATGTCGGTCGCGCCGTCATCGAGGGCCGCGTCGATCTGCGCGCGAGTCGTGCCCTCGCATCGGCAGATGATGGTCTCCGGCGCGACGACCGTGACGAGCGCCGGACGCAGCGCCATCATGCGCGCCATCGCGCTGCCCACGCGTGCGGCGCGGGTGAATTCCCGCGCAGGAATCGCGCGTGCGGCGTTGTGCGCGGTGGCATCCAGCATGCCCAGATCATGCAGCGCCGCCAGCGCCGCGAGCCGTCCGGAAGCCGGCGCTGCCGCCGCGCCGCGCACGCCCGACCCATCACCAGCGGCATAGAGCAGATCGATGGAGGTGCGCCGATCCCCGTCCAGCACCGGCACCCAGCCGCCTTCCTCCGCCGCGTAGCGATGCGCCGCGCGGAAGGCGCGCGTTGCTTCCGTGGCGGGGACGAGACCATGCCCGATGCAGAGCGCATCAGCTTCGATCGCCTGCGCATCGGTTCCATCGAGGCGCACGACGCGCACGGCGCGCAGCACCGCCTCGCCCTCGGCCGCGAGTACGCGATGGCCGTTCAATACCGGCACGCCGGCCAGCGTCAGCGCCGCGCGCCAGGCGGCGCCGCGCGCCAGCAGATCGGGCCGCGCAGCCAGCGCGGGCAGGGCGCGCAACCATTCGCCGCGCGTTGCGAGATCAACCACCGCGGCTACTTCGGCGCCGGCCTTCAACAGCTTCGCCCCCACGGCGAACAACAGCGGACCCGCGCCCGCCACCACCACGCGCTGGCCTGGCAGCACGCCTTGCGCCTTCAGCAGGATTGTCGCCGCGGCCAGGCCGAGCACGCCCGGCAGCGTCCATCCCGGGAAGGCGATGATGCGTTCATGGGTGCCGGTGCACAGCACCAGAGCACGCGCCGTGACATCGAAGGGCACGCCATCGGCACCCAGCGCATCCAGGCGAAAGGGTGTGCTCGCCTCACCCTGCGGCACCAACGGCCCGCCGCCCACGCCCCAAACTCGGCAACCCGTGCGCACCTCTGCGCCGCTTTGCATGAGCGCCGCCCGCAATGCATCACCCTCACGGCTGTCCGCATCCGCCGGAATCACGAAGCCTGTTGGTGGCGAACGATAGACCTGACCGCCCGGGGCCGGGCTTTCCTCCAGCAGCACCACGCGCGCCCCACGCTGCGCTGCTTGCGTTGCTGCGGCCATGCCGGCGGGGCCGGCGCCGAGCACGGCGATGTCGAAGCTCATGCGCTTGTCACCACGAGCCCTGTGCGTACCGGCACGAGGCAGGATTGCGCGAGCCGTCCGTCCACGCGGACCAGGCATTGCTGGCATACGCCCATCATGCATAACGCCGCGCGTGGGCGCGTGGGATCGGGCCCTTCGCCAAGCCTTCGTATACCAGCGGCAAGCAGTGCCGACGCGACGGCCTCGCCCGAAGGCGCGTGCAGAATCTTGCCGTTGAACGTGAACGGCACCTCGGCGGGGCGCGAGATGCCTGCGATGCGAAGGGGATTTGCCACACCGATGAGCATATCGCGCTGCCGCGCCGCGTCCATGCCCCCGATGACCGCTTGACGAACACCGTTCGCCCCACGGACACTTTGCCGAACGGGAGAAAGGGCGACTGCCTTGGCGTTCCTCGCGCTCGATGGTCTGTCGGCAAGTTATGGCGGTGCGCAGGACGTGCTGCGCGATGTCTCGCTTGATTTCGCCAAGGGGGAGGTGGTGGGGCTGATCGGCCCCTCCGGTTCGGGCAAATCCTCCCTGCTGCGTGCGCTGGTCGGGCTGCTGCGCCCGCGCGCCGGGCGCGTGACCATCGGCGGGGAGGTCGTGGACTATGCAAGCCGCACCAGCCTCCGCGCGGCGCGAGACCGTTTCGCCATCGTCTTCCAGCAATACAATTTGTTCCAGAACATGACGGCGCTCCGCAACGTTGCCATCGCGCCAACACTGGTAAAGAAGCGCAGATCGGCCGAGGTGGAAGCCGAGGCCCGAGCGCTGCTGACGAAAGTCGGCCTCGGTGAGAAGTTCGATGCCTATCCGGATGAACTCTCCGGCGGCCAGCAGCAGCGCGTGGCGATCGCGCGCGCACTCGCGCTTCACCCGGACATCCTGCTGCTCGACGAGGTCACCAGCGCGCTCGACCCCGAGTTGGTGAACGAGGTGCTGGACACCATCCGCACCCTTCAGGGCGAGGGCATGACCATGCTCATCGTCAGCCACGAGATGGCCTTCATCCGCGAAGTCGCCTCCACGGTCGTCTTCATGGACCAGGGCCGCGTCGTGGAGGTTGGCCCGCCGTCGCAGATCTTCGACGCGCCGCAAAGCCCGCGCCTGAAAGAGTTCACCGCGAAGATTCTTCGCCACTGATCCCGGGAGAAAGACAATGACCGATCGCCGTGCCCTGTTCGCCGGAGGCGCCGCCGCCGCGGCCGCCGGCGCTGCCTTGCTCATCCCGCGCGAAGCCAATGCGCGGACGCTGGAAGACGTGCTGCGCAGCCAGGAGTTGCGCGTCGGCGTGAACCCCACGCTGCCACCACGCGCCATGTTCAACGAGCGCAATGTGATCGATGGCTTTGAGCCGGAACTCGCCGCCGCCATCGCGGCGAAGCTCGGCGTGCGGCTCACGCTGCAGGCGGTCGGCTCGCCCGAGCGCATTCCGATGGTGGCCTCAGGCCGCATCGATTTCGTCATGGGCGCGATGAGCCGCACCAGCGAGCGCGCGAAGGTCATCGACTATTCCGTGCCCGTGCATTCCGAAAATTACGGCATCGTCTCCGTCGTCGGCCGTAACCTCACGACGCTCGAAGCGCTGAACCGGCCCGAAGTGACGCTGGCGCAAGTGCGCGGCACCACGGCGATTCCCTTTATCGCCCGCGTCATTCCGCTAGCGCAAGTGCTGCTGCTCGACAACTACCCCGACCGCAACCGCGCCATGGCGCAGGGCCGTGCCCAGGCAAGTTTCGATGGCGTGGATGCCGTGCGCTTCTCACTCCGCCCCTTCAGCCAAGTGCAGTGGGAAGTCACCGCCGTGCCCAGCTTCGGCGTCACCTATTCTGGCCTCGGTGTGGCGAAGAACAACCACTCGCTGCGCCTGTGGCTCAACACCGCGATGTATGAGCTCCACACCGATGGCACGGTGGAGCGGCTATGGGAGAAGTGGTTCGACGGGCCAATGCTGACCAAGGTGCCGCACACGCCGTTCTTCTAGGCGTGTCCTACACGCTCATCTACTCGCAGGTCACCGGCCACATTCCCTACCTGCTGGCCGGGGCCCTGTTGAGCCTGCAACTCGCGCTGATCTCCTTCTTGATCGGCTGGGCCATCGGGCTGGTGAACGCAAGCGTGTTGAACTTCGGCCCGCGCGCGGCGCGGCTCGTGGTGCGCGGCTACGTCACCTTCTTCATCAACACACCCTTGCTGGTGCAGATCTTCTTCATCTTCTTCGTGCTGCCGGATGTGGGAATTCTACTGTCCCCTTATGCTGCCGTGGCCATCGGCATGTCGCTGAATGCAGGTGCCTACCTCACCGAAATCCAGCGCGCGGGCTTCAACTCGCTGCGCCGCGCGGAACTCGATGCAGCGACGGCGATGGGGTTCTCGCGTCTGCAACTCGTCTGGTACGTGATCCTGCCGCATATCGTGAAGGCGCTTTATCCGCCGCTTGCGAACCAGTTCATCATCCAGGTGCTGACCACTTCCATCGCCGCGATCTTCGCCGTGGAGGAACTCACCGGCCGCGCCTACAACGTCAACTCGCTGACCTTTCGCGCGCTGGAGGTCTTCTCGATCGTCGCGGTCATCTATGTCGGGCTGACGTTGGTGTGCAGCGTGGCGTTGGCACTGCTCGGGCGCTGGCTGTTCCGGGTCAAGGCGAGGATCATCTGACGATGTGGGCGCAGGTGATGGAGGAGGCGCCTCGCTTCTTCGGCTACTGGAACCTGATGTTCCTGGGTGAGGCGCTGCTCGGCACGCTCGCCCTCTCCTGGCTCGGCGCCAGTGTGGGATTCGGCTTCGGCTTTCTGTTCGCCATCGGGCGTCATCCGCGGCTTTATGGCGCGCTGCCCGTGCGCATCCTGGCTACACTGTATGTCGAGGTGTTCCGCCGCATCCCCTTCCTGGTTAAGCTGATGTGCGTGTTCTTCGCCTTTCAACTGTCGGGCGCGCAGGTGAGCCTGTTCACCATCGCGCTCGTCACCGTCATCCTCTCGGCCGCCGCCTTCGCCGCCGAGATCGCGCGTGCGGGGATCGAGAGCATCCCCGCGCCGCAATGGGACGCGGCGGAGGCGATGAACTTCGGTCGCTGGCGCACGCTGACGCGCGTTGTCGTGCCGCAGGCCTGGCGTGTCGTGCTGCCACCGCTGTTCGGCTATACGGTTGGCTTCATCAAAAGCACCTCCATCGCCAGCCAGATCGGCGTGATGGAACTTACCTATGCCGCGAAAATCCTCAACACGCGAGGCTTCTCGGCGCTGCTGTGCTTCGGCACGATCCTGCTGCTGTACTTCCTCATCTGCTACCCCACCAAGCGCCTCGGCGAGCGGCTCGAAGCCCGCCTGGCCCCACGTCGTGCAAGCTGAAGGACACCAAGACCATGGCCTATGTCATGCCCGGGATGCATTTGCTGAAGGGAGCCATCGATTGCCACGTGCATTGCGCGCCGCACCTCAACGGTCGTTCGGTGAACGTGTTCGAGGCCGTGCGCCAGGCCGCAGCGGCGGGCATGCGCGCCATCGGCATCATGTGCAACTTCCAGAACACCTCGGGCTTCGCCGCACTCGCCAATGACGAACTCGGCGAGCTCGGCTGCCACGCCTTCGGCGGCGTCATCATGCAGCCGACGGCGGGCGGCATCACGCTGGAAGTGGCGAAAGCCGCCATCGGCTATGGCTACGGCCCGGGCACCGGCGCACGGTTCGTTTCGTTGCCGACGCACCACACCCGCAACGTCGCGATCAAGGAAGGCCGCAGTCCAACCTTCATCGAGACCACCTTCTTCATCCCCGACAACGACGTGATTCCGGACCCCGTGCCGGCCATCATGGATCTCTGCGCCGAGCGCAACGTCACCTTCGATTGCGGCCACGTCT
>JBBSCP010000250.1:0-7074 GCA_038250135.1 Acetobacterales bacterium | reverse complement strand
ATGGCGCCGGAGCTGAGCTCGATGCCGTTGCAGACGATGTCGTACTGATAGGCCTTGATGTCGAGCGGATTCATCGTGTTGAGCGCTTCCAGCTCGCCTTGGGGCATGCTGAAGGGGTTGTGGCTGAAGTCGATCTGGCCCGTGTCTGCGTTCAACTCGTACATCGGGAAGTCGGTGACCCAGCAGAAGCGGTAGGCGTCCTTCTCGACGATCCCGAGCTCGTTGCCGAGGCGCGTGCGGGCCAGGCCGGCGAGTTTCGCCGCGTCTTCCACCTTGGCGGCAGCAAAGAACACCGCGTCGCCATCGGCGAGCTGGCAGGCGGCCTTGAGGGCGGCGACGCGCTCGGGCTCCAGGTTCTTGGCGATCGGGCCGCCGGCTGCGCCCTCAGCAAAGGTAATGTAGCCGAGCCCGCCCGCGCCCTGTTCGCGCGCCCACTCGTTCATCTTGTCGAAGAAACTGCGCGGGTTGCCCGCCGCACCTGGTGCCGGGATCGCACGCACCACGGCACCCTTGTCGATGGCGCGGGCGAACAGGCCGAAGCCGCCGCCGGCGAAGTGGGCGGTGACGTCGGCGATGCGGATCGGATTGCGCAGATCGGGCTTGTCGGAGCCGAACTCCAGCATCGCCTGATCGTAGGGGATGCGCGGAAACGGTGCGGGTGTCACGGCGCGCTTCGTGCCGGAGAACTCGCAAAATTCCTCGAAGACGCCGGCGAGCACGGGCTCGATGGCCGCGAACACGTCCTCCTGCGTCACGAAGCTCATTTCGAAGTCGAGCTGGTAGAATTCGCCCGGGGAACGGTCGGCTCGTGAGGCTTCGTCGCGGAAGCAGGGCGCGATCTGGAAGTAGCGGTCGAAGCCCGCCACCATGCAAAGCTGCTTGAACTGCTGCGGTGCCTGCGGCAGGGCGTAGAACTTGCCCGGGTGATTGCGGGCGGGGACCAGGAAGTCGCGCGCGCCTTCGGGGCTGGAAGCCGTCAGGATCGGCGTCTGGAACTCGGTAAAGTTCTGCTCGATCATGCGCCGGCGGATCGAGGCGATGACCGCGCTGCGCAGCATCAAATTGCGATGCTGGCGTTCGCGCCGCAAATCGATGAAGCGGTAGCGCAGGCGCAGATCTTCGGGGACTTCCTGCTCGCCCGCCACCTGGATCGGCAGCACTTCGGCGGCGGATTGGACCGTCACGTCGCGGACGCGCAGCTCGATCTCGCCGGTCGGCAGCTTGGCGTTGGCGGTGGCCCCCTCGCGTGGCACCACCTCGCCCGTCACGGTCACGACGCTTTCGGGGCGCGAGGTATCGAGCACCCGGAACGCCTCGCTGCCCTGCGGCAGCACGCATTGGGTCAGGCCGTGATGGTCGCGCAAATCGACGAACAGCAATCCGCCATGGTCGCGCTTGCGGTGCACCCAGCCCGAGAGGCGAACGGTTTGGCCGGCATCGGCGGCGCGAAGGGCGCCGCAAGTGTGGGTGCGGTAGGCGTGCATGGGGTGCCCGTGATGTCCGTGTGGGGCCGGCAAAGCGCCTGACAGGGGCAGGGCTGTCAAGAGAGGCCCAGCCTCGCCAAAGGGATTGGGCTTCGCTAAAGGGGTGCCATGAACCGCCGCCCCGCGGACGCCGACGCGGCGCCCGACCTGATCGCCGACAGCCCCTCCCTCGCCGCCCTTTGCGCCCGCCTGCGCAGCGAGCGCTTCGTGACCGTGGACACCGAGTTCATGCGCGAACGCACCTATTGGCCGGAGCTCTGCGTCATCCAATTGGCCGGGGAGGAGGAGGTCGCGGTGGTCGATGCCCTCGCGCCGGGCCTCGATCTCGACCCTTTGGGCGAGTTGTTGGCGGACCCCGACGTGGTGAAAGTGTTCCACGCGGCGCGGCAGGACGTGGAAATCTTTCTGCTGCGCTACGGCACCGTGCCGAGCCCGATCTACGACACGCAGATCGCCGCCACCGTCGCCGGCTTCGGTGACCAGGTGAGCTACGACCAACTCGCCCGCGCGCTGGCCAATGCACAGATCGACAAGGCGCACCGCTTCAGCGACTGGGCGGCGCGCCCGCTCTCGCCGGCGCAGATCGCCTACGCCGCGGCGGACGTCACCCATCTGCGCCGCATCTACACTGGCCTGACCACCAAGCTGGAACGCGAGGGCCGCACCGCCTGGGTGGCCGAGGAAATGGCCGCGCTGGCCGACCCCGCCAGCTACCGCCAGGACCCCGAGACGGCCTGGGAGAAGCTGCGCCCGCGTACCCACAACCGCCGCTTCCTCGGCACGCTGCGGGCGCTGGCAGCCTGGCGGGAGCGCGAGGCGCAGCGCGTGAACATCCCCCGCCAGCGCCTGGTGAAGGACGAGACGCTGTTGGAACTCGCCGCCACCGCGCCCGAGAACGCTGGCGACCTGGCCCGCGCGCGCGGCATTTCCGAGGGCTTTGCCCGCGGCAAATCCGGCGTGTCGCTGCTCGCCTCCCTGGTTGCCGCCAAGGTGCTGCCCGATTCCGCCATGCCAGAGGCGCCGCGGGAGAAAGCCGGCGCCGCGCCTTCGCCCGCGCTGGTGGCCCTTCTGAAAGTGCTGCTGGCGGCGAAGTGCGAGGAGCACTCAGTCGCCCCGCGCCTTTTGGCGAACACCGAGGAGCTGGAACGCCTCGCGGGGGGCGAGACCGACCTGCCCGCCTTGCAAGGCTGGCGCCGCGACGTGTTCGGCGGGGCCGCGCTCGACCTCAAGGCCGGGCGGGTGGCGCTGGGGGTCGAGGGGCGGCGGGTGAAGCTGATTTCGGCGGGGTGAGAGGGCGCTGGCGCGAATCACCGAATGATGTGATTCTGCGACCCATGCCCGACGGTCAGAATGCCATTGAAGTTGATGCCGCGAGCGATCTGCGGGCGCTGGTGGCAGGCCGCCGCTTCGCCACCATTCTGGCCGATCCGCCTTGGCAGTTCCAGAACAGCACCGGCAAGATTGCCCCCGAGCACAAGCGCCTCAGCCGCTACGCCACGATGACGCTGCGGGATATTGAAGCCCTTCCCGTCTCGGCCTGTGCGGCCGAGACAGCGCACCTGTACCTGTGGATCCCCAACGCACTGCTGCCGGAAGGCTTGGCCGTGATGCGGGCCTGGGGCTTCGCCTACAAGTCGAACATCGTCTGGCACAAGCTGCGCAAGGACGGCGGCAGCGACGGGCGTGGCGTGGGCTTCTATTTTCGCAACGTTACCGAGATTATTTTGTTCGGCGTTCGCGGCAAGAATGCCCGCACGCTCGCCCCGGGCCGCACCCAGGTGAATTATCTCGGCACCCGCAAGCGCGAGCATTCGCGCAAGCCCGACGAGATTTTTCCTATCATTGAAGCCTGTTCGCCGGGTCCACGGCTGGAGCTTTTCGCGCGTGGCTCCCGCCCCGGTTGGACCAGTTGGGGCAATCAGGCGGACGACTACACGCCGTCCTGGCCGACCTACCAGCACAACAGCGCCACCGATCGGCTACTGCCCTTCGGGAATTAGGAATCGCCGTCCTCATCTACAGTAATCCCCTTCCGTTTGGCTTCGGCTCGTCGGGCGGCCTGTTCGGCCTTGGCTTTCGACAGAGCGGCGTCACCATCATCGATGTAAAGCGCAGGCGTGATCGCAAAGGTCAGGATGGGGCAGCCACCGCCACCGCCGCCTTCCAGCTTCGGCCAAAGCTTCTCATGATGGGTGGTCGCCGCGCCGTAGGAACTGCCCTTGCCCTCGCGCTTGAAGATCTCCTGCAACTCGGTCGCGCGGGTGACGATGACACCGACCTGGATGGCGCGCAGCTCGAACAGCAGCCGAAAATTGTTCAGGTCCCGATCGAAGAACGGGTCCTTGTTGTTCCACTCGACCTCCAAGGCGACGCCGCCACGAAAGCAATCTACAGCATGCGTTGGACTTTCGAGTTTCAGGTCATCCACCATGAAGGAGGTGGCGAAGTCCTTCTCCCGCCAACCCTTCGCGTAGAAGGCCCCATCGATGCGTCGCGAGATCAATGAGCGGTTGCCGCCGCCTACGACCACCTCGGAACGCAGCAGCTTGAAGCCGCGCAGCACGGCGAGAATATCGGCCCATTCCTCGCCGCACGCCGTGGTCAGAATGCCGGTCGCATTCCGCCATTCCTTCACATGGTAGTGGCGACAGATGTCATCAGGAACGAGGTGGATGGTGGACATGTGGTAACGATGGCACCGACTGCCGAGTCGGATCCATCGCCAGCCATTTAGATTCTATGCGCCGCAGCCTCAGTGGTTGTGCCGGCTCTCGCCTCGCGTTTCCAGGATGTTGAGGTAAAGCGTCGCCGCCTCCATGCAGGCGCCGGTGCCAAGCTGGCCGACGCTGTTGCGGTAGATTTCCTCCCAAGGCGTCTTATTGAGCAGCTTCGGCGGTGTCCAGGCGGCGCGGCGCGCGGCGAGCTCGGCTTCCGGGATCAGCACATCGACACGGCGCGTCTTGAGGTCGATGCGGATGCGATCGCCATGCCGCAACAGCGCCAGGCCCCCGCCCACCGCCGCCTCTGGCGTGATATTGAGGATCGAGGGCGAGCCGGACGTGCCGCTCTGCCGCCCATCGCCCATGGTCGGCAGCGCCTTGATGCCGGCTTTGATCAGCGCGGCCGGCGGCTGCATGTTCACCACCTCCGCACTGCCCGGGTAGCCCACGGGGCCGCAATTGCGGATCACGAGCACGGTCTTCTCATCGATGCCGAGGGCAGGGTCCTCGATGCGGGCGTGGTAATCCTCCGGCCCCTCGAATACCGCGGCCTTGCCTTCGAAGACGTCGGGGTCGTCGGAGAAGAAGCGCTTGCGGAACTCGGCGTCGATCACGCTGACCTTGATGATGGCGCTGTCGAAGATGTTGCCGGTGAGCACCAGATACCCGGCCTGCTCCTTCATCGGCTTCGCATAGGCGCGGATCACCTCGCGGTCCGGGGAGAGCGGGATGGCGGCCAAGTTCTCGGCCACCGTCTTGCCGGTCACGGTCATCACATCGCCATGCAGCCGCCCGGCTTCGAGCAGTTCGCGCATCACGGCGGGGACGCCGCCGGCGCGATGAAAACCTTCGCCGAGGAAGCGACCGGCGGGCTGGCAATCGACCAGCAGCGGGATATCGGCGCCGACGCGCTGCCAATCCTCCAGATTGTGCTCGACTCCCATATGCCGCGCGATGGCGATCATGTGCGGCGGGCAGTTGGAGGAAGCGCCGATGGCGCTCGCCACCGCCACCGCATTCTCGAAGGCCTTGTGCGTCATGACCTTCGCGGGGGTCAGGTTCTCACGCACCATCTCGACGATGCGCCGCCCTGACCAATACGCCATCTGCGCGCGTTCGCGGTGCGGGCCAGGGATGGCGGCGCAGCCGGTAAGGCTCATGCCCACCGCTTCGACCAGCGAGTTCATCGAAAGTGCAGTGCCCATCGTCGAGCAATGGCCCCAGGAGGTGCTGCTCGCCGCCACCATCTCCATGAATTGCCGGTAGTCGATCTCGCCGGCCGCGAGCATGCGCCGGGCTTCCCACACCACGGTGCCGGAACCCACGAGGCGCCCCTTGTGCCAGCCATCCAGCATCGGCCCGCCGGAGAAGGCTAGCGCCGGGATGTTGACGGTAGCGGCCGCCATCAGCCCCGCGCCGGGTGTTTTATCGCAGCCGATGGTCAGCACGACGCCATCGAGCGGATAGCCGTGCAGGACTTCCACCAGCGAGAGATATTGCAGGTTGCGGTCAAGCGCCGCGGTCGGGCGCTTCAGGGTTTCCTGGATCGGGTGGATGGGGAATTCCAGCGGCACGCCGCCGGCATCGCGGATGCCCTCCTTCACCCGTTGCACCAGGATCGTGTGGTGGCGATTGCAAGGTGCGATGTCGCTGCCGGTCTGGCTGATGCCGATGATCGGCCGGCCCGACTGCAACTCATCGAAGGTCATCCCGAAATTCAGCTGCCGCTCGCAGTAAAGCGAGGTCATGCCGGGGTCGGTGGGATCGTCGAACCAGCGCTGGCTGCGCAGCTTGAACGGCTTTTTGGTCTGGTCGTGGTCGTCCATCGGTAGCGCTTCCTCAATTCCCTTGGCGGGAAGTGACACGCCGCGCGGCGTAGCTGTCAATGCGCTGGGTTCAGTGCAGCCAGGCGCCGACCAACGGATTGATCACCCGCCTCACCCGTGCGGGCTGCAGCCCTGCATCAGCCGCGAGTCGGGGCTCCAGCGGGTCGGGACCGACGGCGGCCAGCCAGACGGCGCGAAGCCGGCCTGCAAGGCGGCGACGCATCGGGGCGGAGGGGGAAGAAAGGCGGGTCATGGTAAAGCTCCTGGTTTCTCGGTAGCCCTGTTTCGCATCGGCATGTTGCATCGGGATGTCGTGGTGCTTCGCGCTTTGTGTCCGATGTTGCATCCGGCGCGCGGGCGGGTTCCCATACCCCACTGGGAACAATGAGGATCAGGCATGTCGGAAGGCCCGGCCCTGGTGGTGGTCGATGACGAGACTGATTTGCGGGAAGCGGTGGCGGAGTACCTGGCACGGCGCGGGCTCGACGTGCGGCAGGCGGCAGATGGGGCGGCGCTGCGCCGGATACTGGCGGAGCGGCGGGCGGATCTCGTGCTGCTCGACATCTGCATGCCGGGCGAGGATGGGCTGACCATCGCGCGCTGGCTGCGCGCCGAATCCGATGTCGGCATCGTCATGCTGACCGCGGCTGGCGATGTGGTGGATCGTGTCGTGGGCCTGGAAGTCGGCGCGGATGACTACATCGCCAAGCCCGTCGATCTGCGTGAATTGCTCGCGCGGCTGCGCGCCGTGCTGCGGCGGCGGGAAGCAGCGGCGGGCGTGCTCGCGGCCGTGGTGCCGCCAGGCGTGTTTGCGGCGGTGCCGCCACCCGCCGCCAATCCGCGCCTGCGCATGGGGCGCAACCATCTCGACCTTGAGGCGCGGCGGCTGTTCGGGCCGAATGGGCAGGAGATTGCGCTCGGCGCCGCCGAATTCGCTTTGCTGAGGGTCTTCGCCGAACGCCCCGGTCGCACCCTGTCGCGCGAGAGCCTGCTGGAACTCGCGAATGAGCGGGGCGCTGACCGGTTCGACCGCTCGATCGATGT
>JBBSCP010000249.1:0-7082 GCA_038250135.1 Acetobacterales bacterium | reverse complement strand
CCATCCGATCGCGTTCTGCAGGAAGAATACAACGGCGAGCATCACCGCGTTGATGGCGGTGGCCACGCGCCCTGCGAGCTCTGGCCCGAAGCGTTGGCTGATGGCGGTATAGCCCGCCGGTCCCGCCGCACCGCAGAGGGAAAAGGTGAACCACACAACGCCAAGCCAGATCGACGAACTTGGCGGAATGAAGCATAGCACTGCCTGCACCACAGCCATGGCGGACATGGCGCAGTACGGCACGAACATCGGGCTCGCACCGCGCCGTTGCAGGAAGGATGCCGCTTGGCCCGTCACCACGCTGCCCGCCATCAAGCCGAGTGCATAGACCAATAGCAGCGTGGCGCGTGGCCCCTCAGGCAGCCCGCCGACATCGCGCAGCCAGGGCCCGGCCCAGAGCCCCTGATAGGTGAAGTGCAGTGCCGAGAGCAGTGCGACAGACGGCACGAAGGTGAGGAAGGCGGGGTGGCGAAAGATCCGCGAGAACTCCGCGATCTCGAGCCCAAGGCGCCGTCGCGCCGGTGGCGTTTCGCCCGGCCCACGATCGGGCACGCTGAGGAAAATCCACAGGCTCACCAGCGTCGCCAGCAGCGCAAGCAGCACGAAGATGCCACGCCAGCCGAACATCGGCATCAGCCAGGCCACCGGCACCGTGGCCGCTACACTGCCGCAAGCACCCACGAAGACACCAAGCCCCGTCATGCCGGCGACGCGGTCGCGCGGATACCATTGCGTGTTCACCTTCAGCATCGCGATCAGCCCGGCCGAGACGCCAAGCCCGGTGATGACACGCCCAAAAGCCAGCATGAGGCTGCCCGTTGCCATGGCGCAGATCAGGAATCCCGTTGCGGCCACAAGTCCGAGCACGGTCTGCACCCGCCGCGGCCCCCACAGATCAATCGCAAGACCCACCGGCAATTGCGCCACGGCGTAGGCGGCGAAGAACATCGCCGCGAGCAGGCCGAGCTCACTGGCCGAAAGCGCGAATTCCAAAGCCAACACCGGCCCGATCGTCGCGATCAGCGTGCGCGACGCCTGATTGACGAAGTTGAGGCCGGCGAGCGGCAGCGTCAGGCGCGCGAAGCCTGGCCTCACGGCAGGTTGAGACGGACGCTGATCGGGCAATGGTCCGACAGGCGGTCGCGGTAGCTGCGCTCGCGCTCGGCATAGGTCATCACCGCGAAGCTGCGCGGCAAAAGCCACTCGCGCGCTGGCCCGCCGAGCAGCATGTGGCTGATGAAGGGTCGTCCGCCCCGCGCATCCGACCAGCAGGGCGAGGAAAGCCCCGCCGTCGGCCGTAGCACCGGCGCGCTGGCCTCGACGATGCGGAGGAAGTCGTCGCGCTCATGCATGCGGCGGTTGAAGTCGCCGAGGATGGCGAAGGCCACGCCCTCGTGCTCGCGTGCTGCGGCCCAGCGCGCGATGACCTCGGCCTGGCGCGCCAGGCCCTCACAATCGCTGGTGCCGCCGGCGCCGAAGGCATCCTCGCGGCAGCCGGCGTTGAGATGCACCGAGAGCAGGCGTAGCCGCGCGCCGCCCGGCCCCTCCACGGTGATATCAGCGCCGCGCCGCAGGCTGCGTCTAGCGCCGGCGCGGATGTCGAGCTCTGCGAGGTCACGATTTGCGATGAATCGCAGCGTGCGGCTGACGGCGAAGCCCGGCCGCTGCACATCGCGCTCATCGGTGAGGTGGATCGCATAGCGCGCCGGATCGAAGACGCGCGCGGCGGCCTCGACGCCGTCGATCTCCTGTAGCGCCACGACATCGGCGGCGAGCCGATCCGCATAATGGCGCAACAGGGAAAAATCCTGCGGCACGCGGGTGTAGAGATCGCGCGGCAGGTCGGGATGCCCCGCCGGCTTCAAGGTGAGCCAGGCGATGTTCCAACTGGCGAGCTTGAGGTCGGCGGCGTGGGCCGGGGCAGCAAGGAGCAGCAGCAGAGCGAGGAGGAGGCGCATGCCATCGCTATAGCAGCGTCCCCGCTGGCTTGTCCCGCGTGGCGGGGAGCGGTGACTCGTCCAGCGGCAGCGCGCCGCAGGCAAGCAGGAAGGCCGCGATGGCGTCGTAGTCGCGCGAATCACGCGTACGGTCATGGAAGGGATCATCCGGCGGGCTGCCGCGCGGCACCCAGATCACGGTCTCATAGCGCGCGCGGGTCAGCAGTACGCGGTAGGTGTTGCGGACGAAATCATGTTCGCGCAATTCCTGCTGCCAGCCTGTGCCAGCGAAGCGCCGGGCCGCCCAGCGGCCGCCGTTGCGCCGGAAATCGAGGTCCCAGGCGAGCCCGACCGTGTCGAGTTCCAGGCCCTGGCAGGCATATTCCGTGGCCGCGACTTCGAGCGCGTCGGAGGCGCGAATGTCCGGCCAGCGCTCCAGGAACCAGGCGACCGGCTCCTCGGTACCGACCAGCTGCGAGTCGAAGCCTTCGGCACGGAGGCGACGCGCGCCGGAGGACCGCACGAAGCCTGCGCGACGTAGCCCCGGCGTCAGGCGTCGCAAGGCCTGCCGCGCCACCTCGAGCGAGCGTGTGAGCAGGAAGGGCAGGGGCTGCGCCTCGGCCAGGGCGCGGGCTTCCTCGGCCGAATCGCGCAGCACGGCATCGACCCAGCGCGCCGCGCGCTCATCGCGCACGCTGCGCAAGGAAACGGTGAGGTCGAGCTCATCATCGATGCTGAGCCAGTCGGGCTTTGCGTCCGCCAGCCGCTGCGCGCGATCGGTCGCGGTGAGCGTGCGGGCCGGCGCTACGGCGCGCCAACCAGGCTGGCTGGCGATCACGTTGCCCCATTCGCGCAAGCCCGCTTCGCCGGTGTTGATCTCCTGCCCGTTGCCGATCAGCGCGACGATGCCAGCAAAGCCCGCATGCCGGCCCATGATCTCCAGCGTATGCGCCGGTTCGCTCAGGCTCAGCGTGCTGACACGGCGCTGCGTGTCGCGCGTTGCCTGTTGTGCATCCCAGGCGCGCTGCGCCTCATCGAAGACGATCATGCGTTCGGCGGGCGGGGTGCTGCGCCCGGCATTGTCGGCGAGGAATTTGTGCACGTTCTGTAGCGCCTGCTCCGTCTCGTGCCGCGCCTGCCGCAGCCGCGCCGAAAGCCGACGCCGTTCGGGGTCCGCGCTTGGCCCGCGCGCGAGATCGATCCCGGCACGGTTGCAGGCCAGCGCTTCCCGCAGCACGGCGACGAGCGGCGTATTGCCGGTGAGGAAGGCGCTGCCCTGGCGTCGCTGCTCGCCGAAGACGACGTTGAGGCCACACAGCGTCTTGCCGGCGCCGGGGATGCCGGTGACGAAAACCACAACGCGCTCCGCCGTCGCGCTCGCCGCATCGAGCGCGCGTTCGATGGCCGCGGTGGTGCGCGTCAGGTTCGTGGTGTCGGCACGCGCGGCTGCGATCTCCGCCACACTGTTGCGCGCGAACAGGGTCGCCGCGGCCTCCACGATGCTCGGCACCGGCCGGTAGGCTGCGGCGCACCAGGCCGCGCCGTCGAGTGGCACGGCTGGTGCGGGCAGCGCCGCGTGCAAGGCCGACAGCAGCCTCGACAACGAGTCGGGCGTCGCCTCCGCCACCGGCAGCACGGCGGGCAGCAGCAGCGGCAATTGGAAAGGCGCCGGGTTCGAGCCGCCAACCAGCACGGGCTGGATCGGGTACTGCCGGCTGGCGGCATGGAAATCGAACAGGTCCTGCGCGTAATCCTCGACCTGCGCGCGGTCAGCGTTGGAGGTGGCGGTGCCCTTGAACTCCAGCACCAGGATCGCGCGGTCGCTGAGCAGCACGGCATCGATCCGCTTCTCGAGGCGCAGCAGGTCGTATTCCAGCGCGATGGTCCAGGCCTCGCCACCCGCGGTTTGCACGCAGCCTTGCAACAGCGTCACGGTGCGCCGCCAGGCGAAAAGCTGCGCCGGTTCTGCAGCGAGGCGCCGCGACATCTGATGCGCCGCGAGACGCCCGGCGACCTCCTCGGCGGACATCGCGAGAAGCTCGGACCCGCGGCAGGTGAACCAGGGTTTCATGATGGGCGACTATCCGTGCCGTTTCCGATCCGGCCAGGTTGCCAGAAGCAGGCTGCCCATCAACAGGAAAAAGCCGGCGGCATGAATCATCGTTGCCGCCTCGCCAAGCACCAGGATGGCGAAGACCGCCGCCGTGGCCGGCAGAAACGCGGTGAAGACGCCGGCGATGCTGGCTGGGGCACGCTTCAACCCGGCATACCACAGCAGCAGGCACACCACGCTTGCGGTCAGCGAGTGGAACACTAGCAGGCTTGAGACCGTCGCATCGCTCAGCGCCGCTATGCCGCCGATCACCGGCAGGCAGAAGGGCAGCAGCATCAGCAACGAAAAAAGCTGCATCCAGAAGGTTGCACTCACCACCGGCACACGGCCGGCGATGCGCTTGGCCAGCAGCACGTACATCGCTTCTCCGCAGACACCGCCGAAGACGAGCAGGTTGCCGAGCAGGCTGCCATGCCCGTCGGTGGAGACGCGCGCCAGCGTCAGCGCGCCAATGCCGAAGGCGGCGAGCGCCACGGCAATCCATTGCCGCGGCGGCAGTCGCTCACGCAACCAGAGCGCGCTGCCCACCGCCACCACGGCCGGCAGCGTGGCCAGGATCAGCCCGGCCTCCAGCGCGGTGGTCAGCCGCAGCCCGGCCAGTAGGCCCGCATTGTAGATCACCGTGCCGAAGGCCGCCTGCCACGCCAGGTTCCACAGCACGCCACGCGAGACCGCAACGCGCCCCTCCATCGCTCGCGCCAGCGGCCACAGCAGCGCGACGGCCAAGGCGCAGCGCAGCCCGGCGATGAGGGCGATTGGCAGGCTCTCGGCCAGGATTTTAGCGACCGCCACATTGGCGCCGACCAGCGCCATGGAGAGTGCCAATTGCGCGTAGGCGATCAACACGCGCCGTTCATTCCTCGCCGAGCTTCTTGAAGGGCGACATCTCGGCCAGCGCAGCGATTTCGCGCAGCATCGCCGGCCGCTCGCGGTCGAGGAAATCGGCGACGGCGTGGCGCAGGCCGGGATGGGCGATCCAATGGGCGGAATAGGTTGGCGCTGGCAGATACCCGCGCTGGATCTTGTGCTCGCCCTGCGCACCGGCCTCGACGCGTGCCAGGCGGTGTTCGATCGCGAAATCAATGGCTCGGTAATAGCAGAGCTCGAAATGCAGGAAAGGCGCGTCCACCAGGCAGCCCCAGTTGCGGCCATAAAGCGCGTTGCGCCCGAGCAGGTTCAGCGCGCCGGCCACGGGCACGCCATCCCGGTCCGCCACCATCAGCACCACCTTGTCGCCCAGACGCGCGCCGAGCAGCGGCCAAAAGGCCTTTTTCAAGTAGGCGCTGCGGCCCCATTTCTTGTCGGTGGTGGAGAGGTAGAAGCGATGGAAGGCGTCCCAATGCGCCTGCGAGATCTCATGCCCGCGCAGTGTCTTCAGCACATAGCCCGAAGCCTCGGCATCGCGCCGCTCGCGCTTGATCTGCTTGCGCTTGCGCGAGGACAGCGCGCCGAGAAAATCATCAAAGGTCGCGTAGCCCGCATTGCTCCAATGGAACTGCGTGCCGACGCGTTGCAGCCAGCCGGCCTCGCCCAGCGCCGCCCATTCCAGCGCAGTGCAGAAGGTGACGTGGACGGAGGACATGTCGAGCTGCCGGCAAGCTTGCGCGAGCCCCTGTGCCAGCGCCGCCACGCCAACCCCGGCATCCGGCCGCACCAGCAGGCGCGGCCCGGGCACGGGCGAAAAGGGCGAGGCCACCTGCAGCTTCGGGTAGTACTGCCCGCCGGCGCGTTCCAGCGCATCGGCCCAGCCGTGGTCGAACACGTACTCGCCCGAGGAATGCATCTTCGCATAGCAGGGCGCGCAGGCCACAAGGCGCCCGGCGCCATCGCGCAGCGCCGCGTGCTGCGGCAGCCAGCCGGTACGCCCGCCGGCGCTGCCGCTTTCCTCCAGCGCCAGCAGGAAGGCGTGGCCGACGAAGGGGTTGTCGTCGCCCGCGCAGGCATCCCAGTCCAGCGCGGGAATCGCCGCGATGGATTTGTGCAGGCTCAGCGAGAGTTCGGGCGTGTTATCGGCCATGGGGGAAAAATGGCCCCTCAGGCGATTTCAAACATCCCCTCAACCTCGACCGCTGCATCGGCCGGCAGCGAGGGGCAGCCCACGGCGGCACGCGCATGCTTGCCCTTGTCGCCGAAAACCGCGACGGCAAGGTCCGAGGCGCCATTGATCACCTGCGGCTGCTGCGTGAAATCCGGCGTGCAGGCGACGAAGCCGCCGAGTCGCACCACTTGCTTCACGCGATCGAGGTCACCGCCACAGGCGAGTTTTACCTGCGCGATCAGGTTGATGAAGCAGAGCCGCGCCGCCTGCTGCCCCTGCTCCACCGTCACGCCCGCGCCGAGTTTGCCGGTGATGGCAACCTTGCCCTCCACCAGGGGAATCTGGCCCGAGACGATCACCAGGCTGCCCACTTGGTTGAAGCCGATGTAGTTGGCCAGCGGCGCCGCCGGCGTGGGCAGCGTGATGCCAAGTTCCGCAAGCTTCGCGTCGATCGTGCCGGCCATCTGGAGGTCTCCGTGTCGGGTGGGGGTGCACAGTGCGTCGAAGCTCGCTGCGAGGCCAGGGTGGTCAGGCGCCGGCGAGGTAGCGCGCGCGAAAACCTTCGTAGTCGCCGGTATGCGCGGCAGGGCGAGCGCCTGGACCAGGATCGGTCCTCTCGGGTCGATCTCGTACTTTAGAGCGTGATGGCCGGGGGTGCGAATGTTCCGGAGGACTGAATTGCGCGATCAAACAAAAGGTAAACAGCACTGCCGACGCGATCTGCTCCGACAAACCTTGAGCATTTCATTGCAGTAAGGTTACATTACGCCCTTGCGCGAGAAGGTGTCGGAGATGCGCCTGCAGTTGAGTGCCCGACACCTGATGCCTGAGGTGCATCGACCGCGCAACGCCGGGAGGGGCTCTGCGCACCTATTGTTGTGCGCTATGTGCTTCGGCTTCGCTTGCATTCGTACCGCCAAAGCGAGACGGTAAGCGATGCGG
The DNA here is from genome assembly GCA_038250135.1 of Acetobacterales bacterium. Taxonomy (GTDB): domain Bacteria; phylum Pseudomonadota; class Alphaproteobacteria; order Acetobacterales; family Acetobacteraceae; genus Falsiroseomonas. The sequence goes on along the minus strand of JBBSCP010000249.1, from coordinate 52 downwards.
GACGAAGGGTCGGTCACGTGTTTGGGCTGTGCAAGGGTCGCGCCGCCGAGTG
>JBBSCP010000248.1:0-7093 GCA_038250135.1 Acetobacterales bacterium | reverse complement strand
GGCGAGCCCATCCGGCATCTCGCCTTCCTCGAATTCGGCGACCACCTGCTTCGCGCCGAGCGCGCCATCCGCGGCCAGCGGGAAGCGCGACAGCCGCCGCGCATAGGTCTCGTTGACGTAAAGGAACCGCCCATCCAGCGAGGGCAGGCATTCATGGGTGTAGCCCAGCCCATCCGCCACGATCCGCGCGCCGCGCGAATCCGCCAGCACAATGAAGCCGCTCGCTGCCTGCGGTGTCCAGTCGCGCTCGCGCGGGCGCCGCCGCGTGGAGACGGTGACCCAGAGCCGATCCTCGACATCGCGCAGCGCGTAGTTGGTCGGTGGCAGCGCGATGCCATCGACCTCGCGCAGCAGCGGCATCACCTGGCCGTCCCGCGCCAGGCGGAACACGCCGCCTTCCTCGGCACCGAGATGCGCGAGGATGAAGGACCCGTCGCGCTCGAAGGCGATGCCGTTCGGCTTCAGGCCCTGCGGCAAGTCGGCTGTCGCACCATGGATCAGCCGATGCGTGCCATCCGACTCCAGCGCCGCGACGCCGCCGCGAAAATCCGCGGTGAAGACGCTGCCATCCTTCGCGACCAGCACCGATTCCGGTCGCACCAGGCCGCTGCCGTGGAAGGACACATCCGGCAAGTCCATCAGCGGAACCAGTAGACCGGTGCCATCACGAATGCCGGAAAATACGTGATCACGGCCAGCACCAGGCAACAGATGCCGAACATCGGCGCCAGTTCCCGCGTGATCCCCCACATCCGCGCATTGGCGATCTTGGCCGCGACGAACAGCGTGCCGCCTACGGGGGGCGTGAACAGCCCGATCGCCAGGTTGCAGATCATGACCAGCCCGAGATGCACCGGGTCCACGTCAAGCCCACGCGCCACCGGCAGCAGCAGCGGCGCGGTCAGGATCAGCGCCGGCACGGGTTCCAGGAAGATGCCCAGCAGCAGCAGCGCGATGTTCACCGCCAGCAGGAATTCCCACTTGTCGAGGTTCCAGCCGCGCAGCTTGCCCACCAGGTCCATCGGCACGCCTTCCATCGTCATCACCCAGGCGAAGGCGGTGGTGGCGCCGATCACCAGCATGACGGTGGCGGAGGTGACGAAGCTGTCGCGCAGGATGCGCGGCACATCGGCCCAGGCGAGCTCGCGGTAGACATAGCGGCCGACCAGCAGCGCGTAGAACACCGCAACCGCCGCGGCCTCGGTCGGCGTGAAGACGCCGCCGAAGATGCCGCCCAGGATCACCAGCGGGAACAGCAGCGCGGGGATGCAGTCGCGGAAGGCGCGCAGCAATTCGTCGGCGCTGGCGCGCTCCCCGCCCGGATCCCAGCCGCGCGCCTTGCCGACGTACATGCACCACAAAATCAGCCCGCCGCCGAACAGCAGCCCGGGGATGAAGCCGGCCAGGAACAACTCCTTCACGCTGACATTGCCCATGAAGGCGAAGATCACCATCGGGATCGAGGGCGGGATGATGATGCCGATGGTGCCCGCCACGGCCACCAGCGCCGCGGCGAATTCCTTGGTGTAGCCGCGCCGCTGCATGCCCGGGATCATCACCGAGCCCACCGCCGCGCTGTCCGCCACCGCACTGCCCGACACACCCGCGAACAGCATCGAGGACGAAACGGTCACCACGCCGAGCCCGCCGCGCAGGAAGCCCAGCGCCTTGGCCGCGAAATCGATCATCCGCCGCCCGACACCGCCCGCCACCATGATCTCGCCCGCGACGATGAACATCGGCACCGCCAGCAGATGGAACGGCTCCACCCCACCGATGAAGGACAGCAGCATGCCCTCCTCGACATAGAAATTCGGCGAGAGCTGCATGTAGGCGAATGTCGCCACCATCAGCGCCCAGATCAGCGGCACGCCGAGCAGCGCGATGCCCATGAAGATCAGGAAGGTGGTGAGGAACAGCGTCATGCCGCGCGCTCCGCGCCGAGGATCAGGCGGCGCGCGATGAAGATCAGCCCGAAGACGGAGCCGACCGGCATTGAGGCATAGGCCAGCCCCATCGGGATGTAGGTGACGGAGAGCGTCTGGCCCATCATCTGCCGCGACAGCGCGAAGCCCCAGACCAGCATCGCGAGCAGCACCGCGGCGGCGGTCAGTTCCGCGATCCAGAACAGCACGCGCTTCAGCGCGGGCCCGGCGGCATCCACCAGTTCGGTGATCGCCAGATGCGCGCCCAACTGCACGGCCCGCGCGCCGCCCAGGAAGGTCAGCCAGAGCAGCACGAACTCGCCCATCTCGTTCACCCAGGCGAGCGAGATGTTGAACACGTAGCGCGCGATGACGTTGGCCATCACCACCGCGGTCAGGCCCCCGCCGCCGATCACCAGGAACAGGTCGAGCGCGCGCCCGAGCAGGGCGCAACTCGCATCGAGGGCGCGCATCACAGGAGAATGCGCATCCGATTCGCCTCCCCGGTGCTCGCGCCCTTCAGGCGCTTCGCCCTGCGGCGATCGCACGCGGCTAGGCCCGCGTGCGAAGGGTGTTCGCTTCCTCGATGAAGCGGTCCACGGTATCGGCGCCGTAGTCCTGCCTCGCCCGCGCCACCGCGCCCTGCGACGCTGCGCGCCAGGCCGCGAGGTCCGGGCGGTTGATCGTCGCGCCGCGCGCCGTCATCTGCGTCAGCAGGGCCTCGTCATTCGACGCCACCTGCTGGCGGTTGGACTGGCCGCTTTCGCGCCCGGCCTGGGTCAGCGCGGCGCGCGCATTCTCCGGCAGCGTGCCCCAGGTGCGTTCGGACACACACAGCCACAGCGGCGAGTAGACGTGGTTCGACAGCGTGATGTGTCGCGCGACCTCGAAGAAGCGCTGGCTGAAGATGGTATCCACCGGGTTCTCCTGCCCGTCCACCGTGCCTTGCTGGATCGCCAGATAGACCTCGGTCACCGGCATCACCACAGGGTTCCAACCCTGCGATTCCATGATCCAGCGGATCATGTCCACCGGCGCGATGCGCAGCTTGCGGCCGCGCGCGGCGGCCGGCGACGGCAGCGCAAATTTGGTGGAGAAGCTGCGGAAGCCGGCTTCCCAATCGCCGATCACCCGCATGCCGCGGCCGATCAGCGCCTGCTTCTGCTCGGCGATGAAGCGCGAATTGTCATACAGACGCCAGCCCTGCTCATAGGTCTCGGCCAGGTAGGGCAGGGCGATCAGGTTGAGGGGCCTTGTATGCGTCGCATAGGTGACGACGCCGCTGATCGCGAGGTCGATCGAGCCGACGGCAACCTGTTCCAGGCTGCGCGCATCATTCGCCAACTGGCCGGAATGGAAGACCTGCACGCGGAAGCGGCCCTCGGTGAGTTCGCCGACGCGGCGGGCGAACAGGTTCGCTGCCTCGTTGCGCGCACCAACGTCGGTGTCGGTATGGTTCAGGCGCAGCGTGCGCACCTGCTGCGCCGTGCCGATGGCCGGTGCGGCCAGCAGGCCGATGCCGCCGAGCAACGCGCCGCGGCGCGTCGTGGTGATGGTGTGCATTTTTGTTTCTCCCCTTCTGTTGTTGCGGAAACGCTAGACGGCGATGAATCGGCCTTCCTCTGCCGAGCGGTAGATGGCTTCTTCGATTTGCATGTTGCGCAGCCACGCGCGCGCCAGGTTCGGCACCGGCGTGCCGCCCGCGACATGGGCCAGCGCGGCGCGGCATTGGCGGAACACGCAATCGCCGCCATAGCCACGATCCTCCCAGGCATAGGCATGCTCGCGCTCCTCGCCGCGATGCGGGCGCAGGAACAGCCGGCCATGGCCATCCAGCCGTAATTGCCCGCCCGTGCCCTCCACCAAAAGCACGCCGTTGGTCAGGCGTGGATCGGCGGCGGGATGGTCCAGCAGCCGGTTGCCATCCACGATGCCGCTGCGTCTCGCATTCTCGAAGGCGAAGAGCACCGTCGCCGCGTCCTCGCCGATGATCGCGGCGTTGAGCCTGCGCAGCCGCGCGAAGACGCCAGCGACTTCGCCGAACAGGCAGCGGAACACATCGATCAGGTGGATGATCGTCTCATGCACCAGCAAGCGCGGCATGGTGCGAAAGTAGGGCTGCCGCGCCAGGTAGGCCTCCGGCCCCTGGCCATCGCCGGAGCGCAGCCGGAAGCTGATGTCCAGCGGCTCTCCGATCGCGCCTTCGCGCAGCAGGCGTTCGGCCTCGGCGAACCAGGGCATGAAACGGAAATTCTCGTGCACGATGAGCGTGCTGCCGGCGCGCTCCGCGGTCTCGACGATCGCGAGCGCGGTGTCCCAGTCCGGCGCCAGCGGCTTCTGACAGATCGCCGGGATGCGCCGCGCGGCACACAGCGCGACGAGCGCGGCATGGGTTGCCGGCGGCGTCACGATATCCACCAAATCCGGCGTCGTGGCCTCCAGCATCGCCGCCGCATCGGTAAAGACCTGCGCGGCCTGGCATTCCCGCGCGGCCTCGGCGGCCTTGTCGCCATCGGCATCGCACAGCGCCAAGACGCGCACCGGCAGCCGCGCCCAGGCCTCGCGGTGGAACCGCGCGAAATAGCCGCAGCCGATGATCGCGACGCGCAGCGTCATCCGGGGATACACTCCGCCACCGCGCGCGCGACCTCCGCCGTGCCGACGCCGCCGAATTCCGCGCTGCGCAGGCCGTTGGCGAAGGCGGCATCCACCGCCGCCTCAAGCTCCGTCGCCGCGTCGCACCAGACCTGGCCCGCGCCGCGCGTGCCGAGCCAGTCGAGCATCAGCGCCGCCGAGAGGATCATCGCCGTCGGGTTGGCGACGCCCTTGCCGGCGATGTCGGGGCCGGTGCCGTGGCTCGGCTGGAACACCGCATGCGTGTCGCCGATATCGGCCGAGGGCGCATAGCCCATGCCGCCGATCAGGCCCGCGCCGAGATCGGACAGGATGTCGCCGAACATGTTCTCCATTGGCAGCACGTCGAAATCCCAGGGCCGCCGCACCAGGTCGAGCGCCATCGCGTCCACGTAGTGGTTGGCTGCTGGCACGCCGGGGAATTCCGCCGCGACCTCGTTGAACACGCGCCGCATGAAGGCCATCGAGGTGAAGACATTCGCCTTGTCCACCAGCGTCACGGTCTGGCTGCGGCCCAGGCGTAGCGCGCGACGTTCGGCCAGGCGGAAGGCGAAGCGCGACAGGCGTTCGGTGGTGATGCGTGTGATCACCATGGTGTCACGCGCCTCGGCATCGTCGATGATCACGCCGCGGCCGCGGGCATGGAACAGCCCCTCGGTCGACTCGCGCAGCATCACCATGTCAATCTGTTTCGCTCGCGGATCGGCGAGTGCGAGCGGCACGCCGGGGATCGCCCGGATCGGCCGCACACCGGCGTAGAGTCCCAGCCGGAATCGCAGGTCGAGTTGCGGCGCGATCTCGGTGCCGTCCGGATAGCGGATGCCGGGCCAGCCCATCGCGCCGAGCAGGATGGCGTCGGCGGCTTCGGCGCGGCGAAAGACCTCCTCGCTCATCGCGGTTCCGCTCGCCTGATAGGCAAAGGCGCCAGCCAGCAGCGTCTCGGTGCCGATCCCGAGCCCATGCCGGCGCGCCAGCTTCGTCAGCACGGCCATCGCGACCTCGGTGACCTCGGCGCCAATGCCATCGCCCGGCATGAGTGCGACGTGGACCGCGTTGGACCCTAGAGCCATGCGAGGCCACTCCGTTCGATCAGCGCGATCAGTTCGGCACCGCCGCGCTGGCGGTGCCGCCGGTAGCTTTCGCGCGCCTCCTCCGCATCACCGGCGCGGATCGCCTGCAGCGTCGCGCGGTGCTCCGCGGTGGAGTGCGCGGGCAGGGGGCGCATCGCCAGCGTGAACATCCGCGCGCGGTGCGACTGGTCCCAGACCTGCATCGCCATCGCCGCCAGCCGGCGGTTGCCGCAAAGCTCCGCCAGGCCGCGATGGAAGGCCTCGTCGGCCGCGGCCCAGGCGCTGCGGTCCTCGATGGCGAGCGCGGCTTCCATGGCGTCGCAGGCGGCGATCAGGGGCGCGAGCTCGGCTTCGGGCAACCTGAGGCGCGCAAGCAGCTCGGCGGCCTTCGGCTCCAGGCTTTCCAGCACGTCGTAGATGTCGCGCAGTTCGGCGGCGGAGATCGCGGTGACGCGCATGCCGTGTCGCGGCAGCACCTGCACCAGCCCGTCCTGTTGCAGGCGCAGCATCGCTTCGCGCACCGGCGTGCGGGACATGCCGAGTTCCAGCGCCAGCTCCGCTTCCAGGCGCTGCGCGCCGGGGGGCAGGAGGTTGTCGAGGATCATGCCGCGCAGGCGCTGATAGGCCGCCTCGGCGGCGGTCGGCGTGCGGCTGGTTGGGGCGGGCTCGATCAGCATCCCATTTACTAACGCATGCATTGTCGGATACATCAAGCCTCAATCGCGTTGGACGACAGGGGGTTCACACTGATGAGCGCTCAACGACGGAATGTGCGCTGCGTCCTCATGCTGCTGCATGGACCACCGACCGGACTCGCGACCAGCGCCGAAGCCGCCCAGGTCGCGCCCTTGACGGAGAAAACCGCCCTGCTCGCCGGCAAGCCCGCTGCGTCGGCCGCGAGCCCGGCGCGCCGCGCAAGATGCACGAGGACATGGAGCAGGAGCGGGTGCTGGCCATGCTGCGCCGGCCGGAGGGCGCGACGGTCGCGCAGATCGCGGAGGCCACGGGCTGGGCGAAGCCCAGAGCCGCACAACTAGGGAACCTCTGAGCAGGTTCGTTTTGTAGGATTGGTTCGACGGCGGCGCAGCCGGTTTTTCCAACGGGCTGGTTCTGAACACAGAACACCGGTGTTTGGGGCGGTTTTCGCGGCGATCCCCGTGTGATTCCCGGGCGCCGGACAGACTCCACCCCTGATGACCGTCAGGCCGGCTCGAACAGCGTCCTGGCCAGGTACAGATTGACCAGCGCGAATTGGGTGAACAGGTGCTGCTCGTTCTTGAACAGTCCGCGATACCGCACTTTGCCGAAGCCGAACTGCCGCTTGAGAACGCGGAACGGATGCTCGACCGCAGAGCGTAGCCCTGCCAGCACGCGGTTGAGGCGCTTTTGTTCAGGCGTGGTGTCGCAGCCCTTCGTGCGCTTGAACGGGACAAACCAGCGCGGCCCGACAGCGTCCTCGCCACG
>JBBSCP010000247.1:0-7174 GCA_038250135.1 Acetobacterales bacterium | reverse complement strand
CGCCGTGTAGGTCGCGCCGCCCGACTTCGCCAGGATCTTCGTGATCGCCGCCGTCAGCGACGTCTTGCCGTGGTCAACGTGCCCGATCGTGCCGATGTTGCAGTGCGGCTTGTTACGCTCGAATTTCGCCTTGGCCATTGCTCAGGTCCTCAAGATCGGATCGTGTTACCAGCGATAATGGCTGAAGGCCTTGTTGGCCTCCGCCATCCGGTGCGTGTCTTCGCGCTTCTTGACGGCAGAACCACGATTGTTCGCGGCATCCATCAACTCAGCGGATAGCCGGTCTTCCATCGTGTGCTCACCGCGCTTGCGCGCCGCATCGATGAGCCAGCGAATCGCCAGCGCCTGACGACGCTCCGGGCGAACTTCCACCGGCACCTGATAGGTCGCGCCACCAACGCGGCGGCTGCGGACCTCAACGGCCGGCTTCACATTGTCCATGGCTTCATGGAACACGCGCAGCGGGTCGCTGTTCGGGCCGCCACGGCGCTTCAACGTATCCATGGCGGCATAGACGATACCTTCGGCGGTGCTCTTCTTGCCGTCGTACATCAGCACGTTCATGAAACGGCTCAGCACGAGGTCCCCGAACTTCGGGTCTGGCAGGACTTCGCGCTTCTCGGCGCTATGGCGGCGCGACATATCTCAGTTCCTCACTTCGGCCGCTTGGCGCCGTACAGCGAGCGCCGCTTGCGCCGCTTCGGCAGGCCTTGTGTATCGAGCACACCGCGCAGGATGTGGTAGCGCACGCCGGGAAGGTCCTTCACGCGACCACCGCGGATCAGCACCACCGAGTGTTCCTGCAGGTTGTGTCCCTCGCCGGGGATGTAGCTCACAACTTCGTAGCCATTCGTCAGACGTACCTTCGCGACCTTGCGGAGCGCCGAGTTCGGCTTCTTCGGCGTGGTCGTGTAGACGCGTGTGCAGACGCCGCGCTTCTGCGGGCTGCCCTGCAGCGCCGGAACCTTGTTCCGCTTCGCAAGAGGCTCACGCCCTTTGGCGATGAGCTGGTTGATCGTCGGCATGACGCCCCTTCGTGCCCGTCCCGTAAGTCGCCCAGCCTTGCAAAGAGCATTTGCCCGCCTGGAACGCGCAAAAGCGCGCCCTAGCGGGCTCCTGTCCAGCTACCGGCCTCAGCCCCCGGAGGAGGCGGCGCCGACAGCACAAAACTGTTGGACCAAAAATAAAAGCCTGACCGGGCCACAGCGTGATGCGCCAGTCCCTGCCAGGGAGCGGCGATATATCCGTGGGCGCCGGGTGAGTCAAGCGAAGCTGACCCGAAATTGCCACGGGGCCAGTCCCCTGCGGAACCGGCCCCGTGCCGCTACACCGCCCGAGGGCGGTAGCGCTATTCAGCCGCGCGCGCAGGCCCCGGCAGGGGCGCTGGCGCCGTTGGGATGCGACCACGGTCACGCTGCGCTGCCACGGCGCGCAGGCGGTTCATGACGCTGCCCGTGCCCGCCGGAATCAGGCGGCCCACGATCACGTTTTCCTTCAGCCCGGCCAGGTTATCGACCTTGCCCGCCGTTGCGGCCTCGGTCAGCACCCGAGTCGTCTCCTGGAACGAAGCCGCGGAGATGAAGGAGGTGGTCTGCAGCGACGCCTTGGTGATGCCCTGCAGCACTGGCTCGGCGCGTGCGGGACGTTCCTTCAGGCCGATTCGCTTCTCGTTCTCAACCTCGAACTCAATCCGCTCGACCGTCTCGCCCACCAGGTAGGTGGTGTCGCCCGCGTCGAGGATCTCGACCTTCTGAAGCATCTGCCGAACGATGACCTCGATGTGCTTGTCGTTGATCTTCACGCCCTGCAGGCGATAGACGTCCTGGATCTCGTTCACGAGGTAGTTCGCCAGAGCCTCGACCCCCAGCACACGCAGGATGTCGTGCGGCACGCGCGGGCCATCGACGAGCGGATCACCGGCCTTCACGTAGTCGCCTTCCTGCACCGAAACGTGCTTGCCCTTGGGCACCAGGTACTCGCGCGGCGTCGGCGGATCATCGCCGATCTGCTCGGGCACCACGAGGATTCGGCGCTTCGCCTTGTAGTCCTTGCCGAACTCCACGCGCCCGTCGACATCGGCGATGATCGCCGCATCCTTCGGTCGCCGCGCCTCGAACAGCTCGGCGACTCGCGGTAGACCGCCGGTGATGTCGCGCGTCTTCGACGACTCGCGCGGCATGCGCGCGATGACGTCGCCGATGCTGACTTCCTTGCCGTTCTCCACCGAGAGCAGCGAACCAGGCGGCAGCAGGGTGATCGCCTCGTTGCCGTTCTCGCGCTTCACGACGTTACCGGCAGCGTCGCGCAAGATCAGGCGTGGGCGCAGATCCGCGGCGCGGCCGACCGTCTTGTATTCAACGACCTCCTTGAAGGTCAGGCCCGTCACTTCGTCCGTGCGGTCCATCAGGGTGATGTTCTCGATCAGGTCGGCAAACTCGACCTGCCCGTTCTTCTCCGTGATGATCGGCAGCGTGAAGGGGTCCCACTCCGCCAGCTTCTGGCCGCGCGTTACGGCCTCGCCCTCATCGACCAGCAGCCGCGCGCCATAGGGCACGCGGTTGCGCCCGCGCTCGCGGCCGTTGGCGTCGTAGAGCACCGCCTCGCAGTTACGCGCCATCACGATGGTGGCATTCGCGCTGGTGGTCACCACCACGCGGTTGAGGAACTTCACCGTACCGTCGGCTATCGCCTCGACCGCCGACTGCTCGGCACCACGCTGCGCCGCACCACCGATGTGGAAGGTGCGCATGGTGAGCTGCGTGCCCGGCTCGCCGATCGACTGCGCGGCGATGACGCCCACGGCCTCGCCGACATTCACCGGGGTGCCACGCGCAAGATCGCGCCCATAGCAATGGCCGCAGACGCCCACGCGCGCATCGCAGGTCAGCACCGAGCGGATCTTCACCGCTTCGACGCCCGCCTTCTCGATCGACTCGGCCTCCGGCTCCTCGATCAGCGTGTTGGTCTTGACCAGCACCTGACCGGTCGCGGGGTCGATCACGTCCTCCTGAGTGGTGCGGCCGAGGATTCGCTCCGACAGGCTCGATACCACCTCGCCGCCATCCATCACGGCACGTACGGTGATGCCGCGCTCGGTGCCGCAATCATCGTCGACGATGATGCAATCCTGTGCCACATCCACCAGACGCCGCGTCAGGTAGCCCGAATTCGCAGTCTTCAGCGCCGTGTCCGCGAGGCCCTTGCGGGCGCCGTGGGTGGAGTTGAAGTACTCGAGAACCGTGAGGCCTTCCTTGAAGCAGTTGATGATCGGCTGCTCGATGATCTCGCCAGAGGGCTTGGCCATCAGCCCGCGCATGCCGGCCAACTGGCGCATCTGCGCCGGCGAGCCACGAGCACCAGAATGCGACATCATCCACACCGAGTTGATCGGCTTGCCCAACTCGGACCGGCTGATCTCCTTCATCATGGCCTGCGCCACTTCATCCGTGCAGCGCGACCATGCGTCGACCACCTTGTTGTAGCGCTCGCCCGCAGTGATCAGGCCGTCGAGGTATTGCTGCTCGAACTCCTTCACCTGCTCCTTGGTCGTGCCGATCAGGGCATACTTGTTGTCCGGCATGACCATGTCATCCTTGCCGAACGAGATGCCCGCCTTCGCCGCGTTGCGGAAACCGAGGCCCATCAGCCGGTCAGCGAAGATCACGCTCTCCTTTTGACCGCAATGGCGATACACCGCATCGATCACGTCGGAGATGTTCTTCTTCGTCAACATCCGGTTGACCAGGCTGAACGGCGTGCGCCAGTCACGCGGCAGCAGCGCGCCCATCATCATCCGGCCCGGCGTGGTCAGCACGGTCTCGAGGCGCTTCGCATTGCCCTCGGTCGGTGCCGGCACACGCGCGAACACGGCGGAATGCAGGCGGATGCCGCCATTCGCGAGCGCCTGCTCCACCTCACCGAGGCCGCCATAGACCTGCGGGCGGAAGTTCAGCGCCTCGCGCTCATCGGCCGACATTGCCTCCACCGTCTTGCCGGCAGCGCTGGCGACCAGCGCCTTGATACGCTCGATATGCGCGGCCGCCGCGCGGAATTCCGGCGTCTCCAGCGCAAGATAGTACAGGCCGAGCACGATGTCCTGGCTCGGCACGATGATCGGCTTGCCGTTGGCGGGGCTGAGGATGTTGTTGGTGGACATCATCAGCACGCGCGCCTCGAGCTGCGCTTCCAGCGACAGCGGTACGTGCACCGCCATCTGATCGCCGTCGAAATCGGCGTTGAAGGCGGTGCAGACGAGCGGATGAAGCTGGATGGCCTTGCCTTCGACCAACACCGGCTCGAAGGCCTGGATTCCCAGGCGGTGCAGCGTCGGCGCGCGGTTCAGCAGCACCGGATGCTCGCGGATGACCTCCTCGAGGATGTCCCACACCTCGGGGCGCTCCTTCTCCACCATCCGCTTCGCGGCCTTGATGGTGGTGGCATGGCCATACTTCTCAAGCTTCGAGTAGATGAACGGCTTGAACAGTTCGAGCGCCATCTTCTTGGGCAGCCCGCACTGATGCAGCTTCATCTCCGGCCCGACGACGATCACCGACCGGCCGGAATAGTCCACGCGCTTGCCGAGCAGGTTCTGCCGGAAGCGGCCCTGCTTGCCCTTGAGCATGTCCGACAGCGACTTCAACGGGCGCTTGTTGGCCCCCGTGATGGCGCGGCCGCGACGGCCATTGTCGAACAGCGCGTCAACGGCTTCCTGCAACATGCGCTTTTCGTTGCGCACAATGATGTCCGGCGCGCGCAGCTCGATCAGCCGCTTGAGGCGGTTGTTGCGGTTGATGACGCGGCGATAGAGATCATTCAGATCCGAGGTCGCGAAGCGCCCACCATCAAGTGGCACCAGCGGGCGCAGCTCGGGTGGGATCACTGGCACGACGTCGAGGATCATCCATTCCGGCCGCGCGCCGCCCTCGGCAAAGCTCTCCAGCATCTTGAGGCGCTTCACCAGCTTCTTGCGCTTGGCCTCGCTGGTCGTCTCCTTGAGGTCGGCGCGCAGCTGCGCGGCCTCACGGCCGAGCTCGATGGCGGCGAGCATCTGCTTCACCGCTTCCGCGCCGATGCCGACGCTGAACGCGTCTTCGCCGAACTCGTCCTGCTTGTTCTGGAACTGGTCCTCGGTCAGCAGCTGGTGCAGCTTGAGGTCGGTCAGGCCCGGCTCGAGCACCACATAGCTCTCGAAGTAGAGAACCTTCTCCAACTCCTTCAGCGACATGTCGACCATGAGGCCAACTCGCGAGGGCAGCGACTTCATGAACCAGATATGCGCCACCGGCGAGGCGAGCTCGATATGGCCCATGCGCTCGCGCCGCACCTTGGCGAGCGTGACCTCGACGCCGCACTTTTCGCAGATGATGCCGCGGAACTTCATGCGCTTGTACTTACCGCACAGGCACTCGTAGTCCTTGATCGGACCGAAGATGCGGGCGCAGAAAAGCCCGTCCCGCTCCGGCTTGAAAGTACGGTAGTTGATCGTCTCCGGTTTCTTGATCTCGCCGTATGACCAGGAGCGGATCTGCTCCGGCGAGGCGATCGAGATGCGTATCTGGTCGAAAGTCATCGCCTGGCCAGTTTGGCCCAGGATCTTCATCAGCTCGTTCATGCCGTCACTCCATGAGGAGCGCCGGCGCAGTTACGCGCGCCGGCGGCGGGACAGGGAAGCGAGGAACCGTCGTCGCTCAGGACGGACGATTCTCGAGATCGACGTTAAGACCGAGCGACTTCAGTTCCTTCACCAGCACGTTGAAGGATTCCGGCACGCCCGCCTCGAAGCTGTCCTGGTCGCGCACGATGGCCTCGTACACCTTGGTGCGGCCGGACACGTCGTCCGACTTCACCGTCAGCATTTCCTGCAGCGTGTAGGCGGCGCCATAGGCTTCCAGCGCCCAGACCTCCATTTCGCCGAAGCGCTGACCACCGAACTGCGCCTTGCCACCCAGCGGCTGCTGCGTGACGAGCGAGTAGGGCCCGATCGAGCGCGCGTGGATCTTGTCGTCCACCAGGTGGTGCAGCTTCAGCATGTAGATGTAGCCGACGGTGACCTTGCGCTCGAACTTCTCACCCGAGCGGCCATCATGCAGCCAGACCTGACCGGAACGATCGAGGCCGGCCTTGTCCAGCATGCCCTCGATATCGGCCATGCGCGCGCCGTCGAAGACTGGCGTCGCGATCGGCACGCCCTTCTTCAGATTTTCGCACATCTCGATCAGTTGGTCGTCGTCCAGTGGCTCGATCTCGGCCTGCATCGTCTCAGGCGGATAGGCCTGGGCGAGCTTCGCCATCAGCTCCTCGCGCATCGCGCCACCTCGGCGATACTCCTCAACGAGTTCGCCAATCTGCTTGCCGAGATTGGCGCAGGCCCAACCAAGGTGCGTCTCGAGGATCTGGCCCACATTCATGCGCGAGGGCACGCCGAGCGGGTTCAGCACGAGATCGATCGGGGTACCGTCCTCAAGGAAAGGCATGTCCTCGATCGGCACCACGCGACTGACCACGCCCTTGTTGCCATGGCGGCCGGCCATCTTGTCACCCGGCTGCAGCTTGCGCTTCACCGCGACGAACACCTTGACCATCTTGAGCACACCCGGCGGCAGTTCGTCGCCCGATTGCAGCTTGCCCTTCTTGTCGTCGAGGCGCGCCGTGATCAACGCCTGGGCATCGTCCCACTGCGCCTTCAAGGCTTCGAGATCGGCCTGGACGCCATCATCGGCAACGCCGAACTTCCACCATTCGAAGCGCGGATGCTCTTCGAGGAGCGCATCGTCGATAACGATACCCTTCTTGACACCCTTGGGCGCTGCAACCGCGGTTTGGCCGATCAAACGGTCACGGACACGCGAATAGGTGGCGCGGTTGAGAATCGCGCGTTCATCGGCAGCATCCTTTTCGAGGCGTTCGATTTCCTCGCGCTCGATCTGCAGGGCGCGTTCGTCCTTGTCGATGCCATGGCGGTTGAACACGCGCACCTCGACAACCGTCCCGGCAACGCCCGGCGGCAGCTTCAGCGAGGTATCGCGCACATCCGACGCCTTTTCACCGAAGATGGCGCGGAGCAGCTTTTCTTCCGGCGTCATCGGGCTTTCACCCTTGGGCGTGATCTTGCCGCACAGGATATCGCCGGGTTCGAATTCGGCGCCGATATAGACAATCCCGGCTTCATCAAGGT
>JBBSCP010000246.1:0-7201 GCA_038250135.1 Acetobacterales bacterium | reverse complement strand
GCTGCCATCGGCGCCAAGATTTTCACGCCGTCGCCATGACGATCAACGAGTACAGTTGCGCCTAAAGCTATCGCTATCTCATTAACGTCGAGACGGTGAGCACCCAAATGCCAGCCATTTCGAATAACTTCAGCAACAACCGAGATCATAAGTTACCGTCCGAAATCGCCTGCAATAATTGAGGACTTTAAGCTTCTTGCAGCCCCACCAGGGGTACCCTCAAGCCCCCGCCTTCACCTCAACCCCATTCTCGGCCAGCAGGCTCTGCAACTCACCCGCCTGGAACATCTCGCTGATGATGTCGCAGCCGCCCACGAACTCGCCCTTCACGTAAAGCTGCGGAATCGTCGGCCAATTCGAGAAGTTCTTGATGCCGTCGCGGATTTCGGCATCGGCCAGCACGTTCACTCCCTTGAACGGCACGCCGACATGCGTGAGAATCTGCACCACGCGGGCCGAGAAGCCGCACTGCGGAAATACCGGCGTCCCTTTCATGTAGAGCACCACCGCGTTCTCGGTGATTTCGGCCTTGATGCGGTCATGGGCTGCGTCGGTCATGGTCGGGTTCCTTGTGAAACGGGGTTCAATCGGGGGCGGAGGTTTGCAAGGCCAGGGCGTGCAGCGCGCCGCCCATCCGGCCTTGCAGCGCGGCATAGACAATCTGGTGCTGCTTGACTCGTGAAATGCCCTTGAAGGCGCCGGAGACGACCGTCGCGGCGTAGTGGTCGCCATCGCCGGCCAAATCCTCGATGGTCACGATCGCATCGGGCAGCGCCGATTTGATCAGCGCCTCGATCTCCGCGGCATCCATCGCCATTCCCGCAATCCCCCAAACAGCTACGCCATCATCAGCGCCGGCAGCGTCGCCTCATGCGCCGCGACCAGCCTTGCTACCGATATGGAGGAACCAGCGCCGAGAACCAAGTCCCCGCCGCCACTCCGCCCCAAACGCCGCGCCGGCACCCCGGCCGCGGCCGCTTCGGCGAGCAGCGCGGCGCCATCGGCCACCGCCACCACGTAGCGGCCCTGATCCTCGCCGAACCACCAGCCATGCGGCGCGATGCCGGCGGGCGGCGCTTCCAGCATCGCGCCCACGCCCTGGGCCATCGCCATTTCGGCAACCGTGACCAGCAGACCGCCATCGGCGCAGTCATGGCAGGCGGCGACGGCGCCGGCGAGAATCCGCCCGCGCAGGAAATCGCCCGCCTTGCGTTCGGCCGTCAGATCGACGTGCGGCGGCGCGCCGGCCTCCCGCCCCGCGATCTCGCGCAGCCAGAGCGATTGGCCGAGCCAGCCGCGCGTGACGCCCAGCAGCACGAGGTCGAGCCCCGGCGCCAGCGCGAGGCCGATCGCCTGGCGCGCATCCTCCAGCACGCCCACGCCGCCGATGGCCGGCGTGGGCAGGATCGCGCGGCCATTGGTCTCATTGTAGAGGGAGACATTGCCGCTCACGACCGGGAAATCGAGGGCGATGCAGGCGCTGGCCATGCCGCGCACGGCGCCGGCGAACTGGCCCATGATCTCAGGCTTTTCCGGATTGCCGAAATTCATGTTGTCCGTGATGGCGAGCGGCAGGGCGCCCACAGCGGTGAGGTTGCGCCAGGCCTCCGCCACCGCCTGGCGGCCGCCCTCCTCGGGGTCGGCGAACACGTAGCGCGGCGTGCAATCGGTGGTCATGGCCAGCGCCCGCGTCAGGCCTTCGAGCTTCACCACCGCCGCATCGGCGCTACCCGGGCGCTGCACGGTCTGGCCGCCGACGGTGCTGTCATACTGGTCCCAGATCCAGCGGCGCGAGCACAGGTCGAGCGAGCCGACCAGCTTTTCGAGTGCGGGCAGAATGCCGATCGGGTCGTCGAGATCGGCGGCGTCGATCACCGGCTGCTTCGGCGTCTCGACCGTTGGGCGGCGATAGAGCGGCGCCTCGGATTCAAGGGGGGCGAGGGGGATATCGGCCTCGATCTCGCCCTTGTGGCGGATGACGATGCGGCCGGTATCGGTCAGGTGGCCGATGACGGCGAAATCCAGCTCCCACTTGCGAAAGATCGCCTCGGCGGCGGGTTCCGCGCCGGGCTTGAGGATCATCAGCATGCGTTCCTGGGACTCGGAGAGCATCATCTCGTAGGCCGTCATGCCGGTCTCGCGCTGCGGCACCTGGTCCATCAGCAGCTCGATGCCCACACCGCCCTTGCTCGCCATCTCGACCGATGAGCTGGTGAGGCCGGCGGCGCCCATGTCCTGGATGGCGACGATGGCGTCGGTGGCCATGAGTTCGAGGCAGGCCTCGATCAGCAGCTTCTCGGTGAAGGGGTCGCCGATCTGCACGGTCGGGCGCTTGTCCTCGGTGTCGGCGCTGAATTCGGTGCTGGCCATGGTGGCGCCATGGATGCCGTCCCGCCCGGTCTTGGAGCCGACATAGACCACCGGGTTGCCCACCCCGGCCGCGGCGGAGAGGAAGATGCGGTCCTTGCGCGCGATGCCCACGGTCATGGCGTTGACCAGGGGGTTGCCGTTGTAGGCGGCGTGAAAATTCACCTCGCCCCCCACGGTCGGCACGCCGACGCAATTGCCGTAGCCGCCGATGCCGCGCACCACGCCGTCGATCACCCGCGTCATGCGCGGTGCCGTGGGCTCGCCGAAGCGCAGCGCGTTGAGGTTGGCGATCGGCCGCGCCCCCATGGTGAAGACGTCGCGCAAAATGCCCCCCACCCCGGTGGCGGCACCCTGGTAGGGCTCGATGAAGCTCGGGTGGTTGTGGCTCTCCATCTTGAAGATGGCGGCGAGGCCATCGCCGATGTCGATCACGCCGGCATTCTCGCCGGGGCCGTGAATAACCCAAGGGGCGCTGGTCGGCAGGGTGCGCAGCCAGAATCGCGACGATTTGTAGGAGCAATGCTCGGACCACATGACCGAGAAGATGCCGAGCTCCGTCAGGCTCGGCGAACGGCCCAGGATGGTCAGCACGCGGGCGAATTCATCAGGCTTGAGGCCGAATTCCGCAGCGAGCTGCGTCGCACGGTCGGCGGGCAGGAGGGGCATCGGCGCTCCGAGATCCGTCATCTGCGCCCTCGGTAGCAGTTTTTCGCAGCGGGGGAGAGACGGCGCCGCCCGCGCCCGGGGCATTCCTGCCCGGCACAGGGCGTGTTCAACTGTTGCGCGATGAGGGATGTCGCCATGCCGATCACGATGCGGATGTGCCTGCTGCTCCTGCTGCTCGCCTGGCCGGGCCTGGCGATGGCCCAGACGCCCGAGCCGTGCCCGGACACGATGCTGGCGCTCGACGGCACGACGAAGGTAATGGAGTGCAGTTGCACCGCCGTGGCGGTGGCGGGCGGCTCGGTCTGGGGCAGCGGTCCCTACACCAGCGACAGCCGCGCCTGCCGCGCCGCGCGCCATGCCGGCGCCGTGCCGCTGGGTGGCGGCGTGGTGCGGATCGAGATGGGGCCAGGCCAGGCACGCCACCCAGGCACCACGCGCAACGGCGTGCAGAGCATCGACTACGGCGCCTATCAGCGCCCTCGGCGCGCCGCCCACCCCGGCGGCGGCTGCCCCCGAGCAATGCCCGGACAGCATGCTGGCCTATGCGGGGTCGGATGAGGTGCTGCGCTGCGCCTGCCCGGCTTTGCTGGTCGCGCAGGGCCGCTCGCTGAACCGGCGGGTTGAGGCACTCAGTATCGAGTGAGGGTCAGGCGGTGACGAGAGCATCCACCAGTGAGGCGAACATCGGCAACCCATCGGTGCCGCCCATCAGCTCATCCACCAGGTCCTCGGGGTGCGGCATCAGGCCGCATACACGAAGGTTGGGCGAGAGGATGCCGGCGATATTGTCGCGCGCTCCGTTGCGGTTCGCGGCCTCGGTGATCTCGCCGCCGGGCGTGCTGTAGCGGAAGGCCACGAGGCCCTCGCCGTGCAGCCGGTCGAGTGTGTCGTCATCGCAGAAGTAGTTGCCGTCGCCATGCGCCATGGGGGCGCGGAACACCGCACCCTGCGACCAGCGGGAGGTATAGGGCGTGCCAGTTCGCTCGACGCGCAAATGGCAGTCCATCGACAGGAAACGCAGCGTCGCGTTGCGCAGCAGGGCGCCCGGCAGCAGCCCGGCCTCGGTCAGGATCTGGAAGCCGTTGCAGACGCCCAGCACATGCCCGCCCCTCACCGCAAAATCCCGCACCGCGCCCATGATCGGCGATCGCGCGGCCATCGCGCCGCAGCGCAGGTAGTCGCCATGCGAGAATCCGCCTGGCAGCACGACAAGATCGGTGCCCGCGGGCAGTTCGGCGGCGAGGTGGAACAGTAGGTTGGGCTTACGCCCACTCGCGCGTTCCAGCGCGATCGCCATGTCACGCTCGCGGTTCGTGCCGGGGAAGACGATCACAACGGCGCGCATCAGTTGACCCATATCTTCAGCCAATGCAGCCCGCCGACGACGACGAGCGTCGAGATCGCGGCGAGCGCCGCCGCCGTCACCCAGCGATCCAGGCTCTTCTTGCCGCGCGCGAGGATGTCGAGCCGCTTGGCCTTCGCCACGGCCGGAATGCGTTGCTCGCGCCAGCGAAGACCCGTCGCGATCACCACCGTCAGCACCAGCATCACGAGCATCGAGAGCTTGACCACGGGCCTAGACCAGCTCGACCCGGAAGCTCTCGATCACCGAGTTGGCGAGCAGCTTGCGCGCCATATCCTCCGCCAGCGCCTTCGCCTTGGCCGGGTCAGACTCCGCGAGATCAAGCTCGATCACCTTGCCCGCGCGGACTTCCTCGACCGCCGCGAAACCCAAGGAATGCAGCGCGTGCCCAATGGCCTTGCCCTGCGGATCGAGCACGCCGTTCTTTGGCATCACATACACGCGCGCCTTTATCGTGCGGGGCTGATGCAGCTCTCCGCGCCCTGCCTCGGGGTCCCCACGAAGCGAAGCGTCGTGGGGGGTGGCGGCGCTGCGACCAGCAGGCCCGTTCATTGAACCGTCTCCGGCCCCTTCATGTCACGCACGCCGGCCTCGGGCAGGATGCCGAGGCGCTTGGCGACTTCCTGGTAGCCTTCCTCAACCTTGCCGAGATCGCGGCGAAAGCGGTCCTTGTCCATCTTCTCGCCGGTCTTGACGTCCCACAGGCGGCAATTGTCGGGGCTGATCTCGTCGGCCAGCACGATCCGCATCTCGTCATTCTCGTAGAGCCGGCCGAACTCCAGCTTGAAATCCACCAGCGTGATGCCGACGCCGAGGAACAGCCCGGTGAGGAAATCGTTCACCCGCAGCGCGAGGGCCACCATGTCGTCGAGGTCCTGCGTCGAGGCCCAGCCGAAGCAGGTGATGTGCTCCTCCGACACCATCGGATCGCCGAGCGCGTCGGTCTTGTAGTAATATTCGAGGATCGAGCGCGGCAGCCGCGTGCCTTCCTGGATGCCGAGACGCGTCGAGAGGCTGCCGGCGGCGACGTTGCGGATGACGATCTCGAGCGGGATGATCTCCACCTCGC
This sequence comes from Acetobacterales bacterium, assembly GCA_038250135.1. Lineage (GTDB taxonomy): Bacteria > Pseudomonadota > Alphaproteobacteria > Acetobacterales > Acetobacteraceae > Falsiroseomonas. The sequence continues at coordinate 1,733 of JBBSCP010000246.1, read as the reverse complement.
GGATCAGCTGCTCGCGCATGTTCAGCCGGCGAATGAAGTGCGTCGGGATGCCGATCTCGGCGAGCTTCACCATCAGGTATTCGCTGATGCGGTTGTTCAGCACGCCCTTGCCCGTGATGGTGCCCTTCTTCTGGGCGTTGAAGGCGGTGGCGTCGTCCTTGAAGTACTGGACGAGCGTGCCGGGCTCCGGCCCTTCGAACAGGATCTTGGCCTTGCCCTCATAGAGCTGCCGGCGACGTGCCATGGTGCGGGAACTCCTCAGCGAACCGGGCGCGCCGGGATGTGGCGCGCGCGGGGCCCCACGGGACTGGCCGCAGGACGGGCGATGCCTATAGCAGGGGCCGCGCCGCACCGCCACGCCGGCTGGCCACGCCCGCATCGAGCGGCAGATCCGCGAACGGCGCGGTGCCGGGCAGGCCAGAAGCGCCGGCGCCGCTGGCCAGCAGCGGCAATTCGCCGCGGGAGCGCTTGCCCGCCTCGGGACCGAGGCTGCCAGGGCGGTTCAGCACACCCATCGCCATCCAGCTACCGCCGCCGATCCGGTCGCGACCGCTACAGCAGGATGACGGTACACGCGCGGCGGTCAGCGGGTCAGAACCCGAAATACAGCCCTATGCCGGGCGGCGGCGCGTAGTAACGCGGTGGCGGCGGCGGATAGTAGTAGTAGCGCGGCGGCGGCGCATAATAGATCGGAGGTGGCGCGTAGTAACCGCGCCGAGGCTCATAATAGCCGCGCGGAGGCCCGTAGTAGCGCGGCGGCGGACCGTAATGGCGCCGGTCATTGCCGCGGTGGCGCCAGCCATCCACCAGATGAACGGCGCCCGCCGACTCAACCACAATAAGGGCCGGCGAAGCCTGTGCCGACGCCGGGGGCAGGCCAAGAACAAAGCCGAGGGCCAGCCCCGCCATCGCATGCTTCACCAATAACATGGCACCCACCCTCCTTTACCTTCACACCCTGGCAGGCTCCTGTGGCAAGACCGGGGCAGCACGCATCACGCTTCGCGGAGCACGCGGGCGAAGGTCGTGTGGAGCACGCGGGCAAAGGTCGCATCGACATGGACGAAGTCGCGCTGCGGATCCATGGCCGCATCCAACGCCGCGGCGCCCAAATGCGCCGCCACCTCGGCATCCTGCAACAGGTTCGAGCGGAAATCCTTCGCGCCTGCATCGCCCAGCGCCGTCCAGGTCGCCATCGCGGCGCGCTGCACGGCGGCATAGGCCGCTTCGCGCGCGAGCCCCGCCTGGGTCAGCGCCAGCAGCACCTTCTGACTGTGTACCACGCCGCCGAGGCTCTCCAGATTGGCCTGCATGCGCGCCGGATAGACCACCAGCTTCTCCATCATGCCCACCATGCGCATCAACGCGAAGTCGAGCGCGATGGTGGCATCCGGGCCGATCACCCGCTCGACGGAGGAATGGCTGATGTCGCGTTCATGCCACAGCGCCACATTCTCCAGCGCCGGCGTGACATAGCCGCGCACCAGCCGCGCGAGGCCGGTGAGGTTCTCGCTCAGCACCGGGTTGCGCTTGTGCGGCATGGCGGAGCTGCCCTTCTGGCCGGCGTGGAAGAACTCCTCCGCCTCACGCACCTCGCTGCGCTGGAGGTGGCGCACTTCCGTGGCCAGGCGCTCGATCCCCGCCGCCACCACGCCGAGCGCGGCGAAGTAGGCCGCGTGGCGATCGCGCGGGATGACCTGGGTGGAAACCGGCTCAACCGCCAGGCCGAGCTG
>JBBSCP010000245.1:0-7203 GCA_038250135.1 Acetobacterales bacterium | reverse complement strand
GACCTTCTTTCCAGGCCACCAGTTCTTTGTGTCGACAACGAAGTACCGGATGTCCCAGCTTTCGATGTCGACCAGCAGTTCCTCAACATGTCCGATGTCGTCATCGCTCGCGCGGACGTAATAGCCGGTGATCTCGTTGGCGCTGCGCAGATGGGGGTCGCCGCTGGTGGGGTCGCTGCCGTCTGCGCGGTACCCAGGTGGCTGGCTCTGGGCGATGGGCACCGCACCCAACATCCCCAGCCCGTAACCGGGATACCAGTAGGGCGACCAGCCGTAATGGCCATAGACACTGGCTTCGAACTGCCGCGAGACGGGCGCATCGGAATCGAAGACCGGGCTATCCGAGACCTGTTTGCGGGTCAGATCAACAGGGAAGGCACGCCTGTCCGGATCTGGAACACCGATTGCGGATGGCGGCAGCAGGACCTTCCTGCCCGATAGCCAGGATCCGGTGTCGACAACGCACCATCGCAGCGCCCAGTTCGTATCGTCGAAGAGAAGGTCGCTGACGCTGCCGATTGGGCCATCGCTGGCCCCGATCCCAAAGCCCGAAATAACTGACGATTTCCAGAGCATTGTCACCTCCTGATCATGTATCGTTTCTACGTCTATTAACGAAGCTCGAAATTGCCGCTCTCTGACGTATTATCAGCCAAGTCCTGAAGTGGTGAATCGGTATAGTTCTATTGCTCTTTGATTGATCAGAATTTACGTGGGTCTCCACCAGCCCCGTTCCGCGATGGATCCGACAGAACATAATGCATGTCTGGCTGAGGAGTTGGTGGAAGAGGCTCACCGCGGACAACTGTCCGCTCCTCACCGGTTCGCTCACCAGAGGGGCCAAGCAGTTCATACTGACCGGAGTACGGAGCTGCCTGCCCTGGTTTAAAATGTTCCAGCCTCGGATTCTCATTCGCCGGATCTCGATGCTCAGGATTGTTCACGGCATCGGTCTCCCCACCCGGATCAAAAGCGCAGTACGGCAGCGGCCGGTGCAGCGTCAGGCATTTCGTCTAGCGAAAGGATGGTGACGGCGCCGCCGTGACGCAGAACTCGCGCCGCGACATCATCGAGCAAATCATGCCCCCCGGCCGTGGCCTCGCCGCCCATGGTGACCTTGCCTGAGGCTTCATCGAACCGGCCCCACAGTTCCGCACCTTCAGCCAGCATCAGCATCTCGATACGCCCCAGATGAGCCGCCTTGACGATCTCACCGGCGTCGAGCGTTGCGTGTGAGTCACCGCTCCCCAGCAGCGCAGCAAGCCGGTCGACCGCTTGCCGGCGGCCCTCCTCGAAGATCGGCCTGACGATGTCATAGGCGGCGGCATGCAGCGATTTGACATCCAGCGATTCAGGATTCGTCTCGACGACGCCCGCAAGCAGCGGACCAAGGTTGCTCAGCTTCTGAAAATGGCCCTGGATCTCGGCGTCGGCGATGAGCACGACCGGCAGCCGGTGCCTGGCCAAGTGGTGCTCCAGTTCCACGGCGATGCGGTGCACGAATTCGACCGTATTCGCCTTGCGCCAATCCACTGGACTTTCGCCCGCGACCTGCGATTTGGTGATGTTGATGCCGCCCGTATGCGGTCGGCCGACCGGACTAGCCTGCAGCGGATTCTCGTAGTCAGACTGCCCGCTCACCTCATCGACGTTGCCTGGAAGACCGGCAGTATCGTCCTCGACCATGGAAAACCGTGACGCCTCGTACAGCCTCACGCTCTGCGAGGTGATGGTCAGAACGTGAAACGCCCCGTCAGCGGCAAGCAGCGGCAGCAATGGGGTTACATGGAAGGCGGGGCCCACCGCAGCCTTCTGCTCGAACGCGATGGGCACCTTGTAGGTGTGTATCTGTGCTTCACCAAGAAACAGCGCAAGGCCGATATCCTGGTGTTGCCAGAAGTCATTATCCTCGACCAGCGCAACGGCCGGATCGAGAATGGCATCAGTCTCCCTGGGCTTCAGACCCGCCGATTCCAGGCTTTGCCGCGCCTGCGCGATCAGGTTCTTCAGGCGGATCGGGTCCTGCCGGGTTTCACCGCCGCGGACATGGGTTGGCAAATAGATGGAAACGCCTGGCGACGGCATGGCGTCCATCAGCATGGTCAAATCGGATCGCGTGAACATCGGCTCTCTCCCGGATCGTGTGTCAGCTTCGGTCCACACTCGACCGGGCTCAGCGATTTTCATTGTCGCGTATCGAAGCCGCGCCCTTGACGTCGTGCAGCTTACCGAGTTGGCTCTCCAGCAGGCTGCGCAACTTCTTCGCGGCACCGATGCAGGCCTCGTCTACGGTCGCCGCCTCATGGGTGACGGCCACTGGCTTTAGGTGTGCAGGCCGCGCTTCCATCATGCATCGCTTGTCGCGTTGGCCGGCCTTGCCGGCGTTCAAGTCGCTGATGTGCACTTCCACGCGGGTCAGATGCTCGCCAAACTGCGCCAGCGTCGCTCTCACCACGCCTTCAACGCCAGCTGCCATCGCCTCGCGGCCTTCGACGTTTTCGTCGGTATTCACTTGGATTTGCATGGCAAGCTCCCTCGCTCACGACACAACGCCACTGACAGCCGAGGGTTGCGCCTTGCGTTCCGCCAACTCATCCGCGGACTCCGCCAAAGGGCAGTAGGAGCCTTCGAACTCCCTATTGCGAGGCGAAGAACTCGGGCCCGCGGCCATTTTAGTGACCGGGGCGCCGGGAGAGCGGGCAACCTGCGCTTCGCGCTCGCCAGCCGATGACGCCACTCTGGTCACGTGTGCCTACCGTGACGCTTGCTTGGCGCGTCAGTCGATGACCCGCCTGATCAGGCTACGCAGGCTGAGACCCTGGACAATGATGGTCCACAGTACAACCGCATAGGTCGCGGCAAGAATGGCGGATTTCTCGGGAACCTCGGGCAGGGACAGCGCAAGGGCGACCGAGATGCCGCCTCGCAGCCCGCCCCAGGTGAGCACCGGGATCGTTCCCCGCGCGAAGCTGCGGAACCGCCCCAGGATGAGGACGGGTCCACCCACAGCCACGAGGCGGGCCAGCAGCGCGAGCGGTACCGCGATGGCGGCCAACCAGATGAATTCGGGTTCAAGTCGCAGAACGAGCACCTCAAGTCCGATCAACAGGAACAATACCGAGTTGAGGATTTCATCAATCAGCGTCCAAAAGCCGAACAGGTATCGCTGCGTCTGGTCGCTCAGGGCATCGCGCGGGCCCCGATGGCCGACCAGCAGCCCAGCGACAACCACCGCGATGGGTCCGCTCATGTGCAGGCGTGACGCGAGCGTGTAGGTGCCGGTAACGAGGGCCAGCGAGATCAGCACTTCGATGGGGTGGTCATCGATCGCACGCATGGCGCGATAGGCGATGTAGCCGGCCAGCCAGCCCAGCATGGCACCGCCGAGGGCCTCCAGGCAGAACAGCCAGGCTATGTGCATCGGCTCGATGGCGTCCCCGGTGGCAACGGTCACCAGCGCCGCAAACAGGACCACCCCGAAACCGTCATTGAACAGGGTTTCCCCGGTCATGACGCCTTCGAGGTCCGCCGGCACCTTGACCTCCTTCAGCGTGGCGAGCACCGCCACGGGGTCGGTCGGGCTGATCAGCGCGCCGAAAACCAGGGCCCATGGCAGCGGTATCGGCATGCCGAGTGCACCGGTCGCCAACCAGATGCCCAGACCGACGATCGCCGTCGAAATCACCACGCCCAGCGTCGCCATCGTGCCGATGGTCCAGGCACGACTGCGTAGACTGTCGAGTGAGACGTGCAGCGCCCCGGCGAACAGCAGGAAGGCCAGCATGCCGTTGAGGACCGTGCCCTCGAAATCGGCCTGACGGATCAGCCCGTCCAGATCCTCGTGTCGAACGATTCCAGGCACTGCGATTTCCGCGCCGATTATCAGTAAAGACGCCACGAGCCCCATGACGAGCAGGCCGATCGAATGCGGCAGGTGAATAAAGCGATGATTGATCCAGGCGAAGCAGGCTGTCAGCACCAGGAGGATCGCCATCAGTTCAAAGGAGGACATCAGGCCGATCGCCATTCGGGAGCAGCGCGGACCGCGGCGCAGAGTCCGCTGCGGGTCGCGCCGTCTCGGTGGGAATCACGCGGAATGGGTCTCACCGCCATGTTCCGCTCAACGCGGCCGTAAGCCACGGACCGTCTCCGCCTCCACAGCGGGCGCCGCATTTCCCCAGGCGTTGCGCGCATAGGTCAGCACATCTGCCACCTGCGTATCGTTCAGCCGCCACCCGAAGGACGGCATCCCGGGTGCCGTAGGATCCGCATCCGTTGCCATCGCCCGCACGCCCGAGACCACCACCCGCGCCAGCGTCTCCGCCCCGCGCTGCAGCACGATCTGGTTGCCGGCCAGTGCAGGGATCAACCGCTCGACACCCTGGCCATCGCCGCGGTGGCAGGCGGCGCAGTTGTCGGTAAACAGCGCTGCCCCAGCGCGCATGCGCGGAATTTCGGCGGACAGTGGCGGCGGCGCCGTGGCCACGCCTCGTGCTGGCTGGTCCTTCAGATAGACAGCGATGGCGCGCAAATCGGCATCCGTCATCCGACTGGTGCTGAATTCGACCACCTCTGCCATCGGGCCACTGGCGCGGGTCCAGGTTGTCGCGCCGGTGCGCAGGTATTGCACGATGTCCTCTACGCCCCAGGCGCCGATGCCCACATATTCGTTGGCGCTGATGTTCGGCACGAACCATCCTTGCAGCGGCTGGCCTGCCATCGCCTCGCTTGCCCTGCTGGCGCCCAGGACGTTCACCGGCGTGTGGCACGCCCCGCAATGTCCGAGCCCCGTCACCAGATAGGCGCCACGGTTCCATTCCTCGGACCGTCCGGGGACGGGCTGGAAGCGTCCGGCCTCGAAGAACACGGCGTTCCAGCCGCGCATGACCGTGCGAATGTTCAGCGGAAACGGCAGCGTATCGCGGTCCACAGTGTTGCGGACCGGCGGGATGCTGCGCAGCCAGGCATACATGGCGTCCGAATCCTCGCGCGTGATTCGTGTGTAGAAGGCGTAGGGGAAGGCCGGGTAGAGCCGCCGCCCGCCAGGTGCCACGCCCTCATGCAAGGCGCGCGCAAAATCATCGGCCGACCAGGTGCCGATGCCGGTCTCAAGGTCCGGCGTGATGTTGGCGGCGCGGATGGTGCCGAACGGTGTCTCGATCCCGCGCCCGCCCGCGAATTCGCCGGAAGCGCCCTGGTGGCAGGCCACGCAGTCACCAGCCGTCACCAGATATCTACCCCGGGAAATGGCGGTGTAGTCGTTACTGTCGGCCATGGCGTGGGAGCCCGCGGCCAGTGCCATGCCGGCGAGCGCGACCAGAGCAAGGCCTCTCACGTCGGCACCAGGGCGCCGGGCGCCTTGAGATACCGCTCGCGGATCGCATCCGCTGCCCAATAGGCCAGCGCGCCGACGGTGCCGGTGGGGTTCAGCCCGGCATTCATCGGGAACAGGCAGGCGCCGGCCAGGAACACGTTAGGCACATCCCAGCTCTGGCAGTATTTGTTGGCCACGCTGGTCGTCGGGTTGTCGCCCATGATGGCACCGCCTGTGTTGTGCGTGCTCTGGTAGGGGGTGATGCTGTAGGGACCGGTGTGTTCGTTCCGTCGCACCTGGTTGGCGCCCATGGCCCGCATCGCATGCTCGGTGCGGTCGATGCAGTAGCGACCCATCTTCCGCTCATTCTCCTGGAAGTCGAAGGTCATCCGCAGCAGCGGCTGGCCCAGCGCATCCCGATAGGTAGGGTCGAGGTCGAGATAGCATCCGCGATAGCCCATCACGCTGCCCTGGATGCCGACGGATGTGGTGCTGTTGTAGTTGTCGCGCGTCGCCTGCTTCCAGGCCGCACCCCAGCGTGGCGTGCCCGGCGGTACGGGCCGGTTGCCGATCGGCCGCCCACTGGTCGGGATGCAGGACAGGCTGGCGCCGCCCACGAAGCCAACCTGCGTGTGGTCGAAATGATCGGCATTGAAATCATCCACCGCGATGCCGGCCGAGCCCGCGGCGGCGAAAGGGTTGAAGCGCCGCTCCCGCCCGAAGAAGCCGGTCGCGCCGCCGGTCACCTGATAGGCGTAGTTGCGCCCCACCGTGCCCTGACCCGTCACCGGATCATAGGGCTTGCCGATGCCCGAGAGCAGCAGCAGCCGCACGTTGAAAAGTTGGTAGGCGCAGAGCAGCACGATATCCGCCGGCTGCTCCCATGCCTCGCCCGCTGTGTCCACGTAGGTGACACCGGTAGCGCGCTTGCCGTCGGTGCTGAGATTGACCTTGGTCACCTGGCTATCGGTCCGGGCCTCGAATGCGCGCTGGCGGACCAGCGCGGGCAGTACGCAGGTCTGCGGGCTGGCCTTGGAGAAATTGCCGCACCCAAACCGTTCGCAGAAGCCGCAATAGGTACAGGGGCCAAGCCGGCAGCCGTAGAAATTGGTGTAGGCGGTGGACATGTTGGCCGAGGGGCTGGGGAAGGGCTTCCAGCCCAGCCCGGCGGCGGCGGTCTCGAACATGGTCGCGGCCAGCGGCATGTTCATGGGCGGCGTGGGGAACGGACGTGCGCGCGGCCCTTCGAAGGGGTTGCCGCCGGGTTGCAACTCGCCGCCGAGATTGCCAGCGCGGCCGGCGATCCCGCAGAGATACTCGAAGCGGTCATAAGAGGCTTCGAGCTCGTCATAAGTGATGCCCCAATCCTGCATCATGTTGTCGGCCGGCAACGCGGCTTGCCCATAGCGCGCGATGGTGGCGCTGCGATGGGTGAAATCCCACGGATGCCAGCGCCAGGTCTGGCCGTTCCAGTGCACCCCCGCGCCGCCCACGCCGTTGCCCGGCAGAAAGCTGCCCCACCGGCGGATTGGCAGGGCCGTCTGCCCGAGGTTGTTGCGAAAGGTCAGCGTCTCCTGCGCCGGGCGCAGGAAGAGGTCCTGGCGGATGGCGTAGCGCAGTTCGTCCGGGGCGGTGGTGGTGGGAAAATCGGTTGAGGTATCGCGCCACGGGCCGCGCTCGATGGCGACGACGCGCAGGCCGGCACGCGCCATCTCCAACGCCATGATGGAGCCGGTCCAGCCCAGGCCAACGACGACCACATCCGTGGCAGGCAGGCGGCGGGTCATGACCGGTCCCAGGCGGGGCGCCCGGTCAGGCCCACGGGCAGGCCTGCATAGGCTTCGTTCGGCCGGGCCAGCACGTCGCGGTAATCGTAGCGCACTCCGGGG
>JBBSCP010000244.1:0-7272 GCA_038250135.1 Acetobacterales bacterium | reverse complement strand
CACGCGCGACGGGCGGCTGTTCAACGGCAAGGTTCTCACCACGCCGCACGCGCCCGAACAGGCTGTGCTGGAAGGCGTGGCGCGGCTGCTCGCACAGCATGGCGTGCAGCCCGGCGAGGTGCGCCACGTCATCCACGGCACCACGCTCGTTGCCAATGCGTTGATCGAGCGACGCGGCGTGAAGGCAGGCTTCCTCACCACCGCGGGCTTTCGCGACGTGCAGGAGATCGGCACCGAGCTTCGGCACGATACCTATGATCTTTTCATGCGACGCCCCGAGCCGCTGGTGCCGCGCCATCTGCGTCTCGACGTGCCGGAGCGGCTGCGCGCGGATGGCGCCGTTCTCGCGCCGCTCGACGAAGATGCCGCGCGTGCCGCCATCGCCAAGCTGCGCGATGCCGGCGTGCAGGCCATCGCCATCTGCCTGCTGCACGGCTTCCTCAACCCAGCCCATGAGCAACGCCTCGCTGTTCTGGTGCGCGAGGAAGCGCCGGGCGTGACGCTCTGCATCTCGTCGGATCTGGTGCCCGAGATCGGCGAATACGAACGCGGCTCCACCACCATCGCCAACGCCTATGTGCAGCCGGTCTTCGAACGCTACCTCGCACGGCTCGGCGATGGACTGCGCAGCAGCGGCATGGCGGGGCCGTTGTTCCTGATGCTGTCGGATGGCGGCACGGTGCGCGAGGATGTGGCGGCGCGCCACCCCATCCGCCTGGTGCAATCCGGCCCCGCCGGCGGCGTTCAGGCCGCCCGCGTGATCGGCGAAACCGCAGGCCAGCACAGCATCCTCTGCTTCGACATGGGCGGTACCACGGCCAAGGCTGCGTTGATCGAACACGGCGAGCCCGCGCGCAGCCTGGATTTCGAGGTTGCGCGCGTGGACCGATTCCGCAAGGGCAGCGGCCTGCCGCTGAAGGTTCCGGTGATCGAGATGATCGAGATCGGCGCGGGCGGTGGTTCCATCGCGCGGGTCGATCATCTCGGCCTGATCCGCGTCGGCCCCGACAGCGCGGGCAGCGATCCCGGCCCCGCCTGCTACGGGCTCGGCGGCACGCTGCCCACGGTGACGGATGCCGATCTGCTGCTCGGCTACCTCGCGCCCGAGAACTTCCTCGGCGGCGAGATGCGCCTTGATGTCGAGGCCGCGTCACGCGCGCTGCTCACGCAGATCGGCGCACCGCTTGGCCTCTCGGCGGTCGAGGCAGCCTGGGCGGTGCATGAGACGGTGAATGGCAGCATGGCGCAGGCCGCCGCCATCCATGCGCTCGAGAAAGCGCGCCGCATCGAGGATTTCTGGATGGTGCCGATCGGCGGGGCGGGGCCCGCGCATGCCTGCGCCATCGCGCGCAAGCTCTGCATGGCGGGGCTGATCTCACCACCCGGCGCGGGCGTCGCCTCGGCATTCGGCTTCCTCGCCGCACCGATCTCCTTCGCCCTTCTCCGCGCGATGGTCACACCGCTCGCCACGCTCGACATGGCGGCGCTGGAGACGATGGTGCGCGCCATGGAAGCCGAAGGCCGCGCCATGCTGGCCGAGGCAGGCGTGGCACAGGCCGAGGTCACGCTCACCCTGCGCGCCGCGCTGCGCTATGCCGGCCAGGGCTACCAGGTGGAGGCCGAGTTGCCGCGCCATGTCATCGCGCAGGGCGATCGGGAGGCCATCCGCGCTGGGTTCGAGGCCGCCTATCGGCGCCTCTACGGCCGCATCGAAGCGGGGCTGCCGGTGGAGGCGGTGGGCTGGCGCGTGATCGCCAGCGGCCCGGTGCCGAAGCTCGATCTCGCGCAGGCAGGCGCGGGCGGCGGCGCGGCCCGCACGGGGTCGCGCCGCGCCTGGTTCGGCGAGGGCTTCGTCGAAGCCGCGGTGTTCGACCGAGGCGCGCTGCGTCCGGGCGACCATATCAATGGCCCCGCCTTGGTCGAGGAGCGGGAAAGCACGCTGGTGCTGCCGCCCGGTACCTCGGCGCGCTGCGATGAGGCGCTCAGCCTGGTGGTACGCGTCAGCTGATCGCGCTGCGCCATTTCGGGTGAGCATCGGTCGTGCCGCGTACCACCGCCTCATAGGCGGCCTGGAGGCGCTGCGTGACCGGGCCGGGCACGCCATCGCCCACCGGCAGGCGGTCCACCGAGGTTACGGGCACCAGCTCCTGCCCCGTGCCGCAGACGAAGACTTCCTCGGCCACATATAGCTCCGTGCGATCCACCTCGCGTTCCTCGCAGGGCAGGCCAAGTTCCTGCGCCAGGGTCAGCACGGTGGCGCGCGTGATGCTTTCGAGGATGTCGCTGCTGCGCCCGGGCGTCACCAGCACGCCATCGCGCACCAGGAACACGCAGGCGGCCGCGGCCTCGGAAAGTTTACCGCGCGCGGTCAGCAGCAGCGCGGTGTCGTAGCCATCGGCCTTGGCCTGCAAGGTGGCGAGCCGACCGGCATGGTAGTTCGCACTCGCCTTGATGCGCGGTGGCATCGAATTATCCGCGATGCGCGTCCAGGAGGAGACGCCGGCGGCGAGGCCCGTCGCGAATTTTTGCGAACGCTCACGCGGCAGGGCGGCGGCGATCCAGCCCACGGGGCCGGTCGTCGCCATGGTGCCCAGCCCCTCGATCTGCACCTGCAGGCGCAGATAGGCATCGTCATCCGGCGCGTTGAGCCGCATTACATCCAGCACGCCCTCGCGGAGCGCGGCGCGCGAGGGCGGATCGGCGAAGCGCATCACCTTCATGCCCTGGTCGAGCCGCGCCAGATGTTCCTCCAGCCGGAAGATGCTGAAGGCGCCGGTGGTCGGGTGGCGATAGGCGCGCAGCCCCTCGAACACCGCCACGCCATAGGCCACGGCGAGCGCGAGGGGATGGATGCGCGCCTCGGCGAAGGGCATCGCCTGGCCGTTGTGGATGATGGTGTGCGCTTGCCACATTGGCGCTATCCTCCTCGTTGTCGGCCGCATGCTACCCTGAGCGCCGACACGTGCGAGGCCCACCCAAAAACACGCAGCTTCGAGGCTGCGACTTCAGGTTACGAGTCTGGCACCACGCGAAAGCGCATCCGTCGCACGGCCCAATCGCCCAGCCGCGGCGGCAGGATCGACAGCACGCGCATTGTCAGCGCGATTGGCCAGGGAAACACCGCCGCCGCCGCGCCTTTCGCCAGTGCGGCCTGGCAGCGCGCGGCGGCCTGGTCGAGCGTCAGCAGGAAGGGCCGCGCGCCGCGGAACCGCGCGCCCATGGCGCTGTCGAAAAAGCCAGGCGCGAGCACCGTCACGCGGATGCCGGAGGGGCCGAGCGCACTGCGCAGCCCCTCGCCCCAGGCCCAGAGCCCCGCCTTGGAGGCGCAATAGGCCGGAAAATCCGGCAGGCCGCGCAGCCCGGACACCGAGGCCACGAGCCCGATCCGCCCGGACCGCCGCGCGCGCATCCCCGGCAGCAAAGGTGCAACGAGGTTCATCGCGCCGATCAGATTGACCTCGATCTGCCGGACCGCAGCCGCCGCACTTTCCGGCGTGCCATCCAGCGCCGTGCCACCCGAGGTGCCCGCATTGGCGATCACCAGATCGACCGGCCCCACCGCCTCGAAATCCGCCAGCGCAGCGGCCAGTGACGCGGCGTCGCGCACGTCGAGCGCGCAGATTGAAACCTCGGCCCCTTGCGCCCGGCACGCCGCGGCGACCGATTCCAGCGCCGCGGCCGAGCGTGCCACCAGCAGCAACCGCGCCCCCGGCGCCGCGTAGCGAAGCGCCAGCGCCGCACCAAGCCCGCGCGAGGCGCCGCTGATCACGATGCCGCTCATCGCACCCTCCGCAACCGCGACACGGCGCGCGTGACAAAGCCCTGCACCGCACGGATCAGCCCGCGCTCTCCCACGGGAAAAAGCTCTGGCCGGTCAAGCCGTTCCAGCAGCAATTCGGGCTCGCAGGGCAGGCCGGTCAACGGATCGACGCAGCGCGGGTACAGGATCAGCGCCACCGCGACCAGCTCATCGAGGCTGAGCACCCGGCGCGGGCCAAGTGGCGGGGCGCGATCCTCGGTCAAGCCCCAGCCGGCGTAGAAGGGGCGTCCCCACACCGTCACGGGCAGGCCGCGCAGCAAGGCTTCGAAGCCGGTGAGGGAGGTGAGCGTGTGCACGGCGTCCACCTGGCCGAAAAGTGATGCCATCGGCGCCTCGCGCAGCACGAGATCAGCGAGCCCGGCAAGGCGTGCCGCGGGGATGCGACCGCGGCGGAATCCGGCCTCGATGTCGGGATGCGGCTTGTAGATGAGGAAGGCTTCCGGCTCCGCCGCCCGCACCGCTTCGAGCAAGGCGAGGTTGCTGCGGATCGCCCCGCCGCCGCGCTGGACGGAGGCATCATCCTCCACCTGGCCGGGCACGAGCAGGCGCTTGCGGCCGGGCGGCGCCGCGATCACCGGCGCGACGCCGCGGAGATTGTATTTGGTGAAGCCGCGCGCCACCACCGCCGCGCGCAGCGCCCGCGCCCGGGCGCGCAGCGTTTCCGAAGTGTTAACCGTTGCCAGCAGATGCTCCAGGTCGCTGCCGGCGGCGGGGTCGTAGTACGGCCCGCGCCGGTCGAGCGCGAAGGAGGCACCGGCCCGAAAGGCGGCGCCAAGGCCCGCGGAACGGAGAAACCCATCCTCCAGCCACAGCAATTCCACGCCGCGCGAAGCGGCCTGCGCCGGCAGGGTCGGCGGCGCGCTGGCGCTCCAGGCGAGCAGGGCGCCGCCGCGTGCCGTGGCGGCGTCGAGTGCCGGCCCTGGCTTGGCGTGGAAGCCGGGCGGCGGGTTGCTGCTCGCCAGCAACTCGCGCAGCCGGGGCTGCTTGTAGGGATGCACGCCGAGGCAGGCGGCGATCCCGCGCGACTCGGCCTCCCGCCGCTTCCACAGGGCCAGGGTCTCGATCGCAGCCGGGGGCTCACTTGGGCGGGCGCGGACGGGGTCGGCCCAGCGCATGGCGGCGAGCAGCGCGGCCCAGACGGAATCGCCCGCCTGCCCGGCCAGCGGCCCGTCGCGCAGCGCGACGCCCGCGGCCAGCGCCAGCAGCGCGAGGTCGCGCGACGCCCCGCTGAGCTGCGCTGCGCCCTCCAGCAACGTCCAGGGGTCGAGCCGGGGCAGGCTGCCGGGCAGCACGGGTGCGCCGGTCGAAAAGGGGTCCTGTGCGACCAGCACCGGCAGGCCGGAGCCGCGTGCGGCGCCAAGGCGGGAGGCAGCGGCCTCGGCTTGCACGGCGTCGCAGGGGTCGAGCACCAGCACCGCGCTACGCGCCGCCACGCCAAGCGCCGGCAGGCCAGGATCATCGAGTCCGGACGGCGCACCGATCCGCCCAGCGCAAAGCCGTTCCAGAATCTGCCGCAACTCGGGCGGCGGCGCGGCCAGGGCGGTCACGAGCGCGAGAGCCAGCGGATCCGCCGCCTCCGCCGCCAGCAGCCCCACCAGCGGCGCGCGCGGGCCGAGTTGCACCGGGCGAAACGGCCCCGACGTGAAGCGCATTACCGCCGCGCCGGGCGGTGCCGGCGCACCCTCCGGCAGCACCTCAAGCCCCGTCTCGCCCGGACCCGCGATGTCACGGTCGGGCCAGAAGGCCGGCAGATGCGGCTGGGCGGCCAGCAGTGTCTCGGCAAAGCGCAGCTTCATGAGCGCTGATTCAGGCGCGCTGGCGGGGTCGGATGGGGCACGCGGCGCAGCCTACAGCACTATCCGACCATGCTGAATCGGCGTGATCGGATTTCGTGCCATGGATCCAAATATTTCCAGAGCATGATCGATGCGAGAACATCGATCATTTTCTTGATCATTCCTCCGGCCGCTGCTGCGCGCGCTTTGCCTGGCACGGCCTTCTCCGCTACTCTCACGTGCATGATCCGGAATTCCTTGAACATGGACCCCAGGAAGGCCCTTCCGCCGGCGAAGCACGGCCCGACCCTCGGTCGGAGGCTGCCGATGCTCGGCCTGCTGGCCGCCACCGCGGGACTGGCCGGCTGCGGCTACCGGGATGTGGCGAGCCGCCTGCAATTCGCCACGCCACGCCCGGCCATCGCCGCCACGGCGCCGGTCACCAGCAGCGACCCGGTGGTGGCCTTCGTCGCCCGCGCCCGACCCGGCCAGGATGAACGCGTGACGCTCGAGAGCGGGCAGACCGCCTCGGTACGCGTTGTGCGCGCCTATCACGCAGCCTCAGGGCGGGAATGCCGGGAAGTGCTCGTTGGCACGGGGCTCGAGGAGCGCCAGCGCCTGGTCTGCGCAGCCGAGACGGGCTGGGCGGATGCGCGGCCGCTGCTGCGGGGCGGGGCCGGGCAACGGTGAGCGGCTGGGGGAACGCCTCACTGGGCGTCTCTGCACCGCGCCATTCCGGGGCAGGTAAGCTCAGCCCCTTCCGCGAGACCATGCTCGGTTTTCGCATGCAGGGGCGTGTCATCTACGCGCTGCTGCTGCGCGAGATGACCACGCGCTTCGGGCGCGATCAGATAGGCTTTCTATGGGTATTCTTCGAACCCGCCATGCTCGCGATCGCGATCGGCACGTTGAAGCACGTGCTGGACCGCGGTGGCCAACATGGGGTGCCGCCCTTCATCTTCGGCGTCATCGGCTACGCGCCTTATTTCGCCTTCCGCGGGATGATCAACCAGGCAGCGGGCGCGCTGACGGCCAACATGACGCTGCTCTACCACAAGCAGGTCAAACTGCTCGACATCATGCTGGCGCGCGGCCTGCTGCAATCGGGCGTGGTGACGGTGGTGCTGTTCGTGGTGATCTCCGGCGCCGTCTGGTTTATCGGCATGACGCCCCATTCGGTGCCGACGCTTGTCGGCGGGCTGATGCTGATGCTGATGTATTCATACGGCCTTGCGATGCTGGTGGCGGCGGCCACGGCGGCCTTCGAGTTCACCGACCGCATCATCCACCCGCTGACGTACCTGGCGCTGCCCTTCTCCGGCGCGTTCATCCCGATGCATGCGCTGCCGCCCACCTGGCGCGAGCTGTTCCTGTTGAATCCGCAGCCGCATTTCCATGAGATGATGCGCGACGGCATGTTCGGCGACTTGCTTCCGGCCTATTACGACGTGCCCTACGCGTTGGGTTGGATCGTCGCGGTCAACCTGCTTGGCCTGTACGCGCTGAGTGCCGTGCGGCCGAAGCTGGAGCATTGATGCGCCATGCTGTTCCTCGATAACGTCACCAAGCGCTACAAGATGCGCGACGGTTCCTGGCACACGGTGCTGGACGGCATCACGGCGCTGATCCGCCCGGGCGATGCGGTGGGCATCCTCGGCCGCAACGGGGCGGGCAAAT
>JBBSCP010000243.1:0-7284 GCA_038250135.1 Acetobacterales bacterium | reverse complement strand
GCCGGCCGGGGCGATGGTGCTGGGCGGGCTGCTGGCGCACGCCATCGACCTGGCGGCGCGGCGCGGCTGGGGGCAGGTCGAGATCTCGTGGATCCTGCAACACAATGGCGCGATGCTGAACGCCATGGCGCGGCTGCCGGCGCCGGTCACGGGCCGCTGGCGGCTCTGGCGGGGAGCCACGCATTCCGCCGAGTTGCGGGGGCGGCGTTGACAGCTTGGCAGTGGGCTGGTGCCTATGCTCCCGACATGCCGCCGCACGACGCATCGCCAGATCCTACGGGGCTCCCACAACCCCTCGCCGTCCAGGCTGGCGCCCCGACCATGGGGCCTCTTCGCCCCCGCGCGGGTCTGCGGCGATTCCTATTTCTGCAAGGCCCTATCAGCCCCTTCTTCCTCGAAGTCGCGCAGGGGCTGAAGGCGCTGGGCCATGCGGTGCACCGCATCAACCTCTCGCTCGGCGACAGGCTCTCCTGGCGCGGCCTGCCATCCGAGAATTTCTCCGGCCGGCCCGATGCCTGGCCGGCTTTCATCGAAGCCGCGCTGGACCGGCACGGGATCACCGACATCGTGCTGCTGGGCGAGCAGCGGGACTACCACCGCGCCGCGATTCGCGCCGCGCAGGCGCGGGGCATCTTCGTGACCGTGACGGATTTCGGCTATTTTCGGCCCGATTGGATCACGCTGGAGGCCGACGGCATGGGCGGCGACAGCCGCTTCCCGCGCGACCCGGCGGCGATCAGCGCCCTGGCCGCCAGCCTGCCACCCGCCGCGCTGGACGAGCAGTTCCAGGACAGCTTCCCGCGCCAGGCGGTGTGGGATGTGGCCTATCACCTGGCCAACCTGCTGCCCTGGCCCTTCCCGCATTACGCCAGCCACCAACTGCACCATCCGCTGGCGACCTATGCCGGCGTGGTCTGGCGCCTGCTGCGGCGCCGCGCCGAATATGCCGAGGGTGCCGCGGCCATGGCCGCCATCGGGACGCGACCCTTCTGGCTGTTCGCCATGCAGATGGAGACTGATTTCTCGTTGCGCGCCTATTCGCCCTACAACGACCTCGACACCCCCATCGCCGAAACCCTGGCGAGCTTCGCCCGGCGCGCCCCTCCTGAAGGGCAGTTGTTGTTCAAGGTGCATCCGCTCGACCCCTGCCTCAAGGGCTGGCGGCGCCGCATCGCCCGGATGGCCGAGGCGGTGGGTCTCTCCGGGCGGGTGCATGTGGCGCATCACGGCGTGCTCGAGGAGATGCTCCGCCAGTCGCAGGGCGCTGTCACGGTCAACAGTACGGTCGGGCTGCGCGCCGTGATATTCGGCCGGCCGCTGAAGGCGATGGGCCAGGCGGTGTGGGATGTGCCGGGCCTCGCCCATCAGGGCGCGCTGGATGATTTCTGGACCGGGGGTAAGCCGCCCGACCCCGCGCTGCGCGAGGATTTTTTGCGCGCCCTACAAGGTACGACGCAGCTGCGCGGCCTGTTCTATGGGGCGGAGGGCCGCCATGTGGCGGTGGCTGGCACCGTGGCGCGGCTGCATGCCGACCTGATCGGCGTGCCGGACGCCGCCGCGCCGATGCACGCCGGGCCAGGAGCATGATGGATCAATGAGTGCCGACAGTGCCGCCGCGCGGCTGATGCAGGCGACCCTGTTTGCCGCGCGTGCCCATGCCGGGCAGACGCGCAAGGGTGCGGCCGCCGAGCCCTATGTGAACCACGTGATCGAGGTCGCTGCCATCCTGGCCGCGCATGGCGCGCCGGAGGAGGCGATCCTGGCCGGGCTGCTGCACGACACGGTCGAGGACACGGCGGTGACACCGGCCGAGCTTGCGGAGGCCTTCGGCGAGGTCGTGGCAGGGCTGGTGGCCGAGGCGACGGACGACAAATCGCTGACTCGCGAACAGCGCAAGGCGTTGCAGGTGAAGCATGCCGCGGCGCACACGCCTGGCGGCAAGATGGTCAAGATGGCGGACAAGATCGCCAACCTCCGCGCCATCGCCGACAGCCCGCCGGCGAGCTGGGACCATGCGCGCCGCGTCGAATATGTCGGCTGGGCGGGGCGTGTCGCGGGCGGGCTCAAGGGCGCCAATGCAGCGCTCGACGCATTGTTCGAGCAAACCTACCGCGCCGCCATCAGCAGGCTGATGGAAGATATATAGTGCCATCCATCTTCTGGGCCGCAAAGCGGCCCCGCGCGCAAACCAACCTCATGGCCCGGTGCCACCGCGCGACGGCGCGTAGCCAAGGCCGCGGATGCGGCCGCCCGGCGCCTGAGGGCTCAAATATGCTCCAATAATCTCGGCATCAGCTCCACGAGGTTGCAAGGGCGATGGCGACTGTCGAGTTGCCAGACCAGGATGTCGTCCCAGGCATCCTTGCAGGCCCCCGTGCTGCCCGGCAGCGCGAACAGGTAGGTGCCGCCCGCCACGCCGCCGATGGCACGGGACTGAATCGTGGAAGTACCGATCTTCTGATAGCTCAGCATCCGGAACAGCTCGCCGAAGCCGGTGATCTCCTTCTCCAGCACGCGCGCGAAGGCCTCGGGCGTCACGTCGCGACCGGTGATGCCGGTGCCGCCGGTGGTGATCACGCAATCGATGGCAGGGTCGGCGATCCAGACGCGCAGCTGAGCCTCGATCAGGCTGGCCTCGTCCCTCAGAATGGCGCGCGCACCGAGGCTGTGCCCGGCCTTGCCGATGCGCTCCACCAGCGTGTCGCCGCTGCGGTCGGAGGCGAGGTCACGCGTGTCGGAGACAGTCAGCACCGCGATGCTCACCGCTACAAATTTTCTCGACTCATCAATCGGCATGGGGGGCCTCCTTCCGGTGAAGATAGGCCCCCGTATTGCGACCCGCTACCGCCGCGCCGAGCCCTGCACCATCGCGGCAACCTCGGCCGGTTCCTGGAAACGCGGGAAGCGGCCAGTGGCCAGCGCGTCGAGGCTCGGCGAAGGCAGGCCCAGGCGCGCCGCGTAGATCCAGGAATAGGCCATCACGCGCTGCACGAACTGGCGCGTCTCGGCCACCGGGATGCTCTCGATGAACAGGAAGGGATCGTCGCGATGGCGCACCGCCGGCAGCCAGCGGCCGAGATTGCCGGGGCCGTTGTTGTAGGCGGCCAGCAGGCGGATCAGGTCGCCGTTCACCTGCTCATTGCGCGCCAGATAATGCACGTAGCGCTGCCCGACCTCGAGCGAGAAGCCCGCATCATGCAGGCGCCGCGCCCCGGCGCCGCGCAGGCTGCGGTCGCCTGTCACGTAGCTGGCGGTGGCCGGCATGATCTGCAGGATGCCGCGCGCCCCGGCAGGCGAGACGGCGCCAGAGTCGAAATTCGACTCCTGGCGGGCCAGCGCATAGACCAGGGCGGGATCCATGCGGAAGCCATGCATCGGCTCGAGTCGCGGCAGCGGGAAACGGGCGAAGTCGCGCGGCCTGCCATCGGCGTTCTGGGACAGGGTCGCAAGCTGCGCGCCAAGATCCGCCATGCCCGCCTGGGTGGCAACCAGAAGCATGGCGCGCATCACTCCCGCGTTGCCCTGCACCTTTGGCCAGAGGCCGCGCAGCTCGGCCTCGGCCCGGGCCGGCTGGCCGATCTGCAGCAGGGCGAGTGCCCGCCAGCCGGCGGCGGTTTCGGTGATGGCGGCGCCTTCACCCTCGCCGGCGACTTCGCGTTCCCAGGCGAAGCCCATCGGCAGGCCGAGCGCGCGTCGCGCAACCAGGCCGTAGAAGGTGCGGGGTTCCTGTGCCGCCTGCATCATCCAGGGCACATAGGCCTGGGGGCGGCGGGCGCGCACGGCGGCGCGGGCGGTCCAGAAGGCGGCGGCGGCGCGGGTGGCCGGTGCCGCGATGTCGGACCTTGCTGCATGCTCGAAATAGGCCAGCGCCACCTCCGGCCGTTCCAGCGCCCAGGCCGCGAGGCCGGCGATGTAGCCGGGCAGTGCCACACCGCCGGACACCCGAGCGGCGTTGGAGGCGATCTGGAAGGCTTCCTGGTCGCGTCCCTTCTGGAACAGGATTTGCGCGATTTCGCCCCGCAGCAGCGCGGCGTATTGGCCGGAGACCCGCGCGCGCGTGACGGCGGCCAGCGCGCCGTTGATATCGTCGTCCCGCGCACGCTCCCGCACCTGGCGGTCGAGGCCGGCGTTGCGCGTCAGGCTGCGGGAGGAGGGTTCACGCTCCTCGGGCACCACCTCCGTGCCATCGGCCAGCGCCTCACCGGCCGGGGCGGCTGGCAGCGCCATACTGCGCGGCGCACGGCGGGCGAGCTGGGCGTGGATGGCAGTGGCGTCCGGGTGGTCGGCATGGTCCGACAGCCAGGCAATAAGCTCCGGCAGCGGTGGCTCGGCCCCGGCGCGGAGGTAGCGGTCGGCCAGCACATGGCCGACCAGCCGCCGGTCATCCAGCCGCTCAATGTCACGCGCGGCCTGTGCGGCCTCGCCCCGGGATTGCAGATCGAAAATACGTCGAAGTCGCGCCGCGTCCGACGGCGCAAGTGGTTGCGGGAGCCCGGCGACCCCGCCCTGCACCGCAGGACGTGGAACGCTCATGGCGGTCTGGTCGACCCTTTGCGCGGCGACCGGGACCTGAGCCCCAATCGTCATCGTCGCTCCCGTCAGGAGTGCCAGCGCCAGATGGCGAGGGGCACGCAGAGACCGAAAACGCAGGGCCATGGGGCAGATCGCTTGCATGGCCAGATTTCCCTACCGGCCCTTTGCGAGGAGACGCAACCCCTGAATCGCGCGTGAATCTCATGCTGCGAGACGGTCTTCACCGAATCAGCCGGTTACCGGGCGTTCTTGGTACGTTTTTTCTGATCACGGCGGCGTGATGACACTGTCCAGGGTCCTTCGCAGGAGCAACAAATCGGCCCAGGCCTCCTTTTTCGCCGAAGGCGTGCGCAGCAGGTAGGCCGGGTGGAGGGTGGCGAGCGCCGGCAGGCCGCCGATCGCCTCCGGCAAACGGTGCCAGCGCCCGCGCAGCCGGGTGATACCCTCCTTCGAGCGCAGCAGCGCCTTCGCCGCCACGCCGCCGAGCAGCACCAGGTGGCGTGGCTGTACCAGGGCGATGTGGCGCAGGATGAAGGGCAGGAACTGCGCGATCTCGGCATCTGTGGGCGTACGGTTGCCCGGCGGGCGCCAGGGCAGGATGTTGGTGATGTAGAAATCCTGCGCCCGGTCGAGCCCGACCGAGGCCAGCATCCGGTCAAGCAACTGGCCCGAGACGCCGACAAAGGGCCGGCCGAGCCGGTCCTCATCCGCCCCGGGTGCCTCGCCGATCATCATCAGCCCGGCGCCGGGCACGCCATCGGCGAAGACGAGGTTGGTGGCGGTTTCCCGCAAGGGGCTGTCAAAGGCGGCCAGCGCAGCCTTCAGCGCCGCAAAATCCTGCGCCGCAGCGGCCAGCGCGGTGGCGGTGGGCGTGGCGGCGAGGGAGATCAGCGCAGGGGCGGCGCGCGGCGCGGGCGCAGGAGCCGGAGCAGGCATCGGCGCCTGCACGGCCAAGCGGTCGATCGGCGCCGCCTCCAGCGCCTCATCCGCCCCCCATTCGATCTGCAGGCGTAGCGCCGCCAGCGTTGCGTCTCGCATTGCCATCTCCATGGCAGCGATATCCGCCCGCGCCAGGGTTCCGCGCAAGCACCCCCGACGCTACATGCGCCGATATCGATCGAGGCATAGGGAACGCGGCATGTCGGACCAGGGCGAAGCGCGCGAGGCGATGGAGTTCGACGTGCTGGTGGTGGGCGGCGGCCCCGCCGGCCTCGCCACGGCGATCCGGCTCAAGCAGCTGCGGCCGGAGGCGACCATCTGCGTGGTCGAGAAGGGCGGCGAGATCGGCGCGCATATCCTCTCGGGTGCGGTGCTCGAACCGCGTGCGCTGGACGAGCTCATTCCTGATTGGCGCGAGGACCCGCCGGCGCTGGTCACCCCGGTGGTCGATGACCGCTTCATGGTGCTGACCGAAACCCGCGCCTTCAAGCTGCCGACGCCGCCGCAGATGCACAATGAGGGCAACTACATCGTCAGTCTGGGCAATGTGTGCCGCTGGCTCGGCGGCCGCGCCGAGGCGCTGGGCGTGGAGATCTACCCCGGCTTCGCCGCCTCCGAGGTGCTGATCGAAGACGGCCAGGTACGCGGCGTCGTCGCCGGCGTGATGGGCATCGGCCGCGATGGCGAGAAAGGGCCGAAATACCAGCCCGGGATGGAGCTCCGCGCCACCGTCACGGTCTTTGCCGAGGGCTGTCGCGGCAGCCTGACCAAGGTGCTGTTCGAGCGCTTCAAGCTGCGCGACGGCGTGGCACCCCAGACCTTCGCGCTGGGAATGAAGGAGCTGTGGGAGGTCCCGAAGGACAAGCACACCCCCGGGCTCGTGTGGCATTCCACCGGCTGGCCGATGACGTCCGACACCTATGGAGGGTCGTGGCTGTACATGTTCGGCGAGAACCTGGTCAGCGTCGGCTTCGTGGTGGGGCTGGACTACCCCAACCCCTGGCTCTCGCCCTTCGACGAATTCCAGCGCTTCAAGACGCATCCGGCGGTGCGCGGCTTCCTCGAAGGCGGCAAGCGGATTTCCTACGGCGCGCGGGCGCTGAACGAGGGCGGCATCCAGGCCATCCCGAAGCTGGTCTTCCCCGGCGGGCTCCTGGTGGGCGACACGGCGGGCTTCCTCAACGTGCCCAAGATCAAGGGCACGCACACCTCGATGAAGTCCGGCATGGTGGCAGCCGAAGTGATCGCGGAGGCCATGGGGGCCGCCGTGCCGCCGGTGCTGGAGAGCTATCCGGCAAAGTTGCAGGCGAGCTGGGTGTGGGAGGAGCTGCAGGCGGTGCGCAACATCCGCCCCGGCTTCGCGAAGTTCGGCTTTTGGGGCGGCATGGCGGCGGCGGCGGTGGACACCTACGTCTTCCGCGGCCGTGCGCCCTGGACCTGGACGCATCACGAGGACCACACGACGCTGACCAAGGCCGCGGAGGCACCGCGCATCGCCTATCCCAAGCCCGACGGTGTGATCAGCTTCGACTGCCTGTCATCGGTGTTCCTGTCGAATACCAATCACGAGGAAGACCAGCCATCGCACCTGGTGCTGCGTGATCCGGCGCGCTGGCAGGGCGTGAACTGGGCGCAGTTCGCGAGCCCCGAAAGCCGCTACTGCCCCGCCGGTGTTTATGAGGCGGTGGGGGCGGAGGCCGGCAATGGCGAAGGTCCGATGCGCCTCGTGATCAATGCGCAGAACTGCGTCCACTGCAAAACCTGCGACATCAAGGACCCGACGCAGAACATCGATTTCAAGACGCCCGAGGG
>JBBSCP010000242.1:0-7301 GCA_038250135.1 Acetobacterales bacterium | reverse complement strand
TCGTGCCCGGCGAGCAGACCAATCCGGACTACCGCGGCATCCTGCTGCTGCCGGCCGGCGGCGAGGCGGAACTGGTGGAAGGGCTGCGCCTGATCCACCGCGCGGGGCTTCAAATCCAGACCCATGCGGTGGGCGACTACACCATCGACCTGATCACGCGCCTCTATGGCCAGGTGGAGGACGAACTCGGCCCAATCCGCCCGCTGCGCTGGACGGTGATGCACATCTTCCTGCCGACGCCAGACGCGCTGGCGCAGATGGCGCGGCGCGGCATCATGGCGACGGCGCAGAATCACCCGGTTCTGCTCGGCCACAACCAGCGCCGCTGGTGGGGCGATGAGCGCGCGGCCTACTCCATCCCGATCCGACGCATCATCGATGCCGGCGTGCATGTCGGCGGTGGCACCGATGCGCCGGTGGTCCCCGGCGATCCGTTCCAATCCATGTGGTGGATGACCACGCGCGGCACGCTGGCGGGCTACCGGCTCGGCCCGGAATGGGCGATCACGCCGCGCGAGGCGCTGACGCTCTATACCCGCAACAATGCCGTGCTGCTCGGTGCCGAAGCTGATCTGGGCTCGATCGAGCCTGGCAAGCTGGCCGATCTGGTCGTGCTGTCGCAGGACATCCTGGCCGTCGATCCGGAACGGCTCAGGGAGACGCGGGCGTTGATGACGATCCTCGGCGGCCGGGTGGTGCATCGCGCCGGCATGTGAAGTGCTCGTCGCGTGATGGCCGCAGGTGCGAAGGCACCGGAGACCAGAATCACGCGATCAAACAAACGGTTGCGCGAGCCACCGCCTCACTCGCCGGTGATGCGCGCTTCCCGGATCACCGCGCCCCATTCGGCATTTTCGCGCTGCCACATGGCGCCCAATACGTCGGCTCCGGCGGCCTCGGCAACGATGCCCTGGCGGTCGAGTTGCTCCCGCACGCGCGGGCTTTCGATGGTCGAGACGGCAAGCTCCGTGAGGGTCGCAATGACCGTAGCCGGCGTGCCGCGCGGCACCGCCAGCGCGAGCCAGGTGTTGGCATCGAAGCCCGGCAGCACGGCCTCCGACACCGTCGGCAGGTCGGGCAGCCAGGGGAGGCGGCTGGCGCCAGCCCAGGCCAGCGGGCGTACCCGGCGGTCCTGGATGAGCGGCAGCGCGGTGCCATAGGGCGATGCCATCGCCACCACGCGCCCGCCCACCAGATCGGTCAGCGCGGGGCCGGTGCCGCGATAGGGCACATGCGTCAGCTCAATCGCCGCGCGGCTTGCCAGCAGCGCCATGGCCAAATGGTGCGGCGAGCCATTGCCGGCCGAGGCATAGGTCACGGCGCCGGGCTGGGCGCGCGCCAAGGCGATCAGCCCCGCCATGTCCTGCACCGGCGAGGCTTGATTGACCAGGATCACCAGCGGGCTGCGCGCCAGCAGCGCCACCGGCACCAGGTCCGTCAGGGGGTCGAACGCCATGCGGCTGATATGCGGGTTCACCGAGACGATGTTGTTGCTCATCAGCAGGATGGTGTGGCCATCCGGCGCGCTGCGCGCGACGAAATCGGCGGCGATGTTGCCGCCGGCGCCGGGGCGGTTCTCAACGACGATGGTGTGCGGCCAGCGACGGCTGCTTTCGTCGGCCAATAGTCGTGCGAGGACATCGGGCGATCCGCCGGGGGTGAAGGGCACGATGATGCGCGGCGGCCGTTGCGGCCAGGTCGCGGCGCCCGGTGCCTGGGCGCGCGCCGGCGCGGCGAGGAAGGGCAGGCCCAGAAGGGGCAATGCGCGGCGGGTGATCATGCGGCTTTCTCCTGGGTAGTGGATTTCTGCTGAAGCGTTGTCCGGGCAGGCTTTCAATCGTCGATTACCCGCGCGACCGAGGGTGTGTAGCCCGGCAGCACGCGCACATCGACAACGACCGTTTCGCCCGCGGCGACGCGCGCCACACCCTCGGCCAGCGCCGCGCGCCAGGCATCGAGGCCGATCGCCGGGCCGATGCCGACGCAACCGAGGCCGCGCGCGAGCGTCGCAAAATCCGGGTCCGGGTCGCGGATCGCTTGGCCGATCCATTTGTTCGCGACCGGCCGGCCACGCTCGCGCGCCACGCGTTCCTGGTGCACCTCGTCATTGTAGAAGGACTGATTATTCGCGATGACCAGCAGCAGGGCCACCCGGTGCCGCGCCGCCGTCCACAGCGCCTGCAGGCCCATCAGCGCATCGCCGTCGCCGGTCACCGCCACGGGCAGGCGCGGGTCGCCGGCATCACGCAGCGCGAGCGCCGCGCCCACCACCATGCCGGGGCCGGAGCCTATGCCACCGCCGCCATCATAGCCGAGATAATCGCCCGGCGCAGCGAGAGGCCACGCCGCCGCATCCCAGCCGAGCGGCACGCGCAGCAGCGCGGCGGCTCGCCCGGCCAGGGCCAGGCGCAGCTCCGCGCCCAGGCGGGCCGTATCGAGTGCGGTGTAGGAAGGCGCTGCCTCGTCCCGCAACAGCTGCATGGCGCCTGGCGTGAGGAGGGGCAGCAGCGCATCGACGAAGGCATCAGGCTCGTTGTCGAAGAACAGGTCGGCGGGCGGCAATGCCTGATGATCCATGGCGAAGCCGTTGTGGCCGCGCTGGTCTGGCGAGACGGTCACCACCTGGCCGGTGGCGCGCGCAGCGCGCAGCGTGCCCGCCAGATCGACCCAATCGAGCGCCAACACGACGTCCGCCGCGCGCAACGCCGCCTCGGCCGCCGGGGCGAGTGTGAAGCCGGGCGCACCGGCGTGCAGCGGATGCAGCGTCGGGAAGCAGGCAGGTTGTTTGAGATCGGTGATCACGGCCGCGCCCAGCGCCTCGGCCAGGGCTACGCGCGCTGGCCATCCCGCCGCCGTGGTGCCACGGCCGATCAGCATGGCCGGCCGCGCCGCGCCACGCAGCAGCGTCGCGGCCTGCGCGAGCAAGCCCGGGTTGGGTGCTACCGGCGGCGGCGGCGCGTAGCGCGCAATGTCCGGCACCGAAACTGGACTCGTCAGCGCGCGCTCCTGCATCGCGGCGTCGAGGTTGATGTAGACCGGCCCGCGCGGCGCGCGGTCCATGATCTGGGCGGCGCGCAGCAGGGCCTCCACCGCGGCCTCGGCGCTGGCGGGCTGCGCGTCCCACTTCACGTAGCCGCGCAGCAGCGCGCCCTGGTCCTGCATGGTGTGCAGCCAGTCGATCCAGGGGCGGCGCTGCGCCGCATCCACCGGGCCGGTGGCACCGATCACCAGGATCGGTGCGCGATCCGCCCAGGCGTTGAACACGCCCATCGCGCCGTTCAGCAGGCCGACATTGCTGTGCAGAATCGCTGCCATCGGCCGACCGCTCGCCTTCGCATAGCCATGCGCCAGCGCAACGGCGGCGTTCTCGTGCAGGCACAGCAGCATTTGCGGCGCGCGATTGCCGAGGCGGTTGACCAGGCTGTCATGCAGCCCGCGAAAGGACGCACCGGGATTGAGCGCGACATAGGGAATGCCCAGCGCACGCAGCGTATCCGCCACCACATCGCTGCCCCAGAGGCGATTATCGGAAGCGGCTTCGACCGGAAGGTCGATCGCGTCGTTCATCCTGCCGTGATGCCGGCGTCGCGAATCACCTGGCCCCAGGCCGCATGCTCGCGCCGCCACAGCGCGCCAGTGGCTTCCGGCCCCATTGGATCCGGCTGCAGCGCCTGGCGGTCATAGGAGCCACGCAGCCGCGGGTCCTGCATCACCGAAATCGCGAAATCCGCCAACAACGCAACGATTGGCGCCGGGGCCCCCTTGGGCAGCGCCAGCGCGAGCCAGCTTCCGGCATCGAAGCCGGGCAGGCCGCTTTCCGCCACGGTGGGTAGATCCGGCAACCAGGGCAGCCGCTGTGCGCCCGCGGCCGCGAGGGCCCGCAGGCGCTGCCCCTGGATCAGACCGAGCGCCGGGCCGAAGGGCGATGCCATGGCGGTGACACGCCCGCCCGCCACATCCGTCAAGGCATCGGGCGTGCCGCGATAGGGCACATGCGTCATTTCCACGCCCGCCATGCGCGCCAGCATCGCCATGGCCAGGTGGTGTGGCGATCCATTGCCGACCGAGCCGTAGGTAACCTGTCCAGGCCGCGCGCGCGCCAGCGCAATCAGCCCGGCGACATCGCGCGCCGGCGACTCCGCGCCCACCACGATCACGAAGGGGCTTTGCGCCAGCATCGCCACCGGTACGAGGTCCGTCAGCGGGTCGATCGCCATCGGCCCGATATGCGGATTCATGGTGATCATGTTGTTGCTGACGATGAGCATGATGTGCCCATCCGGCACTGCGCGCGCGACGAGTTCGGCGGCGATGTTGCCGGACGCGCCGGGGCGGTTTTCCACCACCGCCGCATGCGCCCAGCGCTTGCCGCTTTCCTCCGCGAGGATGCGCGCCGCCACATCAAGCGACCCCCCGGGCGTGAAGGGCACGATGATGCGCGGCGGGCGTTGCGGAAAAGCCGGCTGCGCGGCGGCTATGCCGGGCAGCGTGAGCAGCGGCAGCAGGGACAGGCTTCGGCGTGACAACATGTCGTGGCGTCCTACAGAATGATGGAGATGCCGTCCTGCACCGCGTCGCAATCGATCAGGTCGAAGCGCTTCTGGGTGATAAGCCCGGCGGCATCCACCTGATAGTGCGCACGACCGACATAGCGACGATGCTTCTGGTTGCGGAACTCGGCGACCTCGTACGAACACACCACGCTACCCGGCATCGGGCCGGCGCGGAAATTGGTGCAGAGTCGTATCGTGCGGCTCGGCGGCTTCTGCGCGTGGAACATCGCATGCTTGAAGCGCCGCACACGGGTCTCCAGCAGGCGCCGGTCATCATAGATGTGGCTGACCGTGGCGTGCGGGTCCGCCTGGTCCCATTCGGTCGGTACCCAATAGGCGCAGACCGGCGCATACAGCGAAAGCCATTCCTCCAACGCCCAGGCATCGAGCAGCGCAGCCTCGCGCACCACGAGCGCGACCAGCGCGGGGTCCGCCACCGCGGGTCGCTCCAGCACTGCGCTCATGCCGCCATCCAGCGGCGCCAGGCCGCGAATTGCGATCGCAGGTGGATCTCGCTGGTACCGGTTTGCCCGCGCAAACTGCCATTGGCCTCGTTCGCGTCGCCGCCCATGCCGCGGCGCACATCCACCCAATCGCCGCCCTGGCTCGTCAAGCCGTCCTGCACGCGCGCATAGGTTTCGAGGTCGTCGGTCAGCACGAGCGAGCCGACGCCGTTCACCACATTGGCGAAGGCGATGCTATCGCGGAACATCTCGGGCGGTGCCTTGGGCATGCGGAAGGTATAGGTGACAACGACGGTGCGGTTCACGCCGACCGGCTGCACCACGCGCAATTGCCGGAAGCGGCTCATGAACGAGAGGTTCGGGTAGACC
Organism: Acetobacterales bacterium; assembly: GCA_038250135.1. Classification (GTDB taxonomy): domain Bacteria; phylum Pseudomonadota; class Alphaproteobacteria; order Acetobacterales; family Acetobacteraceae; genus Falsiroseomonas. The sequence continues at coordinate 1,915 of JBBSCP010000242.1, read as the reverse complement.
ACGGTGTTGAAGCGCTGCACGGCGAGGATCTCGCGCGTGCGCTCAGGGCCGTGGGTTTCCTCCAGCGCCGTGCGATAGGCCTTCTGCACCGGGTCTTCCTCGGCGCGCGCGGCCATGTTCGCATCGGTGTGGTAGTCGCCCATGAAGGAATGGCCGTGGTGGCTCGCCCAGATGCCAAGGCCTTCCCACACATGCGCCGGCGCGCCGTTCTGGCGCATCTGCTTGATCTGGACTTCGCCCGCGCCATCGCTGTGCACGCTGTCCTTCTGGTCACGCGCGGCGGCGACGGAGCTGGCATGCACGAAGCGCGGGTGCAGCGTGTCGTTGTGGTTTTCGATCACCAGCTTCCAATTGCCGTCATAGGCGTGGCGCGAAACGCCGCCGGCCACTTCCAGCACCCCGCCAGGCGCACGGTCCACCATGTCGTCGAAGGAGGTGATGACCGGGCCGAGCCATTCCTCCAGCCCCGGCCCCTCGGCCGCCAGGCTCGCGAAGATGAAGCCGCGATAGTTGCGCACGCGCGGCACGCGGACCAGATCAAGCGACCCGTCGGCCGGCGGGTAGGACGCTGCGCCGTAGCCTTCGGGCAAGGGCACCTCGGCCAAGCGGCCATCAAGCTCGAACGCCCAGCCATGATAGCAGCAGACGAAGCGCTTGACCGCGCCCTGCTCATCGATGGCGAGCTTCGCGCCGCGATGCGTGCAGCGGTTGAACACGACATGCAGCGCGCCGTCGCGCGCCCGCACCACGATCACCGGCTCCCGCCCCATCTGCGTGGTGAAGAAGCGCCCGGGCTCCGCCACCTGGCTCTCATGGCACAGATACAGCCAGGCGCGGCCGAAGATGCGCTGCATCTCGAGTTCGAAGATGGCGGGGTCCACATAGGCGGCGCGGTGCACGCGCCCCTCCTGCACCATCGTTTCGGGCGAGAGGCCAGATGGGAACGGCATGTCCATGCGGAAATCTCCTTGACGCATGGTAATCACCCGCGCAGGATGTATGCAAGTGGTTATATCCGGTTGAAAGCGCCTTCCTTGCGGGAGTCAGCCCTGCCGGTCTTCACGCGAGAATGGGAGCCAGCCGCATGGAGCGATCCTTCGCGAAGGAAGTCACGCTGCTGCGCAAGGGCGAGGGCGAAATCTTCGAGGGTGAGGGCATCCTTGCCGTCACCAAGGCCCTGTTGGAATCGGGCGTTTCCTACGTCACCGGCTACCAGGGCTCGCCAGTCTCGCATTTGCTGGACGTGTTCAACGACGCCAAGCCGCTGCTCGATGAATTGGGCGTGCTTTACGTGCCGGCGGCGAACGAGGCCGGTGCCGCCTCGATGCTCGCCGCCAGCATCAACTATCCTGTGCGTGGTTGCGCCGTGTGGAAATCCACCGTCGGCACCAATGTCGCCTCTGATGCCCTGTCCAACCTCGCCTCGGCCGGCGTAATCGGCGGCGTGGTGATGGTGGTGGGCGAGGATTACGGTGAAGGCGCCTCGATCATGCAGGAGCGCACGCATGCTTTCGCGATGAAGTCCTCGATCTGGTTGCTCGACCCACGGCCGAATCACGAGAATCTCGTGCGCACCATCGGCCGCGCATTCGAATTGTCGGAGGCGACCTCGACGCCGGTGATGGTGGAGTTGCGCATCCGCGCCTGCCATTTGCGTGGCCGCTTCGTGGCGCGGGACAACGTCAAGCCGAAGGTGAGCCTGCACACGCCACTGACCGAGCCGGTCTTCGACTATTCGCGCGTCATCCTGCCACCCAGCACCTACCGGCAAGAACACGACAAGATCAACCGGCGCTTCCCCGCCGCGAAGCGCTTCATCGTCGAGCATGCGCTGAACGAACACATCCCGGGCGACCTCGGCGAGATCGGCATCATCGTGCAGGGCGGCCATGCCAATACGCTGCTGCGCGCGCTC
>JBBSCP010000241.1:0-7341 GCA_038250135.1 Acetobacterales bacterium | reverse complement strand
GCCCCGGCCGGGCGGTATTGAAGGCGCGCACCCCCACACGACAAGACCGCACCCGAGCATGACCGATACGCCGCCGAGCTTCCAGGAGATCATCCTGCGCCTCCACAAATTCTGGAGCGCGCAGGGCTGCCTGATTCTTCAACCCTACGACATGGAGGTCGGCGCCGGCACCTTCCACCCGGCAACCACGCTGCGCGCGCTGGGACCGAAGCCCTGGGCGGCGGCCTATGTGCAGCCCTCGCGTCGTCCCGCCGATGGCCGCTTCGGCGAGAACCCGAACCGCCTGCAGCACTACTACCAGTACCAGGTCATCATGAAGCCGTGCCCGCGCGACGCGCAGGATTTGCTGATCGCGAGCTACCGCGACCTCGGCCTCGATCCCCTCAAGCATGATTTCCGCTTCGTCGAGGATGATTGGGAAAGCCCCACGCTCGGCGCCTGGGGCCTGGGGTGGGAGGTCTGGTGCGACGGCATGGAAGTCGGCCAGTTCACCTATTTCCAGCAGGTCGGTGGCATCGCCTGCGAAGTGCCGAGCTTCGAGATGACCTACGGGCTCGAGCGCCTGGCCATGTTCATCCAGAACAAGGACGACGTTTACGACCTCGATTTCAACGGCAAGGGTGTCACTTATCGGGACGTGTTTCACCGCGCCGAGGTGGAATACAGCCACCACAATTTCACCGGCGCCGACACGGCGATGCTGTTCCGCCATTTCGCGGATGCCGAGGCCGAGTGCCAGTCGCTGCTGGCCTTCGACCCGCCCCTGGCGCTGCCGGCCTATGACCAGTGCATCAAGGCGAGCCACCGTTTCAACCTGCTCGACGCGCGCGGCGCCATCAGCGTGACCGAGCGCGCCGCCTATATCGGCCGCGTGCGCAATCTCGCAAAAGCCTGTTGCGAGGCCTGGGTGGAGGGCGAGACCGTTTGAGCTTGCCATGGCTGGTGTTTTCTACCATGACTCGGTAAAATTCTACCATGAGGGCGCCATGGGCCAGTTGAACATCAAGAGCGTGCGGGCGGATGAGCTCGTCTCCCGCCTGGTCGCGCTGACCGGCGAGAGCAAGACGCAGGCCGTTGTCTCGGCGCTGGAGGAACGTCTCGCGCGGGTCGAAGCCGCGCAGGCCAAGCCGCAGCGCCACCCGGATTACGAGAAGCGGATGGCGCTGATGCGCGACATCCAGGCGCGCATGCGCGAAATTGTGCCGCCGCATCTGCGCAGCTCCGACCATTCGGATTTGTATGATGAGAACGGCCTGCCGAAGTGATCGTCGATACCTCCGCGATCGTTTCGATCATCCTCGACGAGCCTGACCGGCAGAATTTCGAGGAACGCGTCGCGTCCTCGGCCGCGCTTCGCATGTCGGCCGCGACGCTGGTCGAGGTGACGATGGTGCTCGAAGGCCGCGGCGGCGAGGCGGGTGGCGCACAGCTGGAGCGTTGGATCGCCGGCGTCGGCATCGAGATCTGCCCGGTGACGGAGCGCACCGCGCGCCTCGCGCAGGAAGGCTGGCGGCGCTATGGCAAGGGCCGGCACAAGGCAGCGCTGAACCTGGGCGATTGCTTCGCCTATGCGCTGGCGATGGAGCGGGCGGAACCCCTGCTGTTCACGGGCAATGACTTTGCCCAAACCGATGTGAAGGCGGCGATCTGATGCCCGAACTGCTCCTCGAATTGTTCAGCGAGGAAATCCCCGCCCGCATGCAGGCGCGCGGCGCCGAGGATCTTTGCCGAGTTTTTGCGAGTGCGCTTGCGCCGGTTTTGGAAGGTGCGCCGCGTGGCTTCTACGGGCCGCGCCGTATTGGCTTGGTGGCGACGCTGCGCGCGGGCGTGACGACCGAAGGTCGCGAGGAACGCGGCCCGCGCACCGCCGCCCCTGAGACCGCGCTGGAAGGCTTTTTGCGCAAGCATGGCGCAACGCGGGACATGCTGGTGGAGCAGAACGGCTTCTGGGTGCTGCAGAAGCCGGGTGAGAGCGTGACGGCGCATGACATGGTGGCGCGCGCCATGCCGGGATTGATCCGCGGCTTCTCCTGGCCGAAATCCATGCGCTGGAACGGCCCCTTCACCTGGGTACGGCCGCTGCATCGCATCCTGTGCGTGCTCGACGGCGCGGTGGTGCCCTTCGCGATCGAGGAAGTGCCGGGCCTCGAAAGTGGCGACCTCACCGAGGGCCACCGCATCATGTCCCCCGGCGCCTTCGCCGTGCGCGACTTTTCCGAGTTCGAGGCCGGCCTGCGCGTGCGCCATGTGCTGGTGGATGCGGCCGAGCGGATGCGCCTGATCGAGGACGGCCTTGCCGCGCTCGCCGCCGCGCAGGGCGTGTCGGTGGTGCCGGATCGCGGCTTGCTGGAGGAGGTGGCAGGGTTGGTGGAATGGCCGGTGCCGCTGCTGGGTCGCATCGACGACGCCTTCATGGATTTGCCGCCCGAGTTGATGCGCACGACCATGCGCGTGAACCAGCGCTATTTTTCCCTGACGAAGCCCGACGGGTCCGCAGCACCTTTCTTCGGGCTGGTCGCGAACATCGTGCCGAGCGATGGCGGCGCCACGCTGATCGCCGGCAATGAACGCGTGCTGCGTGCGAGACTCTCGGATGCGCGCTTCTTTTGGGACCAGGACCGGAAGCAGCGGCTCGAATCCTATTTGCCGAAGCTCGACAGTGTCGTGTTCCACGCGAAGCTTGGCACTCAGGGGCAGCGGGTGCAGCGGCTGGAGACTCTGGCGCGCTGGCTCGCGCCGCATGTGGGTGCCACGCGTGATGCGGCGTCACGCGCAGCGCGTCTCGCCAAGGCCGATCTAGCCACCGGGCTGGTCGGCGAGTTTCCTGAATTGCAAGGCATCATCGGCCGCTACTACGCGCGCCACTCCGGCGAGGATCCGCGTGTGGCGGAGGCGATCGCCGCGCAATATCGCCCGGCCGGTCCCGGTGATGCGGTGCCGAATGAACCCGTCGCGATCGCGGTGGCGCTGGCGGACAAGCTCGACACGCTGGTGGGTTTCTTCGCGGTGGATGAACGCCCGACCGGCAGCGGCGATCCCTTCGCGCTGCGCCGCGCAGCGCTTGGCATCATCCGCATCATCCGCGAGAACGGCCTACGCCTGCGCCTCACGGATGCGCTTGCCGAGGCTTTCTTCGGCTACCCGCAAGCGATGGGCGAGAGTGCGCGGCCGGAGTTCGGTATGGCGGTAGCGCAGGAAAAGCTCGTATCAGGCTGGCAGCCGGCCAAGGGCTCGGCACATCCGCCGATGGTCGCGGCGTTCGCCACAGGGCTGCTGGACTTCCTCCTCGAACGCCTACGCGTCCAGCTCCGCGCCGAGGGTGGCCGCCACGATCTCGTTGCCGCCTCCATTGGCGCTGACGACGACATTCTCCGAATTCTTGCCCGCGCCGACGCTCTGGCCGCGTTGGTCGAAGGCAGCGAGGGCACCAACCTTCTCGCCGCCTATAAGCGCGCCCAGAACATTCTTCGAATTGAGGACAAGAAGGACGGTCCCCATACCGGCGTCGTCGATCCCGCGCTGCTGACCCTCCCCGAAGAACAGGCGCTCGCCGCCGCCCTCGATTCGGCCGAACCGGCCGTCGCCGTCGCGCTGGCGGCCGAAGATTACGCATCGGCCATGTCGGCGCTGGCCGCGCTGCGCCCCCTGCTGGACACGTTTTTCGAGCGCGTCATCGTCAATGACCCCGACAATTCGCTCCGTTTGAACCGCCTGCGCTTGCTTGCGCGGCTGCGCGGCGCCATGGATGGCGTTGCAGACTTTTCCAAGATCGAAGGCTGAGCGCCCTCGCGCTCATCAGCCATACCAGTTTGCGGGAGAACGCGGTCCAATGACGCAGTGGGTCTACTCGTTCGGCGCGGGTCACAACGAAGGCCGCGCTGACATGCGCAACCTGCTGGGTGGCAAGGGCGCGAATTTGGCTGAAATGGCGAGCATCGGCCTGCCCGTGCCGCCCGGCTTCACCATCACCACCGAAGTCTGTACCTACTACTACGACCACAAGCAGACCTACCCCACCGTGCTGCGCGACCAGGTGGCCGAAGGCCTCGCCCGGATCGAGGCCGCGGTCGGCGTGAAATTCGGCGACACGCACAAGCCGCTGCTGGTCTCGGTGCGCTCCGGCGCGCGGGTCTCCATGCCGGGCATGATGGACACCGTGCTGAACCTCGGCCTCAACGACGCGACCGTCGATGGCCTGGCCGCCGCTTCTGGCGATGCGCGCTTTGCCTGGGACAGCTATCGCCGCTTCATCCAGATGTTCGGCTCGGTCGTGCTCGGCGTCGATCATCATCGCTTCGAGGAGATCATCGAGCATGTGAAGCTCGATGCCGGCGTCGATGAGGATACGCAGCTCACCGCCCAGGACTGGCACCGCGTGGTCGCGGGCTACAAGGACATGGTCGAGGAAGTCACGGGGCATCCTTTCCCCCAGGACCCGCACGCGCAGTTGTGGGGCGCGATCGGGGCGGTGTTCGGCAGCTGGATGAACCCGCGCGCCAATACCTATCGCCGCCTCCACGAAATCCCCGCCGGCTGGGGCACGGCCGTGAACGTCCAGGCCATGGTGTTCGGCAATATGGGCGAGGATTGCGCCACCGGCGTCTGCTTCACGCGCGACCCAAGCACGGGCGAGAATTTCTTCTACGGCGAATACCTGGTGAATGCGCAGGGCGAGGACGTGGTGGCGGGCATCCGCACGCCGCAACCCATGGCCGAGGCGCGCGCCAAGCCCGGCGAGCGCAGCATGGAAACGGTGATGCCCAAGGCCTATGCCGAGCTCGTCGAGGTTCGCGCCAAGCTCGAAAAACACTATGCCGACATGCAGGACATCGAGTTCACGGTGCAGCAGAACAAGCTGTACATGTTGCAAACCCGAAACGGCAAGCGCACCGCCGCCGCGAGCCTCAAGATCGCGGTGGACATGGCGCGCGAGGGGCTGATCGACCAGACCGAAGCGATCAAGCGCGTCGATCCGAAATCGCTCGACCAGTTGCTGCACCCCACCCTCGACCCCAAGGCACCGCGCAAGGCGATGGCGAAGGGCCTGCCGGCGAGCCCGGGCGCCGCCTGCGGCGTGGTGGTGTTCACTTCCGAAGATGCAGAGGTGCGCGCGCAGAAGGGCGAATCCGTCATTCTCGTGCGCATCGAGACGAGCCCCGAGGACATCCACGGCATGCACGCCGCGAAGGGCATCCTCACCACGCGTGGCGGGATGACCAGCCACGCGGCGGTCGTGGCGCGCGGCATGGGCAGGCCCTGCGTGGCCGGGGCGGGTTCCATCACGGTCGATTACGTCGCGCAGGCGCTCTCGGCCGGCGGCAAGATCGTGCATGCGGGGGAGACCATCACGCTCGATGGCGCAACGGGCGAGGTCTTCGTCGGCACCGTGCCGATGATCGAACCCAAGCTGTCGGGCGATTTCGCGACGCTGATGGAATGGGCGGACAAGGTGCGCAAGATGAAGGTGCGCGCCAATGCCGAAACCCCGCTCGACGCTGAAACGGCGCGCAAATTCGGCGCCGAGGGCATCGGCCTGTGCCGTACCGAGCACATGTTCTTCGACCCCGAGCGCATCGGCGCCGTGCGGCAGATGATCATGGCGGAGACCGAGGAAGGCCGCCGCGATGCCCTCGCGCGCCTGCTGCCCTTCCAGCGCAAGGACTTCCTCGACCTGTTCCGGATCATGGCGGGCCTGCCCGTCACCATCCGCCTGCTCGACCCGCCCCTGCACGAATTCCTGCCGCACAAGGACAGCGAAATCGAGGAGGTGGCCGAAAGCCTCGGCGCCGATGTGAACGCGATGAAGCGGCGCGTGGCGGACCTGTCGGAAGCCAACCCGATGCTCGGCCATCGCGGCTGCCGCCTCGGCATGACCTTCCCCGAAATCTACGAGATGCAGGTGCGCGCGATTTTCGAAGCCGCCGTCGCCACCGGCAAGGAAACCGGCGCCGCTCCCGTGCCGGAGATCATGATCCCGCTGGTGATGACCCGGCGCGAGCTGGAAATCTCCAAGGCGCTGGTGGACCGCATCGCCGGCGAGGTCTTCGCCGAGAGTGACTACCACATCGTCTATCAGGTCGGCACGATGATCGAGCTGCCGCGCGCGGCGCTGACCGCCGATGCGATCGCCGAAAGTGCCGATTTCTTCAGCTTCGGCACCAACGACCTGACGCAGACCGTCTTCGGCCTGTCGCGCGACGATGCCGGCAAGTTCCTGCCCTTCTATGTCGAGAAGGGCATCCTCGCCCGCGACCCTTTCGTCTCGATGGACATCGAGGGTGTCGGCGCGCTGGTGGAGATCGCCGCGATCAAGGGCCGCAAGACCAAGCCGGGCCTGAAACTCGGCATCTGCGGCGAACATGGCGGGGACCCGGCCTCGATCCATTTCTGCGGCAAGGTCGGGCTCGATTACGTCTCCTGCTCGCCCTACCGCGTGCCAGTGGCGCGCCTGGCTGCGGCACAGGCTGCGCTGTCGGGCGGCGGCTCAGACCGGACGGCGTGAGGTTGGGGCGCTTGGCCGAAGGGGAGGTGTTGCCTCCCCAGCGGCCCCTCCGCCTGTCCGCGCTGATCGTCGCCCGCAACGAGGCTGCGCGTCTGCCCGATTGCCTGGCCTCCGTGGCGTTTGCGGATGAGGTCGTGGTGGTGCTCGACCGCAGCACCGATGCGAGTGGTTCCATCGCCGCCGCTTCCGGCGCGCAGGTGCTGGAAGGCGCCTGGGAGCTCGAAGGCGCGCGCCGCAATGCCGGCATCGCGGTCTGTACCGGCGATTGGATACTCGAAGTCGATGCCGATGAGCGGGTGAACCCGCCGCTCGCGCTCGCCGTGCGGCGGGTGATCGGCACGTCCACCCACGCCTGGCACCAGGTCCCGGTGGACAATTACGTCGGCGAGCGGCTGCTGCGGCACGGCTGGGCCGGCAGTTTCGGCACGACCTCGGTGCCGCGCCTGTTCCGGCGCGGGGCGAAATCCTGGCGCGCGCAGCGTGTGCATCCGGGCCTCGACTGGGTGGGGCAGGAGGGGCCAAAGATCACCGAGGGTGCGCTGGTGCATCTGGTCGATCGCGACATCTCGGACATGCTGAAGCGGCTCGACAAATACTCATCCGCCAAGGCGGCTGATCTGCTGGCGAGCGGCGATATCGGCACGCTGCCCGGAAATTGCCGGCGGTTCGTGAGCCGTGCCTTCAAATCCTACGTGTCGCGGAAGGGCTACCGGGAGGGCGCCTGGGGCGTACTGCTGGCCTTCTGCACGGGCGCGTTTCCGCTGCTGTCATACCTGAAGGCGCGGCTGGAGCCGGAGAAGTATCGCCCGTGAAGGCGCCGAGCCTGCCGATCGCGGTGC
>JBBSCP010000240.1:0-7368 GCA_038250135.1 Acetobacterales bacterium | reverse complement strand
TGCTGAAATCCGATGTGCGCGGCCGCAACCCCTTCCAGGATGTGCGCGTGCGCCGCGCCGTGAACCACGCCATCGACCGAACCGCCATCGTGCGCACCGTGATGCGCGGCCAGGCGCGGCCGACCGGGCTGATGATCGGCCCGGGGGTGAACGGCCATACCGAGGCCGGCGACCGCGTCCCCGAGTTCAACCCGGACCTCTCGCGCCGGCTGCTGGCCGAGGCCGGGTACCCGAACGGCTTTGGCGTGACACTCGATTGCCCGAACGATCGCTACGTGAATGACGAGGCGATCTGCACCGCCGCCGTGGCGATGCTCGCCCGCGTCGGCATCCGCGTGACGCTCGCGGCGCAGACCCGCGCGCGCTATTTCGCCGAGATCCTCGGCCCGCGCTACAACACCAGCTTCTACATGCTCGGCTGGACGCCCAACACCTACGACGCTCACAATGCCTTTTTCAATCTGATGGCGAGCCGCGAGCGTGACCGCGGTCTGTTCAACGTCGGCGGCTTCACCAATCCCCGCTTCGACGAGCTGGTCAATGCCATGGCAATCGAGACCGACATCACCAAGCGCCAGGGCATGATCGAGGAAGCGATGCGCCTCCACACCGACCAGGTCGGCCACATCCCGCTGCATCAGCAGACCGTGATCTGGGCGGCGCGGCAGAACATCCAGCTCCAGCAATTGGCCGACAACTACGTCCCGCTGCGCTTCGTGCGCGTCGGCAACTGAGGTCTTCCGGCACGGACGGGGCGCGAAATTCTTCCGCGTCCCGTCATGCTTCCGTTATCCATTCGTCAAGAATAACCGCTAGACTGAAGTCTTAACGCGTCGCCGACGACCGCGGGGAGAATCGCCATGGCTGTCTGGATCAACGAATTCCATTACGACAACACCGGCACCGACGCCGGCGAGTTCATCGAGGTGGCGGGCACCGCCGGCACCGACCTCACCGGCTGGTCGCTGGTGCTCTACAATGGCAACCCGACGCAGTTGACGAGCTATTCCACCACGGCGCTGAACGGCGTCATCGCCAACCAATCGAACGGTTTCGGCACCATAAGCGTGTCCTACCCCTCGAACGGCATCCAGAATGGCGACGCCACGGCGACGCAGCCGGACGGCATTGCGCTGGTCGATAACCTGGGCGCCGTCGTCCAGTTCCTGAGCTACGAGGGCGGTTTCACCGCTTCTGGCGGCGCGGCCAATGGATTGGCCAGCACCGATATCGGCATCGCCGAGGCTGGTACCGAGGCGGCGGGCGGCTCGCTGCATCTGGTCGGCAGCGGGGACGATTATGCCGATTTCACCTGGACTGCCACCAGCGATGACAGCCCCGGCGCCGTCAATGCCGGCCAGAATTTTCTCGGGGCGCCTGCAGCCGAGAGCGTGGCGATCAACGATGTCTCGATCGCCGAAGGCGATGCGGGCACCGCCTTGCTGACCTTCACCGTCGCCCGCGGCGGCAATCTCGGCGCCTTCACCATCGATTTCGCCACCGCCGACGGCACCGCCACGGCGGCAAGCGACTATGTCGCCAGCAGCGGCACGCTGACCTTCGCGGCCGACGGCGCGCTCAGCCAGACGATCTCGGTCATCATCAATGGCGACACGATCGTGGAGGCGAACGAAGCCTTCACCCTCGAACTGTCGAACCTGACCGACACCACCGGCACGACCACACTGTCCGATGCCAGCGGCACCGGCACCATCACCAATGACGAGCTGGTCTTCATCGAAATCGCGGCGATCCAGGGCGCGGGCCACCGCTCGGGCCTGATCACCGTCGACACCGGCTCGGGCAGCGGCGTGGCGCAGGCCGGCAACAGCGGCGCCGATCGCTACAATGTCGAGGGCGTGGTTACCGCCATCGCCACCAACGGCTTCTACATGCAGGACGCGACGCCTGACGCGCTCGACGCAACCTCGGACGGCATCTTCGTCTTCACCGGCGGCGCGCCGGCCGGCACGCTCACGGTGGGCGAGACGGTGCGCGTGCTCGGCGCCCAGGTCGGCGAGTTCCGCGCCGCCACCAACAACCTCACCGTGACGCAGTTGAACAGCACGATCAGCGGCGCCAGCGTCCAGGAGCTGGGCGGCAACACGGCGATCGCGCCGGTGGTGATCGGGGCCGGGGGCCGGCTGCCGCCGACCGGGCAGATCGAGGACGACAGCTTCGCCAGCTTCGACCCCATGACGGACGCAATCGATTTCTACGAGAGCCTCGAGGGCATGCTGGTGCGGCTGCCCGCACCTGTCGCGGTCTCCATCACCGCCGAGTTCCGCACGCGCGATCCGGCCAATTCCTCCAACGCCGCCGGCCCCCCGAACGAAGAGATCTGGGTGGTCATCCCTGGCACCTCGGACCCCGGCGGCAATGCCTCTCGCGGCGCGCCGCTGCTCGGCGAGACCGAAACAAACCCTGAGCGCATCCAGATCGATGATCTGCTGCCCTCGGTCGATCTGCCCTCCGTCTCGGTCGGCGCGAAGCTCAGCTCCGTGACCGGCGTGGTGAACTACGACTTCCAGAACTACGAGGTGCTGGTTGCCACCGCGCCGACGGTCGTGCGCGAATCGCGCCTCAAGGCCGAGACCACGGCCCTTGGCGGCGATGCGCGCCGGCTGACCGTCGCCTCCTACAATGTCGAGAATCTCGACCCGAAGGTGGAGAGCACGGCGGCGGGCAGCGTCCAGGGCAGTGACCTGTACGCCCGCCTCGGCAATTCCGACGACGATGTGGGCTCTGGCAAGTTCGCCGCCCATGCGGCGCAGATCGCCATCAACCTCAAGGCGCCGATGATCGTCGCGCTGCAGGAGGTGCAGGACAATGACGGCGCCGAGATCAGCGGCGATGTCGATGCCGCGACGACGCTGCAGACGCTGGTGAACCTGATCTTTGTCAATCACGGCATTCAATACGCCTTCGCCTACGCCAATCCCACGACCTCCAACACCGATGGCGGACAGCCCAACGCCAACATCCGCCCGGCCTTCCTCTACCGCGCCGACCAGGTGAGGCTGCTCGACGCGACGCCCGAGGTTGCGGACACCTTGGTCCGCCGCATCACCGACCCGAACATCGGCGAGGCCGATGGTTTTGCCGGCGACGATTTCGCCTCGAGCCGTAAGCCGCTGGAAGCGCGTTTTGGCTTCAACGGCCAGGAAGTCACCATCATCAACAACCACTTCAACTCGAAGGGCGGCGACAACGCGCTGTTCGGCAACGTGCAGCCGCCGGTGCTGGGCAGCGAAGCGCAGCGCATCGAGCAGGCAAGGATCGTCAACGACCGGGTGGATGCGCTGCTGGCCGCCGATCCGACCGCCAACATCATGGTGGTGGGCGACCTCAACGATTTCGCCTGGTCCCGGCCGAACACCACCCTCGACGGCACGATCAATGGCGGCACCCGCGTGCTGACCGATCTCGCGGAGGCGCTGCTGCCGCTCGACGAGCGCTACAGCTACAATTTCCAGGGCAATGCGCAGACGCTGGACCACATGCTGGTCAGCGACAGGCTGCTGAACGCTGCCAACCCGGCCTTCGACATCGTACACGTCAACAGTGACCTCGCCACGGGTGTCTCCGACCACGACCCCTCGGTCGCCCGCTTCGACTTCCGCGCCGCGGCCGAGCTGCTGGTCCTTGGCAGCGACGATGACCGCATCTATGGCCTCGGCGGCGCCGACACCATCGATGGTGGCTCCGGCAATGACCAGCTGTTCGGCGGCATGCAGGGCGATGTGCTGCTGGGCGGCACACAGAACGACACGCTGAACGGCCAGGATGGGGCCGACAGCCTGTTGGGTGGCGAGGGCATCGACCTGCTGCGCGGCGGCGCGGGCGCCGATACGCTCGATGGTGGCGCCGGGCGTGACCGTCTCCTGGGCGGAGCTGGCGAGGATGTTTTCCTGTTCAACGGGGCGACGGGCGATATCGTGCTGGGCTTCGACGCGTCCGAGGACCTCATCGCCGTCAGCGCCTCGGCTTTCGACCCGACGCTTGGCCTCGGCGCGCTCGATGCCGGCCGCTTCTTGACCAACATCAGCGGGCAGTCGACTCTGGCCGGCACGGGCGTCTTCGTCTTCGAGACCGACACCAGCCGCCTGTGGTTCGACACGGACGGTGCGGGCGCCGGCCGTAGTCTGGTGTCGAGCTTTGGCGGGCTCGGCGCGGCGCTGACTGCGGCGGACATCTTCGTCATCGCCTGAGCCGCGGCCAGTCAGGCCCCGGCGAAGCGGGCAACCGGCACGCCCGCGACGCCGACGTCGAGCACCACCAGGCGGCCCTCGTTCGGGCCCGCCTGGGCGTTGCGGCGCAGGCTGGTGACGAACAGGGTGCGCAGCCCCTCGCCGCCGAAACAGGGCATTGTTGGTGCCGAGACCGGCAGCCGGACCTGCCGGTCGAGCCTGCCATCGGGCAGCCAGCGATTCAGCACGCCGGCCGAGACGCCGGCGGACCAATAGCCGCCCTCCACATCCATGGCCGCGCCATCGGGGCGGCCCGTCGCCTCATCCGGCGCCGCGACCTCCCGCCCCACGCCGATGGCGCCCGTCGCGGGATCATAGGGGCGCGTCCAGATGCGGCTGGTGTGGCTGTCGGCGTGCCAGAGCGTCCGGCCATCCGGGCTCCAGGCCAGGCCGTTGGAGACGGTGAGGCCCTCGACGAGCCGATGGCAGCTGCCATCGGGGTCGAGGCGATGCAGCGCGCCGCTCGGCTCGCGCGACCCGCCCTCGGGCATCGAGCCCACGAAGAATCGGCCATCGGGCGAGGTCTTGCCGTCATTCAGCCGGTTGCTCGCCGGCTCCCCGGGGCAGCGCGCCAGTAACGTCAGCGCGCCGGTCGCGACCGCGAAGCGATGCAGGCCGGAGCGCAAGGCCAGCACCACGGCACCTGATTCACACTGCGCCAGGCTGCCCACGGCCTCCGGCAGCGGCCAGGTTTCGGTGGCGCCGGTCGCGGGATCGGTGCGGTGCAGTGCGGGGGCGCGCACATCGACCCACCAGAGGCGGTGCAGGCGGTCATCCCAGACCGGGCTTTCGCCGACGGTGGCAGAAACGGTGGACAGGAAGGTGGTCAAGGAGGTGGGCGACAAGATCGGCTCCCTTGATGTTCGAAAATCGTAAACGTAAGATATCCCCATGTCCACCACCTCCCTCTCCACCCCCGCCTATGCCCGGCTGCGCGAGCAGCTGCGGGGCGAGATCCTTTCAGGCGCCTGGCCCCCCGGCCTGCACCGGACGCTGAGCGAGATCGCGACGCGCCACGGCACCTCCTTCGCCCCGGTGCGCGAGGCGCTGCTTGGGCTGGAGGGCGAGGGGCTGCTCGAGATCCGCCAGCATCGCGGCGCCATGGTGCCGCTGCTCAGCGCCAAGCTGTTCGATGATCTCTATGATCTGCGCGGCGCGCTGCAATCGCTGCTCGCCCGCCGCGCCGCCGAGCGTGCTTCTGCCGAGCAGCTCGACGCGATGACCCGCCATGAGGCCGCCTATGCCGCCGCCGCCGCCCGGCAGGACGCCGCAGGCGCGCTCGACGCCAATGAGGCCTTCCACGACGCGCTGGAAGCAGCCGCCGACAATCCCCAGGCCACCGCGCTGTATAAGTCGCGCAGCGCTTTCGTGAACGCGGTGCGGCTGCGCCTGGGCTTCGGCCGCGCCCGGATGGACGAGGCCGCGGCGCAGCATCGCACCATCCTGGCCGCCATCGCGGCCCGCGATCCGGAGGCCGCCGCCGCAGCGGCCTTCGTCCATGCCATGGCGGCCAAGCGCGACCTGATCGCGCAACTCAAGGAAGGAAACGACTGATGCAGGTATTCTCGCGTCGCACCGCACTGGCGCTAGGCGCCGGTGCCCTCGCCTCCCCCCGTCTGGCGTTCGGCCAGGCCTGGCGGCCGGACCGGCCGCTGCGCCTGATCGTCGGCTTCGCCCCAGGCGGCGCCGCGGACCTCGTCGCGCGCCTCGCCGCGGTGGAAATGGCGAAGTCGCTCGGCCAGAACGTGGTGGTCGAGAACCGGGCCGGCGCCTCTGGCAACCTCGCCACACAAGCAATGGTCGCCGCACCGGCGGACGGGCTCACCATGGCGCTCGCGGGCCTGCAACTTGTGACCAATCCGGGGCTGATCGCGCAGCTCGGCTATGATCCGGCGCGCGATTTGCAGATGTGCGGGCAGCTCACCGCACTGCCAGTGGTGGTCATGGCGAGTGCGAAATCCGGCATCACGACCATCGAGGAAGCGGTGGCGCGCGCGCGCGGTCCCGGGGTCACCATCGGCACGGCCGGCGTCGGCACCTCCTCGCATCTTGGGGCGGAGTTGCTGTTCCGCACCGTCGGCGGGAAGTTCGAGGGCGTGCAGTATCGCGGCGGCGCGCCGGCCTTCCAGGCGCTGCTCTCTGGCGATGTCGAGATGATGTTCGACCTGGTCGCCAGCTACCAGGCGCCGGCGGCCGCGGATGGTCGGGTGCGCATCCTCGGCGTCATGCAGCAGACCCGCGCCGAAGGCCTGCCAGAAGTCCGCAGCTTCGGTGAGGCCGGGCTGCCCGAGGCCGCGCAGATGCGCTCCTGGCAAGGCATCTGCGTGCGTGCCGGCGCGCCCGCCGCCGCCGTCGCCGCACTGCATGCCGCCACCGTGGCCGCCGTGGCCTCGCCGGATTTCGCCAACCGCATGAAGGCGCTGGCGGTGGAACCGACTTCCAGTGCTTCGCCGGCGGCCTTCGACGCGCTCTACCGCGCCGAATTGCTGCGCTGGACCACGCTGATCCGCGAAGCCGGGATCACCGTTCAGTGAGCGGTCCTTCGCGTGGCCCACGCATCACCGCCATCCGCACCTTCCTGATGCAGGCCGGACCGCTCGGCGTCTCGGGCTGGGCGGCGGATGTGCGCAACTCGATCACCAGCGGCACGCGCAACTGGCTGTTCGTGAAGGTCGAGACCGAGGACGGCATCACCGGCATCGGCGAAGGCAGCGGCTGGCCGCGCGTGGTGGAGGCCGCGGTGCAGGACCTGGCGCATGTGCTGATCGGCCAGGATTCCTTCGCCATCGAACGGCTTTGGCAGCGAATGCATGTCGCGATCATGGGCCACGGCATGAGCGGCGTGGTCGGCCAGGGCGCGATCGGCGCCATCGACATGGCGCTGTGGGACATCAAGGGGAAGGCGCTCGGCGTGCCCGTGTGGCAGTTGCTCGGCGGCAAGGTGCGTGAGCGCGTGCGCTGCTACAGCCACGCCAGCACGCCCGACCAGGCCCGCGCCGCCCTCGCGCGCGGCTACACGGCGCTCAAGACCGGCGGCGTGAAGAACCCGGTGGAGAAGGCCACCGCCATCCGCGCCACGATCGGCGAGGAGATCGACCTGATGATCGACCTGCACGGC
>JBBSCP010000239.1:0-7463 GCA_038250135.1 Acetobacterales bacterium | reverse complement strand
CCGATAGCGCTCCGGGCATCCCATCGAACAAAAGCCGAAAGCCGCCTGTCTCGTGCGACAAGGCGCTCAACCGCCAGCGCCATCGCATCGAGAACATATCCGGCCGCCTTCGGGACTTCGTCGCATCGCAACCAGCTACGACCGATGCGCGACCACCTTCTTCAGCGCCATCACTCCTGTCGCCATCGTCGGCCTATCGATCGGGGTGCGCCAGGGTTGATCGACGACTTTGTTCCGGGCGCCACAGCAAATGCTCGAAGATGTCGTCGTGGGCCTGGAAGCTGCGGTTCGACAGCCAGTTGACGCAAATGGGCTGTGACGAGCCGGTCCCACGACCGCGCCCGGTTCGCTGCTGTCGGGCAGCTTCACTCATTCCACTTATCGATACGAAATACTGCTGATTAAATGTTGATTCGAAACGCTTTATGGCGCCGGCACAGATATAGCTCAAGTGACGGATGCCGGGGGGCTAAGCCGCGGCGGTGCGTATCTTGGTGTTCTCCACCCCGACCAGCTCCGCCAAAAGATCGACGACGCGGTGGATGTCCTGGGCGGTGACGATACCCACTTCGGCCAAGTGACCGCGCAAGGCGTTCACCTGCGCCGTCCGCTGCCCGACGAGCAGCTCGCGGGAGCGGTGCAACGTCAGCGCCGCTTGCTGCTCGGGCGTCTTGATCGGCACCGCGCGTATGTCGGGGCGCGTGACCGCCTCGCAGATCGCCTCGGCATCGGCAGCGTCGGTCTTGCCGCGCTTGACGGAGGCCTTCACGTAGGTGGGCGGCAGCAGCCTCACCTCATGCCCGAGCCCGGCGATCTCGCGTGCCCAGCCATGGCCGGTGCCACACGTCTCGATGCCGACCGGCGCTTTGGGCTGCGCCTCGAAGAAGCCGAGCACCTCGCCGCGGCTGAGCTTGCGGCGGAGCACGACCTGGCCAGCGTCGTCTACCGCATGGACCTGGAAGAAGTTCTTGGCGATGTCGAGGCCGATGGTGACAGGGATGGCCTTTGCGGTAGTCTCAACCTTGGACGGCCCCTTTCGCTCGATGCCTTCAACAGCTCCGAGCTTGGCACACGGATGCCGCGCGGGGCCGTCCACCTCATCACCTCTGTTCCAGGCCCTGGCAGCCTGGTCCCTGCAGTTGAGGCATCGCCCCTTGCCCACTCAGGACACCAAGGCTACGCGTGACAGCGCAGCAAAGGATCCCTGATGCCATGACGGAAGGCTGCCCCGTGGAGGACCGTTTCCGGGTGCCAAATTTCGTTGCCCATGATGCTAGGCGTTCAGGTGGTTGTTATGCTTCCGCAGGAGGCTTCGAGTCATGCCGAGGTTGACTCGAATCTGCGTTTTCTGCGGCTCCGCGGTCGGGGCACGTCCAGCCTATGCCGAGGCGGCCCGCCAACTCGGGCGGGTCGTGGCGGCCCGAGGGATCGGCCTTGTCTATGGCGGCGGTGCGGTAGGCCTGATGGGCATTGCCGCCGATTCGGCCCTCAGCGCGGGCGCCGAGGTGATCGGCGTGATCCCCCACGGCCTCCTCAAGCGGGAAGTGGGGCATGGCGGAGGCGTCGAGATGCACGTGGTCGATACGATGCATGAGCGCAAGGCCATGATGGCCAAACTCTCCGATGGCTTCATCGTTCTGCCGGGTGGCTACGGGACCTTGGAGGAGGCGGTCGAAGCACTGACCTGGGCGCAACTCGGCATCCAGGACAAGGGTGTCGTCTTTCTCGACGTCGAAGGCTTCTGGAAGCCTTTCCTCGATACTTTGGATTTCATGGTGGCCGAGGGATTTGTGCGCGGCACGCAGCGACCACTGGCGATGCGCGCTAGCACGATCGACGAGGCACTTGAGAAACTCGCCGCCTACGCCGCCCCGCCCAGCACGCAGGTTTGGCTGCGCCCGGAGCAGGCGTGATCAGGCCCGTGCTAGTCCGGGATTGGCGGGGACTTGATGGCGCCCTGCGCGGCGCTACGGTGGCGCTCGGCAATCTGGATGGGGTGCATCTGGGCCACGTGGCCGTGCTGCGTGCCGCGCACGGTGCCCGGCCCGACCTGCCGCTTGCGGCACTGACCTTCGAGCCTCATCCGCGCGAACATTTTCGCCCCGACGACCCGCCCTTCCGCCTGTCGCTGCTGCCGGCGAAAGCGGAGGCCCTTGGCGCTGCTGGCGCACATATAGTCTACGCCTTGGCGTTCGATGCGGCGATGGCCGCCATGCCGGCCGAGAGCTTCATCGAGGATGTTCTGCATCTTGGCCTTGGCGTGAAGCATCTTGCTTGTGGCGCCGATTTTGCGTTTGGCCATCGGCGCGGTGGCAATGTCGCCTTTCTCGGAGAGGAAGCGGAACGGCGAGGCATTGGATTGACTGTCGTGCCGCCCGTGGTTGACGAGCAGGGGCCGATTTCCTCCTCCGACATCCGTCGGGTCTTGCAGGATGGTTATCCGGAACGGGCCGCGCAAAAGTTGGGGCGGCCTTGGGAAATTTGCGGCGAAGTCTTCCATGGCGATCGATTGGGCCGTGAACTGGGATGGCCGACGGCCAATATCCTGCTCGGCCGGCAGTTGGAGCCTGCGCGGGGCGTCTATGCTGTCAGGGTCAAGTTGGCGGCTGGGACGAAGCTGTCGGGCGTGGCGAATGTGGGGCGCCGTCCAACCCTCGGCGGCGATCCGGTGACCAGGCTGGAGGTGCATCTGTTCGACTGGAGTGGCGACATCTACGGGCAGGAGATCAGCGTCAGTCTACTGCGATTCCTCCGACCCGATGCGAAATTCGATGGCCTGCCCGCGCTCAAGGCGGCCATCGCGGCCGATGCGGCTGAGGCAAGACGGGCCCTGCAACTGGATTGAGCTGTAGGCGCGCCCGCCCCGCACAGGGCAGGGTTGGAAGCTACCGCACTATCCGCTCACATTGAGTCAATGTGAGCGGATTTCGTGCTGTAGATTCAATGGCTTCTAGAGCACGAGATCGATCCGAGAGGATCGATCGTGCTCTAAAGCACGTTTGGTTCAAACGGAATCGTTTGAACCAAAGTCCGTGCTTTAGATTCAAGTGTTTATAGCGCACGAAATCGGTTCAATCGAACCGATAGTGCGCTAAGCCGGCGGCGGGCTGAGCTCGGCCAGCGCCTCCTCCTCGATCGCGAGGTGCAGCGTCAGCAGCGCCTCGAGTTCGAACAGGCTGCGCCGCAGCGGCGCCGCGGCGGCGGCCCAGCCGGATTTGGCGTGCGCCACCGCGAGCAGATTGCCGATCTCGCCGACCAGCACCTCGATCGCGGTGTGCATGCGGATCAGCGGTCCCATCGGGTCGGCGCCGCCGAGGCGCTGCGCCGCCTGCGGATAGAGCGTGGCTTCCTCGGCGCGCTGATGCGCCAGCAATTCGCCGGTGAGGCGCGCCTGCAAGGCCTCGATCGCGGGCAGCACCTCGGGCCCGCTGCCGATCGCCTCCGCCGCGCCGCGCAAAGCCTCCGCCAGGTCGCGCAGGGCAGCGTGCTCGGCCACACGTTCGGCCAGGCCGGCCGAGGTGGGCAGCGGCTGCGTCACCGCCTCGCCGCGCCCTGGGCGCAGCGCGGTCAGCGCGTACAGGATCGCCGCAACGTCGATGCCTTCCTGCAGCACCGCGCCGGCCAGCGGCGTGAGGAAGCCCGCGGCCGCCGCCACCATCGCCAGGCCAGACAGGCCCATGCCTATCGCAATGGCCTGCAGTGCGATGCGCCGGCTGCGCTGCGCGATGGCCACGGCATCGACGATGCGGTCCAGCCGGTCCACCAGCAGCACCACATCGCCGGCCTCGGCGGCGGCGGCGGTGCCCTGCGCGCCCATGGCGATGCCGACGCCGGCCGCGGCAAGGGCGGGCGCGTCGTTGATGCCGTCGCCCACCATCGCGGTGGGGGCCGCTGCGGCTTCGCGTTGAACCGCGGCGATCTTTTCAGCCGGCGAGCAATCCGACTGCACGGCATCGAGCCGCAAGGCGGCGGCGATGGGTGCGGCCGCCGCGGCGCGGTCGCCGGTCAGCATCACGCTGCGCGTGATGCCGAGCGCATGCAACGCGCGCAGGGTACGCGCCGCCTCCGGCCGCAGGCTGTCGGCCAAGACGAAGACCGCGACCGCACGGCCGTCCAGCGCCAGCCAGGACACCGAGCCGGCGACCGCGACCACCGTGGCGGAGGCAGCCAGCGTGCCGAGGTCGGCGACGCCGCGAGCCGCGAGGTAAGCCTGGCTGCCGAGCAGCACGCGCTTGCCCGCCACAATGCCCGCAACACCACCGCCAGCGGCTTCTTCGTTGTCATCCGGCAGCGGCAGATCGAGCCCGCGAGCGCGCGCCGCCGCGGCCAGCGCCCCCGACACCGGGTGGCTGGAGCCCTGCGCCAGGATGCCGGCCAGGCGCAGCGCGGCGTCGCGGTCCATCTCGGCCGCCACATCCATTGCGGCCAGGCGCAATTGCCCGGTGGTGAGAGTGCCGGTCTTGTCGAACATCATGGTGCGGATGCCGGCCAGCCGCTCCAGCGCACCGCCGCCCTTGATGACGATGCCGCGTGCCGCCGCCCGGCCGATGCCCGCCACCAGCGCGATCGGCGCGGCCAGGATCAGCGGGCAGGGCGTTGCCACCACCAGCACGGACAAGGCGCGCACCGGATCCCCGGTGACGAACCAGGCGCCGCCCGACACCGCCGCGGTGAGTGCCACGAAACCCAGCGCCCATTGATCGGCCAGCCGCGCCAATGGCGGGCGGTTTTCGGCGGCGTTCTGCGTCAGCCGGATGATGGCGGCGTAGCTGCTGGCCTCGGCGGTGGCCTCGGCGCGCATGCGGAAGGCGCTGCCGGCATTCACCGCGCCGCTGCGCAGCTTGCCGGCCTTGGTGAGGGACACCGGCATGGCTTCGCCGGTCAGCGCGGCTTCGTCGAGCGTCGCCTCCTGGTCCTCCAGCGCGCCGTCGGCGGGCACCGTCTCGCCAGCACGCACCAGCAGCGTGTCACCAATGGCGATGGCCGCGACGGCGATCTCCTCGATGCCGGTCGCCGTCACCAATGCGGCCTGGCGCGGTGCATGGGCAAGCAAAGCCGTGAGCGCGCGCGTCGCGCGGCCCTGCGCCCAGGCCTCCAGCGCCTCACCGCCGGCGACCATCAGCGCCACCACCGCGCCGGTCAGCGGTTCGTCCATGAAGACCGCGGCGAGAATGGCGGCCAGCGCGATGACATCAACACCGAGCTGGCCACCGAGCAGCGAACGCAGCACGCCGATGCCGACATGGGCGGCCACCGGCAAGGCGGTGACCGACCAGACCCAGCCGGCATAGGCCGGCTGTCCTGACGCCCAAAACACCGCGCCCACGACCAGGCCGAGCACCACCCAGCCGAGCAGCGCCATGCTGCGCATTTCAGCTGGCCCCTGCCGTTATCCGCCCATCCACCAGCTCGATGAAGCGGCCGCAACGCTTCGCCAGCCGCGGATCATGCGTGACAATCAGGAAGGTCATGCCCTGCTCCGCGTTCGTCGAGTGCATCATGTCGAATACGCCATCGGCCGAGGCGGTGTCGAGATTGCCGGTCGGCTCATCGGCCAGCACGCTATCCGATCACCTTGAATCGATGAGGTCGGATTTCGTGCTGTAGATTCAATGGTTCCCAAGGCAGGGGCCATGGCATCACAACGTGGGCGGAGGAGACGCGCTGCGCCTGACCGCGGGCCGGCCGCGTTTCAGCACATTCTCCGCCGGGGTGAAGGCGGTGCAAGTCCGCGCATGTCCTGCCCGCCGAGGGCGAGCCGCCGCGATGTCTGGCGGTCGAGCAGGCCGCCGATGTTGAGCAGAGGCGATTCGCCCGAACCTGAAGGCTCGATCAACGCGCATCGGTCACCATGCAGGGCTGATATGCGGACAGAGGTCGCGCTTGTCACCGGAGAGATTGACGCGCGGCGTCAGGCCGGGGAGGAAAGGAAGATGCCCAGCTCAGACAGACCCACCGTGATCCTCACCGGCGCCTCCTCGGGCGTCGGCCTGCATGCGACCAATGCGCTGACGCAGCGCGGCTGGCACGTCGTGATGGCGTGCCGCGACCTGGCGAAGGCGCAAGCCGCCGCAGCCGGCCTTGGCGTCGCCGAGGAATCGATCAGCCTGATGGAGATCGACCTCGGCTCGCTCGAGAGTGTGCGGCGTTTCGTTACCGCGTTCCAGGGCAGCGGCCGGTCGCTGGAAGCCCTCGTGTGCAATGCCGCGGTCTATTTGCCGCTGCTGAAGGAACCGGCGCGATCGCCCGAGGGCTACGAGATCAGCGTCGCGACCAACCACCTCGGCCATTTCCTGCTGATGAATCTGCTGCTGCCCGACCTGCAGCGCGCGACGCTGCGCCCGCCGCGGCTGATCACGCTTGGCACCGTGACCGCGAATTCCGAGGAATTCGGGGGCAAAGTGCCGATTCCCGCACCCGCCGACCTCGGTGACCTGGAAGGGCTCGAGGCCGGCTTCAAGACACCGGTCGCGATGATCAACGGCAAGCCCTTCAAGGCCGGCAAGGCCTATAAGGACAGCAAGCTGTGTAACATGATCATCAGCCGCGAACTGCATCGGCGCTTCCATGCCGAGACGGGCATTGTGTTCAACACGCTCTACCCGGGATGCGTCGCCGAGACCGCGCTGTTCCGCAACGCGCCGAAGCTATTCCAACGCGTCTTCCCCTGGTTTCAGAAGAACATCACCAAGGGCTACGTCTCCCAGCCCTTGTCCGGGGAAAGGGTGGGACAGGTGGTCTGCGACCCGGACTTCCTGGACTCGGGCGTGCATTGGAGCTGGGGCAACCGCCAGAAGCCGGGTGCGAAGCCCTTCGCGCAGTCCCTTTCGGCCAAGGCGCAGGACGACCGGCGATCGCGCCGGCTTTGGGAACTGAGCGAGGTGTTGGTCGGTCTGCGCCCCGCAGCCTGACAGGCGAATGGGCGCCAGGCCGGCGTTTGGTGCGAGCTACGCCGGTATCGGGGCGGGTCTGCACGCCGGCGGTGATGTTGGAACGCAGTCCGACACCCGCCCCATGTGGCGTGATGCGCCGTCGGCTGTGCGATCCGGGCCAATGGCTGTGGGAGGAGTTCCGCGTTTCGGGCTCGGCGCAGACCCCGAGCCGCAAGCTGCGGGCCGCGGGCTGTCCGGATGGCGTCTCTCCCGACACGTCGCGGGCGCCGTCCAGCGTCACCTTCCTCGGTCACCTCATCGGCAGCGTGGACTCGGGCAAGCAGGCCGATCTGGTGGTCTGCGATCCGAACCGGCTGGAGATAACGCCGGCGCATGATCTGGGCGCGAAACTGCCGCACGCAGCCTCTCCCCGCTGCGTCCGGGACGTGCTGGCGCCCGCTGAGACGCTGGGGCAAGAGGGCAGGCTGGTGGGGGTCGGGGACGCCGCGCCCATCGAATAGGGACGCCGGCTGGTGGGGCCAGCCGGCGCAGCGCGCATCAGGCCTTGGCGGCCTTGCGCTTGGCCTTCTT
>JBBSCP010000238.1:0-7490 GCA_038250135.1 Acetobacterales bacterium | reverse complement strand
GCTGGGCTGTCGCCATCGACATGCTGGAACACCGCGCCATCCCGCGCACGCATGACCTGATCGCGGCCTTCGAAGTGACGCTCGACGATGGCGGCAAGGTCGTACGCTGGAAGCGTACCGGCCGCTTCCAGCGCGGGCAGTCGCGCGAAGAAGGCTGAACCATGTCGATGCAGCACGCGATCGGCGGGTCCTCCCTCGCCGATATCCTCGAACGCATCCTCGACAAGGGGATCGTGGTGGCGGGGGACATCTCGATCAGCCTGGTCGGCGTGGAGTTGCTGACCATCCGGGTGCGTCTCGTCATCGCATCGGTCGATCGCGCGCTGGAAATGGGCATCCGGTGGTGGGAGGCGGATGCCGCGCTCACCGGGCAGACGCAGAAACTGACAGCGGAGAATGCGATGCTCGCGGAACGTGTGGCGCAGCTCGAACAGCGGCTGGCGGCGGTCGGGCCATGAGCGGCGCGCGAGGGCCGAGGCGCCCAATCTCCGTGGCGCGCACCCTGTCGGAGCGCGCGCGGGCCGAGGCACCGGCGGTCGATGCCACGGCGCATCTCGGCGGCATTTTCGATGGGCTGAAGGGCCTGGTCGAAAATCTTGGTAAGATGGCCGAAAGCGCACGGCAGGCGAGTGGCCAAGGCCAGGAAGGCCGCGTCGTGTTCGGCTATTCGGTGCGCACGCTCGATGGCGCGGTGCAGGCCTTCGGCCATGTGCCTGAACCGTGCGCGGATAGTGAGCCCGCCATGCCGGAAGCGCGCCAGCCGCTGGTCGATGTGTTCGAGGAAGCGGATGCGCTGCTCGTCGTCGCCGAAGTGCCGGGGCTCGATCCTACGGCGCTCCGGCTCACGATCGAGGACGGCACGCTGGTGATCGCGGGCGAGGGGCGCGTGCGCTATCGCCGCGTGGTCGCGCTGCCGGCGGCGATCGAGGCGGCGGCGATGACCTACGCCATCCGCAACGGCATCCTCGAAGTGCGCTTGCCGCGCGCAAAGGGGGCGAAATGACCACGCCGCTCTGGCTCTACGGAATCGGCACCGCCGCGCCGGGCGGCGCGCCGCTGGGCGCGGGCGTGGCGGGGGTGGATGTGCAGGCTGTCGAGGCCGGCGGCTTCGTCGCCCTCGTCTCGCCAGCGCCGGGTGAGCGGCCAGCGCCAACGCGGCGCCACATGATGGCGCATACCGCGGTGCTGGAACGCGCGACGGCGGCGGCGGATATGCTGCCGGTGCGCTTCGGCACGGTGGCGCCGAGCAGCACGGCGTTGGCACGTTGCCTTGCCGCCAATGCACCCTCGCTGCGCAATGCGATGTCGAGCATCAGCGATTGCGTGGAACTCGGGCTGCGTGCTTCCTGGCGCGAGGGTGTGATCTATGAAGAGATCCTCGCCGCCGAACCCGCGCTGCGTGCGCTGCGCGACAAACTCGCGACCCGGCCGATGCAGGAGACCTATCAGAGCCGTATCGAGCTAGGTCGCCGCGTCGAGATCGCGCTCGGCGCGCGGCGCGAGGCGGAGGCCAAGGCGCTGCATGCGCGGCTCGCCCCGCTCGCAGTGCGGGTGGCGGAGCTGCGCGACGTGGATGATGCGATGCTGCTGAACCGCGCCTTCCTGGTGCAACGGCGCGAGGAGCAGCGCTTCGACGCTGCCGTCGCCGCGCTGGAAGCCGAGCAGGGTGCCAGGCTGATCTTGCGCTATGTCGGGCCGGTGCCACCATTCAACTTCGTGTCGCTGCGCGCCGAATGGTTCGGCGCGCCGGCGGCGGCGGCCTGACGCGCATGGGCCTGCTCCGCACCTTGCTGACGCTGCCGGTCTCGCTGCCCATCGCGGGCATCGGCTGGGTCGCACACCAAATTACTGAGGCTGTCGAGCAGCAATGGTTCGACCCGAAGCGGGTCGAGGCCGCGCTGCTCGTGCTGGAACGCCGGCTCGAAGCGGGCGACATCACCGAGACCGAGTTCGAGGCGGCGGAGGCCGAGCAATTGGCCGAACTCGCTGCCATCCGCGCGGCGCGGGGCGCGCGATGAGCGCCCTGCCGCTGACCGTCGCCGGCGCCTCGGCCGAGGATGCCAATCGCGGCATCGCGCGGCTAGATCCCGAAGCGATGGCGACACTCGGCTGCGGCATCGGTGATGTCGTGGCGATCCGCGGCGCGCGGGTGGCCCATGCGCGCGCCCTGCCACAGCCCCAAGCGGCGCGCGGCGCGGCACGCATCGCTCTGGATGGCGCAACGCGCGGCAATGCCGGTGCGGCACTTGGCGAGAGCGTCACCGTCAGCGCCGCGGGTGTGGTGCCGCGCGCAACCAAACTGCGGCTTTCCGGCCCGCCTTTGAAGACTGGGCTGCTGGCGTTGGACCGCGTGCTGGCGGGCGTGCCGCTGGCGCTGGGCGATACTTTGCGCCTCGCGCTGCCGGGCGGACAGGAGGCGGAGCTGCGCGTCACTGCGATTGAGCCGGCAAGCCCCGCCATCGCCGATGCGTCGACGCGTGTCAGCCTCGAAGGCGCGGCCACGCAGACCAACGCGGCGGGCCAGGTGCGCTACGAGGATCTCGGCGGGCTCACCCGCGTGGTTGAGAAGATCCGCGAAGTGGTGGAACTGCCCCTGCGGCATCGCGAGGCCTTCGCGCGGCTGGGCATTTCGCCACCGCGTGGCGTGCTGCTGGTCGGCCCACCGGGCACGGGCAAGACATTGATCGCACGCGCCGTCGCCACGGAATCGCGGGCCAAATTCATCGCCGTGAACGGCCCCGAGATCATGGACCGCTACTACGGTGCCAGCGAAGGCGCCTTGCGCGCCGTCTTCGAGCAGGCGCGCAAGGAAGCGCCCGCCATCATCTTCATCGATGAGCTTGACGCCATTGCGCCGCGCCGCGATGGGCTATCGGGCGAGAAGCAGGTGGAGCGGCGCATTGTGGCGCAGCTGCTCACGCTCATGGATGGCCTCGGCAGCCGAGGCGATGTGGTGGTGCTGGCCGCGACCAACATGGCCGATGCGCTCGATCCCGCGCTGCGCCGGCCCGGCCGTTTCGATCGCGAAATCCGCGTCGATCCGCCTGATGAAGCCGGGCGGCGGGAAATCCTCGCCGTGCACAGCCGCGCCATGCCGCTCGCCCCTGATGTCGATCTCGGCGCGCTGGCTGCGCTCACTGCCGGGCATGTCGGCGCCGATCTCGCGGCGCTATGCCGGGAGGCCGCGATCTGCGCTCTGCGCCGCGCCGGCGCGCTGGAGGAGACCGAGATCGCGCCGGGCCTGATGGTCGGCGCCGGCGATTTCACCGAAGCCCTGGGCGGCATCGTGCCGAGCGCGCTGCGTGAGACGCATCTTGAGATGCCGCGTGGCGGCTGGGAAAACATCGCGGGGCTCGATGCGCTGCGCGGCGAGTTGACGCGCGCTGTTCTGTGGCCGCTCAAGCACCCCGAGGCCTTCGCGCGCATGGGGCTGCGCCCGCCGCGCGGCGTGCTGCTGCATGGCGCGCCCGGCACGGGCAAAACGCTGCTGGCGCGCGCCCTGGCCGCCGAGGCCGGCATCGCCTTCATCGCGGTGCGTGGGGCGGAGCTGCTCTCGCCCTGGCAGGGCAATTCGGAAGCGGCGCTGCGCCGCGTCTTCGACCGCGCCCGGCAATCCCGCCCCTGCCTGATCTTCTTCGACGAGATCGATTGCATCGCGGGGCGTCGCGGCGGCAGCGAAGGCGCCACGGTGGAACGCATGGTGGCGACGCTGCTGGCCGAAATGGATGGCATCGCCGATCCGCCTGGCGTGGTGGTGCTCGGTGCCACCAACCGGCCCGAGGCGATGGACCCCGCGCTACTCCGCCCCGGCCGCTTCGACCTCGTGCTGCGGATGGTGCCGCCGGATGCCGGCGCGCGCCGCGCCATCCTCGGCCTGCATGCGGCGCGCATGCCACTTGCGCCCGATGTGGCGCTCGATGCGCTGGCGGCGGCGACAGCGGGCATGGTCGGCGCCGATCTCGCGGGGCTGTGCCGCCGGGCCGCGCTCGCCGCCATGGCCGATGCCGCCGATCCGGAACAGGCGGTGGTTACCGCCGCGCATTTCGCGGCGGCACTCAAATCAGAACAGGAGGGACGCGCATGGCCGACAAGCTGACGCTACTGGGTTTTGCACCCATCGACGGGGCCGAGGCGCTGGCGGCACGGCTCGCCGCCCTGCCCGGGCCGGCCTTGGAGATGCGCCGCGCCGGCGCCGTGGCCGCTTTCGCCCAGGCCGAGGCCGCGCCGAGGCGCGCGCTGCTGCTGGCGCGCGACCGCGCCGGGCTGCTCGGCACGCTGGCGTCACTGCAACAGCGGCTGGAACTCGCCTGCCAGCTCGGCCCTTTCCTGCCCGCCGATCCTGGCGCGGCGACGCTGCCCGCCAGCGAATGGCCGGCCCTTCTCGACACGCAGCAGGACGCGCTGGCGGAAGCCCTGGCCAAACATGGCGCCACGCATCAATGGGATGTCATCCTGCGCTGGTCGCCAGAGGCCGTGCTGGCCGGGCAGCGGGAGCGCTTCGCCGGCCTCGGCCGCGCTGCCTTGGCCGAGGCGGTGGCGGCGGCGCTCAGCGAGGAACGCCACGCTCGCCTTGCCGCGCTGCGCCGCGCGCTCGGCCCCAAGGTCATCGAGATGCATGAGCAAGCCCCGGTCGCCGAGGATGCGGCCTGCGGCGTCACCGTGCTCGTGCCGGCCGGCGGCGAGGCAGCGATCGAGGAGGCACTCGGCACCCTGCCACCTGCCGTCACCGAGGGCGTCAGCGCCGATCTGCGCGGGCCGCTGCCGCCCTTGGCCTTCGCCGCCGTGCGCGTGGCGGAGTTGCCGCGCGGCGCGGTGGAGCGCGCCTGGACGCTGCTTGGCCTGCCGGAGGCCCTGCCGATGGGCGAGCTGCGCCGGCACTGGCGCGGCATCGCTACGCAGCTCCACCCGGACCGCGCCGGCGCCGAGGCCGACCCCGCGCGCTTCGCCGAGGCCGCCGCCGCCTATCGCCTGCTGCAAAGCCTGGCCGGCGATGCGGGGGGCGAGGTGCGGCGCACCACGCTCGCCGCCCGCAGCGGCCGCCATCTTCTGCTGCCGGAGGCCGCATGACGGCCGAGACCGCCCTTTACGCCTATGCGGTGCTGCCGGCCGGCGCTGGCGTGCCGCAAGGTGCGCCGGGCATCCTGCCGGACGCCACCTTCGCCCTGGTTGCGGCGGAAGGCTGCGCCGCCCTGGTCAGCCCGGTACCTCGCGCCCCCTTCACCGAGGGGCCTGATTGCCGCACCGGCGACCCGGCGTGGATCGCTGCGCGCGCCAAGGGGCACCACGAGACCATCGCCGCGCTGGCCGCCTGCGGGCCGGTGCTGCCGTTGGCCTTCGGCGCGCTGTTCTCCTCGCCCGAGCCGCTCGGTGCCTGGCTCGCTGCGCGAGAGGAAAGGCTTGTTGCAGCGCTTGCCGAGGTGAGCGCCTGCACCGAGGTCTCCGCTCGGCTCGAGGAGGATGCGCAAGGCCACGCCGCTTGGCTCGACGCGCATGACCCGGGGCTGCGCGCCCTGCGCGAGCGCGCCGCAGGTGCCGGCGCCGGCACCGCCTTCCTGCTCGGCCGGACGCGCGAGCGCAAGCTGGCCGCGGCCCGCGCCGCCCGGCACGAGGCGGTGGCGGGCGAACTCGTCACGCGGCTGCGTCAGTATGCCAGGGCGCTGCCCGGCGAGATGACGGCACTGGTGCGGCAGGCCGATGTGCCGGCGCTGTGCGCGGATCTGGCACGGATCGCCGCCGACCTTGCCGGCACCGGGCTGGCGCTGCGCGTGGTCGGCCCCTGGCCGGCCTATGCCTATGCGCGGGCGGCGCTGGCCGATGGCTGAGCCGCTCCCCCCGCTCGGCTCCCAGCCGCAGGCGCTTGTCGATGTGCTGGACAGGCTGCTGGACACCGGCGTGGTGCTGGATGGGCAGATCGTGCTGTCGCTCGCCGGCGTCGATCTCGTGCATGTCGGCCTGCGGGCCCTGCTGGCGTCGGTCGATCGTGCGGCGCGGCTGACCACGTCGCCGCCGGCGCCCGCGCCATGACCACCCTCGACACACCCGTGCCGGAGGCGCCGCCGCCAGTGTTGGCGCGCCTCGCCCTCGACCCCGCGACGATCGAGCGGGATCTCGGCCGGCTTGTGCTGACGCTGGTGGAACTGGTGCGCCGCCTCATGGAAGCGCAGGCGCTGCGCCGGCTCGAAGCCGGCACGGTGACGGCGGAGGAAGGTGAGCGCCTCGGCCTTGGCCTGATGAACCTCCGCGGCGCGGTGGAGGGGTTGTGCGACCGGCTCGGGCTGCGGCCGGAGGAGCTGAACCTCGACCTCGGCCCGCTGGGCAAGCTGTTGTGAACATCGGGAGGCGCGCGACATGAACGCGATGCGCAATCTGGGCATGGCCTGGTTCCTGGCCGGCTTCACCGCGCTGCTCGGCGCGGCGTTGCTGGGCTGGAGCATTCTGACACCGCCGCCGCCGCTCGCCGTCCACGCATTGCCCTCCGGCCCCGGCCCCGCCGCGCTGGTGGAGGCACTGACGGCGGGCGACCGCGGCGCGCTGGTGGAGGATCTGCGCTCGGTCGCGGCGCTGCTCCAGGGCGCCGACATGCCGCCCCAGGCGCGAATCGCACGGGCGCGGCTGGAAGCCGTGGCGGCGGCCGAGGAGCGGCGCGCGCAGGAAGCTCCTCCGGCGCTGGTGCTCACCGGGCTGGCGCAGCGGCTGGATGCCACCGTGCAGGCGCTGCGGGCACAGGCGCCGCAGGGCTCGGCCGATCCGCGCATGCTGGTGGCAGCCGGGATGGCGCTGTTTGCCACGCTGATCGCGCTCGCGCAGGCGGCGCGGCCGCGCGAGGTCGCCGAGGCTTCTCTCGACACCACGCCGGCCAACCTGGCCATCGCGGCGCTGAAGCTGGAGGCCGCCGCCATCGGCCAAAGGCTGGCCGAGGTGGATCAGGCGTCGCGCCGCTTTGAGGTCGCGGCCAGGGTGGCGGAGGTGCAGCTCGTCGGCACGGCGGGGCGGGTGGAGGAGGCCGCGCAGCGCCTCACCTCGCTGCCGGAGACAGTCTGTTCGGCGCAGGAGAGCCTAGAGCGCCTCGCGGCGCGGCTGGAGGCCACGACGGCGGAGCTCGACGCGTGGCAGGCAGTCGCGCCGGCTCTCGTCGAAAGCACCACGCGGCTCGACGCCACACTGACGGAAAGCACCGCGCGGCTCGACGCCACCTTGGCAGAAGGCTCAGCACTCCTGGACGCCGTGCTGACACAAGGCGCCGCGCGGCTGAACGCCACGCTCGGCGAAAGCAGCGACCGCCTGAACGCCACGATGAGCGAAAGCAGCGCGCGCCTGGACGCCGCGATGAGCGAAAGCAGCGCGCGCCTGGACGCCGCGACCCTGGGACTTGAAGCCCAGGCCGCAGACCCCTCCGCATCCCGGCGCGAAGCGGCACACGACCTGGCGGGCCATGCACGGCACCTCGGCGAGCAGGTGACGCGGCGCGTCGAGGCCGGGCTCGCCCCGCT
>JBBSCP010000237.1:0-7595 GCA_038250135.1 Acetobacterales bacterium | reverse complement strand
TCCTGTTTGCTCCCCACGCTTTCGCGCCTCAGCGTCAGTAATGGACCAGCTCGCCGCCTTCGCCACCGGTGTTCTTCCCAATATCTACGAATTTCACCTCTACACTGGGAATTCCACGACCCTCTTCCATCCTCTAGCATCACAGTCTTGAACGCAGTCCCCAGGTTGAGCCCAGGAATTTCACGTCCAACTTGAAACGCCGCCTACGCGCCCTTTACGCCCAGTAATTCCGAGTAACGCTAGCCCCCTTCGTATTACCGCGGCTGCTGGCACGAAGTTAGCCGGGGCTTCTTCTACGGGTACCGTCATCATCGTCCCCGTCGAAAGGACTTTACAATCCGAAGACCTTCTTCATCCACGCGGCATTGCTGGATCAGGCTTGCGCCCATTGTCCAATATTCCCCACTGCTGCCTCCCGTAGGAGTCTGGGCCGTGTCTCAGTCCCAGTGTGGCTGGTCGTCCTCTCAGACCAGCTACCGATCGGAGGCTTGGTAGGCCGTTACCCCACCAACTACCTAATCGGACGCAGGCCGCTCATCAGGCGCATCTCTGCTTTGGCCCTCAGGCCTCATGCGGTATTAGCTCCAGTTTCCCAGAGTTATCCCCCACCCAACGACACGTTCCTACGCGTTCCTCACCCGTCCGCCACTCCCCTTGCGAGGCGTGCGACTTGCATGTGTTAAGCATGCCGCCAGCGTTCACTCTGAGCCAGGATCAAACTCTCAGGTTCTTCAAGCATAATGCCCACCTCCACAGCTCTCACCGCTTCAGCAAACATCACACACAAACCCACAATCCCAACCCCACCAACTTACCCAAATTCCATCCGGCCACCCTTCCCACCCCCAACAAACACGATACAATCGTGCCGCCAGAGACCAGAAGAATAACCTTCCTTCTTCCCTCAATCAGATTCACAACTTGAATGAACAAAACCGCTCCCGGACCGGTTTCCCGATCAAGGCACCACCCGCGAGGTGATGGGGTCAGCCGCCAATTCGGCGGGGGGTTTGGAATAGCGACTAGCGCCGCTTTCCGCAACCCCTCCGTTTCCGACGGCCCGTCAGGACCGTGTGGTCCGTGTGGTCCGTGTGGTCCGTCGTGGGACGCGCCTTCTACGGCCCTAACCCAGGGGTGTCAACGCATAAGCGCGCTCATTCGTGCATGGCTGCCATGCTCGGTTTGCGCCAGACGCAAAGCTGATGTTCAAGTCAGCGCAA
The DNA here is from genome assembly GCA_038250135.1 of Acetobacterales bacterium. Taxonomy (GTDB): domain Bacteria; phylum Pseudomonadota; class Alphaproteobacteria; order Acetobacterales; family Acetobacteraceae; genus Falsiroseomonas. Next base: position 6,375 of record JBBSCP010000237.1, on the reverse strand, counting down.
TAACTCCGGCTGCGCCATCTCCAACGCATCCCCCACCGCCACGCGCCCGCCCTCCAGCACTTCGGCATAGATACCCAGATCGGCGTGGCCATAATGCTCGCGCAGAGCCCGCGGTGGCTTGGCGTCGCGCTCGGCGGTGTCGGGGTTCACTTCGGTCGCGGCGCAGCGCTGCGTGCGCTTGAACACGCGCAACCGGGCGCCGCCGAGCAGGATCTCCTGCCCCACCCAGTCGAGCTCGGCGAATGGTGAGCCGCCGGCGAAGTAGATGTTGGCGCGGAACCGCAGCGGATCGAGCGCCTGGCCCATCTTCGCCGAGAGCGCGGCCACCGAATTCAGCCCGATGATCGATACGGCCTTGGAAGCGATGTCGGTAAAGGCGTGGCCCGGCACCTCGGCGAAGCGCAGCGAGCCGCGGGCGCCCTCGCCCATGAAATCGGTCAGCCAGGCGGCCAGCGCGGCACGCCCGGTCTCGCTTTCGACCGAGGCGAGCAGAGGCGCGCCTTGCGGACCGCGCAGCGCGATGGTGTTGGTCGTCGGATCGAAGCCGGCATGGACCTTCGCCACCACCGCATTCATCATCAGACAGGCGAAATTGCGCTTTGGCAGCCATTTCGGATCGGCCGGGTCGAAGGCACTGTCGCCCTGCGCGAAGGCGAAGCGCCGGTCATGCGCCAGCCCTTCGCCCACGCCGAGCGCCACGTCTTCCAACGCTTCCGCCGAGAGCCCCTTAATTGGGTAGCGGTAGATGTGCTCGATACGCATGCCGAATTCCCTTGAACCACGCCCGTCGCGCATACCACATCTTCTTCAATGGCGAGGCATCCCTGCCCGATCGGGGGGGAGATCTGGCCGTCCGCTCACCCGAGGGACATGGACATGGACATCGAGAAATTCACCGACCGCGCGCGCGGCTTTCTGCAAGCCGCGCAGACTATCGCCATTCGCGATTACCACCAGCGCGTCACCGCCGAGCATCTGCTCAAGGCGCTGCTTGATGATGAGCAGGGCGCGGCCGCGGGGCTGATCCGTCTCGCCGGCGGCGATCCGGCCATCGCCAAGGCCAGCGCAGATGCCGAGCTCGGCCGCCAGCCCAAGGTGTCTGGTGGCGGCGCGGGGCAGCCGCAGTTCACGCCCGAGATCGTGCGCGTGCTCGACGCCGCGCAACAGCTCGCCGCCAAGGCTGGCGATGAATTCACCGCGCAGGATCGGCTGCTGCAGGCGCTCGCCGCGAGCGACACGCCCTCGGGTCGCGCACTGCGCGCCGCGGGCGCCGACGCGCAGCGGCTGGACAAGGCGGTGGGCGATACCCGCAAGGGGCGCACCGTCGATAGTCAGAACGCCGAGGACCAGTTCGATGCGCTGAAGAAGTATGCCCGCGACCTCACAGAACTCGCCCGCGAAGGCAAGCTCGACCCGGTGATCGGGCGCGACGAGGAGATCCGTCGCACCATCCAGGTGCTGGCGCGGCGGACCAAGAACAATCCCGTGTTGATCGGTGAACCAGGTGTGGGCAAGACCGCGATCGTCGAGGGTCTCGCGCTGCGGATCGTCAATGGCGACGTGCCGGAGGCGCTGAAGCGCAAGCGCGTGATGGCGCTCGACCTCGGCGCCATGGTGGCCGGTGCGAAGTATCGCGGCGAGTTCGAGGAACGGCTGAAGGGCGTGCTGAAGGAAGTCACCGAGGCGGCCGGCGACGTCATCCTTTTCATCGACGAGATGCACACGCTGGTCGGCGCGGGCAAGGCGGATGGCGCGATGGATGCGTCGAACCTCATCAAGCCCGCACTCGCCCGTGGCGAGCTGCATTGCGTGGGTGCCACGACGCTCAGCGAATACCGCAAGCATGTGGAGAAGGACGCCGCGTTGGCGCGTCGCTTCCAACCCGTCTTTGTCGGCGAGCCGAGCATCGCGGACACCGTCAGCATCCTGCGTGGCATCAAGGAGAAGTACGAGCTGCATCACGGCGTGCGCATCACCGATGGCGCGCTCGTGGCCGCGGCCACGCTCTCCAGCCGCTACATCACGGATCGTTTCCTGCCCGACAAGGCCATCGATCTTGTCGATGAGGCCGCATCGCGCCTGCGCATGCAGGTGGACAGCAAGCCCGAGGAGCTGGACGCGATCGACCGCGACCTGATGCGCCTCAAGATCGAACGCGAGGCGCTCCGCAAGGAGGAGGACACGGCCAGCCGCGACCGCCTGGTGAAGCTTGAGCGCGAGCTTGCCGATCTCGACGAACGCTCACGCGAAATGACCGCGCGCTGGGATGCCGAGAAGGGCAAGGTGGTCGAGGCCCAAAAACTCAAGGAACAGCTCGACAAGGCGCGCACCGATGTCGAGATGGCGCAGCGCGCGGGCGATCTCGCGAAGGCTTCCGAGCTGCTCTACGCGACCATTCCGCAACTGGAGAAGAAGCTCGCAACCTCTGCCGATGGCGATGCGCGGCTGGTGAATGAGGCCGTGACGGAGGAAGGCATCGCCGGCGTGGTCTCACGCTGGACCGGTATTCCGGTGGAAAAGATGCTGGAAGGCGAGCGCGCCAAGCTTCTGCAGATGGAGGAGAAGCTGCGCCAGCGGGTGGTGGGACAGGAGGAGGCGCTGGAAGCGGTCTCCAAGGCCGTGCGGCGTGCCCGCGCCGGTTTGCAGGACCCGAACCGGCCGATCGGCAGTTTTCTGTTCCTCGGTCCGACCGGCGTGGGCAAGACCGAGCTGGTGAAGACGCTCGCCGCCTTCCTGTTCGACGACGACCGCGCGATGACGCGCATCGACATGTCGGAGTTCATGGAGAAGCATTCCGTCTCGCGGCTCATCGGCGCGCCGCCGGGCTATGTCGGCTACGAGGAGGGCGGCACGCTGACCGAGGCCGTGCGCCGCCGCCCCTATCAGGTGTTGCTGTTCGATGAAGTGGAGAAGGCGCATGACGACGTCTTCAACATTCTGCTTCAGGTGCTCGATGATGGGCGCCTGACAGATGGCCAGGGTCGCACGGTGGATTTCCGCAACACCATCATCGTGCTGACCTCCAACCTTGGCAGCCAGGCCATCGCCGAACTGCCCGAGACAAGCGACATCGAGGCCGCGCGCCCTGCCGTGATGCGCGCGGTGCGCGAGCGTTTCCGGCCGGAATTCCTGAACCGGCTGGATGAGGTGGTGCTGTTCCGGCGGCTCGCGCGCGGCGACATGGCGGCGATCGTCGACATCCAGCTCGAGCGCCTGCTGAAGCTGCTGGGCGATCGGCACATCACGCTGACGCTGGACGACAGCGCGCGGGATTGGTTGGCCGAGGCCGGCTACGACCCGACCTATGGCGCGCGGCCGCTGAAGCGCGTGATCCAACGCAGTTTGCAGGACAAGCTGGCGGGGATGCTGCTGGAAGGCAGCGTGAAGGACGGGGCGACGCTCCGGGTTACGGCCGGGGCAGAGGGGCTGGAGGTAGCCTGAGGCAACGTTCCCCCCCCGCCAAGGGGCAGTGACTCCTTGGAACCCTTTTCGTTTTCAACGGTGTAGGAGGGGGGGCGTAGGAAGGGGGGCGCTTCGGCCCCCCCTCACGGCTCCTGCCGCGGCTCCTGCACTGGCATCGCGATCGTCTCCGCCTCGCCCTCCGGATTGTGGCCCTGGCCGTTCCCGTCCTGCTGGTCCTGGCCGGGCTCGCCGCCCTGATCCTGCTGGTCCGGGCCGCCCTGCCAGCGACGCTGCTGCGGATGCTGTCCGCCGGCCTGCTGCTGTTGGGCCTGATTCATGGCGTTGAGGATGCGGAAATAGTGTTCGGCGTGTTGGAAGTAGCTCTCGGCCATCACGCGGTCGCCGGCGCCGGTCGCGTCGCGGCCAAGCTGGAGGTACTTCTCGAACAGCTGCTGGGCCGTGCCGCGCAAGCGCATATCCGGGCCATTGCTGTCGAAGATATGGTTGCGGCTCATTGGCTGGTGGCCACCGCCGCCACCTCCACCTCCGCCGCCACCACCGCCGCCCTGGCGGTATTGGCCGCCGCCGCCACTGCCACCGCCGCCGCCACCCTGGCGGTATTGGCCGCCGTTGCCACCGCGGCCGCGAATGCGCTTCATGTTCATCGAAATGGCGTTCACCGTATCGAAACTCACGCCAACGGCCGTGACCGGAAGGTCAAGGTGGCAGGCGGGTCATTATCGTGTTTCGTCGCTGCGGCGGACCAAGGGGGGGGCCCGATCCGAATCGATCGGAGGCCGGCCACCATCCCGGCCTTGCGAGCGCGCATTAGCGCGCACCGTGCCGCAGCACTAATCTAGTCCGGCACCGCCCCGTCGCCAAACGATTTTTTCAACACCAACGCCCGATCTACCCCGCCAAGATCGGCGCGGCAGCCAAGCAGGCTGAGGCTGGCAGCCTTGGCGAGCAGTTCCACCGCCGGGCGCTGCCCCCGCCCGAGTTCCAGAATGGCGATGCCGCCCGGGGCCAAAAGGCTGGGCAGGCGGGCGGCGAGGAGGCGATAGGCGGCGAGCCCATCCACCCCGCCATCCAGCGCACTGGTGGGCTCATGTCGTGCGACCTCGGGCATTAGGCCTTTGATCTCGGCTGATTCGATGTAGGGTGGGTTGGATAATACCAGGTCGAATCGGGCGTCCAAAGCCGTCGCCCAATCCCCGGCGATGAAGGCGGCACGCCCCCCGAGCCCGTTCGCCGCCGCATTCGCCGCTGCCAGCGCCGCGGCTTCTGGCACCAGATCCACGCCGATTCCGAATGCAAGCGGCCGCTCCGCCAGCACAGCCAGCAACAGGCAGCCCGTGCCGGTGCCGAGGTCGAGCACCCGCAAGGGCGCGTCCCGGTCCGGCAGGGCCTCCAGCGCCGCCTCGACCAGCGATTCGGAATCGGCTCGCGGGATCAGCGTGGCGGGCGAGACCGCGAGGTCGAGCGTCCAGAATCCCTGCCGCCCCGTGATGTGCGCCATCGGCTCATGCGCCGCGCGGCGGGCGATGGCGGCCTGGAAGGGCGCGGCCGACGACAGCGCCACCCGGTCATGCCGCCGCGCCAGCAGCGCCGCCGCATCGAGGCCCAGCACCTGGCCGAGCAGCAGACGCGCCTCCCTCCGCGGCTCGACGATGCCCGCCGCCCGCAGCGTGGCCGCGCCCTGGCAAAGAAGCTGTCCGATGGTGGCGCTCACTCCGCTTCGGCGGCGAGCCGCGCGGCCTCATCCTCGGCCACCAGCGCATCAATCACATCGTCGAACTCGCCGAGCATCACGCGGTCGATCTTGTGGATGGTCAGGCCGATGCGATGGTCGGTCACGCGGCCCTGGGGGAAGTTGTAGGTGCGGATGCGCTCGCTGCGGTCGCCGGTACCGACCTGGCCCTTGCGGTCCGCGGCGCGGGCACTGTCGAGCCGGGCACGCTGTGCTTCGAAGATGCGCGCGCGGAGAATTTTCATCGCCTTGGCGCGGTTCTTGTGCTGGCTGCGCTCCTCCTGCATCGCCACCACGGTGTTGGTGGGGAGGTGGGTGATGCGCACCGCGCTGTCGGTCTTGTTCACATGCTGCCCGCCGGCGCCACTCGCGCGGTAGGTGTCGATGCGCAGGTCGGATTCGTTGATCTGCACATCCACCTCCTCGGCCTCGGCCATCACGGCGACGGTGACGGTGGAGGTGTGGATGCGGCCTTGCGTTTCGGTCGCCGGCACGCGCTGCACGCGGTGCACGCCGCTCTCGAATTTCAGCTTGGCGAAGACGCCGCGACCCTCGACGGAGGCACTCGCCCCCTTCACGCCGCCGAGCTCGCCCTCGTCATACTCCAGGATTTCGAAGCGCCAGCCCTGCGCGGCCGCATAGCGCTGATAGGCGCCGAATAATTCCGCGGCAAACAGCGATGCCTCGTCGCCCCCGGCTGCGGAGCGGATTTCCAGGATGGCGCTGCGCTGGTCAGCGATGTCGCGCGGCAGCAGCATCAGGCGCAGTTCGCGCTCCAACACCGGCAGGCGGTCGCGCAGCGCGAAGTATTCGGGCTCGGCGAGTTCGCGCAGCTCGGGATCGCCGAGCATTGTTTCGGCTTCGTCGCGCGCGCGTTCGGTGGTCTGGAACTCGGTCACTTTCGCGACGATGGGTTCAAGGTCCGAGAGTTCCTTCGACAGCGCGCCGATCTCGGGCCCGCCGGCGCTATTGAGCAGATGGCGGATTTCCGCCGCGCGTCCCAGCAGCCGGTCGAGTTTCTGCGAGATACTCATGTCAGGAGCCGGCGCAGGGCCTCCTCAACCACCACGCTCTCCTGCGTCCCGGCATCGAGATCGCGTAGGTTCACCGTGCCGGCCGCCACTTCCTCCGCGCCCAGGATCAGCGCAGCGCGGGCGGCGAGCTTGTTGGCGCGCTCCATCCGGCGCTTGAGGTTGCCCTTGTAGGCGATCTCGGCCACCACG
>JBBSCP010000236.1:0-7615 GCA_038250135.1 Acetobacterales bacterium | reverse complement strand
CTGCAACAGCGCGAGCAGGGTGCCGAAGCGCCCATCCACCACGGCCTGGGCCAAGGCCTCGATCGCCGGGTCGAGCTTCGCCAGGCGCTGCTGCTCCTGCGCATCGAGGTCGTCGCTCACATGCCAGTTCTGCATCTGCCGGCGGAGTGCGGCGCGCAGCGCGTCGATCTGGTTCGCCACCTGGCGGCGCTTGTTCTCCGGCACGCAGACCGGGCCGAGGCATTCCACCAGATAGCTCATGCCCGCATCGTTGAGCCGGAACACCTCGTTCCACGCCCGCACCGGGTCCGCGACATGGCGGCGCACATCGGGGTGTGCCGCGAATTCCGCGCCCCAGCGCGCGAGCTTGTCCGGCACGCCGGCCGCATAGCTGCCCTCGCTGCCATCGGCCGCGAGGACGGAAAGCGATTGCGACTTCTCCGGATTGCGCGCCAACAGCGTGTTGTCGAAGGGCTTGTCGGGGTGCCAGGCGCCGAGCCAGCCTTGCGCTTCGGACAGCGGCTGCACGATCGAGGCCGTGATGCGCGCATTCCACAGGTCATCCGAGGGCGCGTTGTCGTCGCGCCCCGGCGTGCGGTTGAAGTGCATGTCCATGCGCGTGAGGATGATGAACAGCGAGGTCGCGACCCGCGCGCGATCCTCCGGCGTCTCGCCATGGGTGCGCGCGATCCAGCCGCGGATCGAGGCGCGGATCGTGCTGTCATAGGCGTTGTTGCTCTCCTTGATGCAGAGCAGCAGCGCGTTCAGTTCGCGCTCATCGGCGTAGCGGTCGAACAGGTAGGCGACCTTGCCGCGCAGATAGTATTCGCCGACCTGGGCGGGGTCGTTGCCGATCTCCTCGGCATGGTTGCGCCCGCGTCGTTCGCGGGCACCGGGGAAGTCGAGCAGGTCTGTGGTCTCGAACACCGGCCAGGGCAGCTCGGACATGGTGATCTGGAGTTCGGCGATCAGCGCGGTGAGCTCGGGCCGCGTCATGCGCGTGCGCGCCCCACCTTGCGAAAGCACCTCGATCATCGGCGCGTTCGCGTCGTGCAGATGGCCGAGGGTATCGACGCGCAGCACGCTGTCGGTCTTGGGCACCAGGGCCGCGATCGGCATCCAGGCGTCGCGCTCGAAGCGCAGCTCGCGCAGCCGCCCGCACAGGCGCTTCAACAGGGAGGTGAAGGGCTCGAAGCGGTTCCACAACAGCGCGTAGAGTTCGCAGCGCTGTTCGAGGGAGAGGCGCGGGGCGAGCAGCGCCGCGCGGTCCCAGAACACGCCCTTGAAAGCCACGCGCATGGCGTCCGAGGCGCGGAATTCACGCTCGCAATAGGTTTGCAGATCCCACAGATCTTCCTGCGCAACCTCGCCATTCTCCGCGCCGGCAGCCTTGGCCTGAAGCGATTCCAGCGCCGCCGTCACGGCTTCCGGCGCCACATGCCCGGCGAGTTCCGGGTCGCGCGCGTCGCGGAACCAGGAGTTCGCCAAGATTTTGACAAGGTCGATCTCCGTCAGCAGGCGGATGCGCGCGGGGAAGCCGGGCGGGCCTGTCTCGCGCCGCATGGTGAAGCGCGTGACGAGGCCGGTCGCCTCCTTGTCGCTCTCGGGGTTGATGTCGGCGAGGAAGGGGCGCGGCGCGTCGAGTTCCGCGGTGAGTGGCCTTCCCTCGGGACGCGCCAGCGTCGAGATCAAATAGGATTTGCCGGCCTGCGACAGCCCATAGACGCCCACCGCCATCGGCCGTGCCGCGGCGGCGCGCAGCTTGCGCGCCTGCACAGAGGCGAGGCGGAACTCGCGTTCCAGCGCCGGGCGGCTTTGCGCGCTGCGCGTGGGGAAGTCGCGCATCCAGGCGAGTGCGGCCTGCGCCGCGCGGCCGGTTTCCTCGCAGCGCGCGATGAGCGCCTGGGTCGGTTGGTCGCTCATCTCACGCCCCCCGCGCCGCAGCGCCGAGCATGGCGTCGAGCGTGTCGAGCTGCCCGGAATCCAGCCAGTGATTGCCCTCATCGCCTGGCGTGGTCTGCAGGCTCAGCACGATGGTGCCGCGGCGCAGCGGCTTGCCTTCGCGGTCCATCACCGAGCCCTCGACGATCTTGAATTTCAGCGGCACATCGGCACCAGAAGTCTGCTCACGCCGCAGCCGCACCGTCACTGGCATGGCGATGCCCTGCGTCGCCACGCCCTGCCCGAAGGCGAGGCGATACAGCCTTGTCGCGGGCCAGCGTTCGGCGGCGAATTGGCGGAAGCCGATGAAGCAGTTACCGGGGAAGGTCACCGCGCGTTCCTCGCCGCCGTCATCGTCGGTGTCGAGATCGACCTTGCCGAAATACACCTCCTCGGGCCGGATGCGCCCGTTGCTCTCCACCTTGCCGATGTAGCGCGCGGTCGATCGCGTGCCGAATTTCTCCCGCATCGCGAGGTTGTCGAGCTGCCCGCCGCGCAGCAGGCGTTGCAGCATCGCACCTACCGCGACGGTGGTCTTCGGGTCCGAAATCCGCCCCGTCGCATCCGGGAAGGGATACCAGGCGCCGACGCGGTGCAGATGCATCGGCTGCACGCGATGCGGTGCGACGGCCATCGAGCCCACCACCAGCTCCACCACCGCCGGCCAGCGCGAGCCGCGCCCGGCGAGCAGCACCGCATCGCAGCCGAAGCGCTGCACGATCTCGCATAGCGGATCCAGAGCCTCGCGCAGCGTCTGTTTCACCGTGTCGTGGATGGCAGCCGGTTCGATGTCGAGCTCCATCGCCTCCAGCTTGAAGTCACGCGCGCCGGCGATGCGGGCGCGTTCCTCGATCCAGGCGCTGGCGCGGCTCGCGGCCGTTTCGCGGCTCGCGCGCGTGCCGGCTTCGCGCGGGTATTTCGCGGTGAGGCCGCCATGCCGAGGTGCCAGCAGATCACGCAGCGCGCGCCGCGTGATGCCGGGCGGTGAGAGCGTGTCCCACGCCTCATACTCCGCCATCAGCGCGATTGCCGCAGGCGCCATGACATGGTTGAGGACGAGGCGCCGCGCCTGACGTTCCGGCTCGGTCGGCAGCGGCCCGCGGAAGGTGCCGATGACGAAGGCGCGTGCCCGCTCGGCCCCCAGACCCGCCTCGGCAAGGGCGCGCGCGAGGCCCGGCATGACATGCCGCATCACGACGTTCTCGAGCACGTCATCGCCTGCGAGGCGAAACCCCTCGCGGAACTCCTCGCTCGGCACCACCACGTTATGGTCGAGCCCATAGGTATGAATCGCGAGATCCGTGGTCCCGCCGCCAACGTCGATGGAAGCGATGCGCAGCGAAGGCTTCGGCTTAGGATCCACGCCCCGCGCCCGCGGCGTGCCGGCGACGGCGAAATACAGCGGCGCATCGCCGCGATAGACCTGGCTGATCTGGTCGTAGAGAAAGACGATCTGCGTCGCCGTCGCCTCATCCAGCTTCGCCTCGACGCCGATATCCATGCGCTTCTCGCGCTGCGCCTCCGCCGCTTCGGCGAGCGAGCGCGGGCGCGCGCCCATGCCGTTCGTCACGTCGCGCAGCAAATGGATGGCGGCGTCGGCCCGCGCACGCACGGCGCGCACCTCCTCGGGCGGCATGGCCGGCGGCAGCGTCAGGATCAGGTTGGCGAGGCGCCGCGGCACCAGCTTCTCCTCGCGGCCTTCGCGCGCGGCAAAGCTGTTCATCTGGCTGCGCGCCTGCAACAGCACTTCGAGCAGGAAGAAGGTGAACAGGCTGGCGCGGCTGAACAGCGCGCTCATCACCTCCTCGCCCTGCCCGCTCGCCGAGATCACGTTGCCGTCTTCGCTGAGGTGGCGGAGGAAGTCGCCGATCACGAGGCCATCGGGATCGGTGGCCAGGTTGAACCGCCAGGGGCTGAGGCGCTTGCGGTCATCCCACAGATAGCGCTTGGGGCTCGACAGCCCCGTCTGCCCCTCATTGCCGCGATTGAGGCTCGACAGGCGCGAGGCTTCGGGCCCGATGCGCACCGGGCAGGGCCAGTCGAAGGCGGTGGGGCGGTTGGACTCCTCCGACCAGCGTTCCTTGCCGAAGCCGGGGCGGGCGAATTCCACGCGGCTCTCGAAGGGCAGATCCCAGACCTGCTCTGGCATGTTGAGATCGCGCAATTGCAGCCGGTAGGCATTGGTTACCTTGCGGTGCTGGCCGGGGATCTGCTCGATCAGAAAGCCGCAACTGCGGCTATTGCCGAGGTCCAGCACCAGATCGACATCGACAAAACGTTGCTCATCGGCCTGCTCCAGCGGCAGCACGCGGACGCGCGCGAAGGCTCGGCTCACCTGCAACACTTCGAGAAACGTCAGATAGGCGGCCAGATGTTGCCGCCCGATGCGGGTCTCCGGCGGCAGCTTCTGGCCGTCGCGGTCGCGCTCGCGGTACAGTTCCTCGATCCAGCCGGGTAGCCAGGCGGGCTCGCGCCCCGTGTCGAGCAGCCAGGAGACCTCCTCGATGGTGGAGGCCAGCACGAAATCTGCCGAACGTCCCTCCCGCAGCGCGAGGTAGCCGCCGCCGGCCGGCTCGGTCGCGGTGTCGAAGGCCAGCACGGCACGATGCGTCTGCCCGCCAGTATCGGGCTGCGCAAGTTCGACGATCCGGATGCGCGCCCAGTTCTCCGGCCCCTTCTCCAGCCGCCGCCGCCCAGGCTCGCCCGCCTGGCCGACTTCGAGGTAGGGCAGCGGCACCCATTTGCCGAGGAAGGGCGTCAGCGCCGCCTTGGTGTCGAAGCCATAGCAGCGTTCATCGTCCTGGCGGACATAGCGGCGCGACCCCTGATGTTCATAGAACAGCCGCCCATCGGCCTCGTTCACGCTGAGCCGCCGCAGTACCGCCTGGTCGGCGGCGCCAGCCGGTTCCTCATACCATTCGATACCGATCCGCACCGGGCGCAGGTCGAGCGGCACGTCGATGAACTGGATGCCGGTATTGGGCACCAGCGCCACATCGGTGGCGCCGGCGGCGTCGGACATCGCCGGCAGGTCGTTGGCGCTGAGGATCATGCGGGCACTGCTTCGGGCTGCGGCTTGTTCATGCGGGCGGGCGGGGAATGCAGGCGCGGGCGGGCGGCAGCCGCAACGCCTCGGAGAGCAGACGGCCGATATCCTGCCCCGCCCCCGGCGTGAAGACCTGCCCGCCCGTGGCTTCGGCGAGGCAGGCCACCTGCTGGTTGCGCGCGATGTCCACAACCGAAATCGACAGGCCGGGATCGGCGGCGCGGGCGGTGCGCGCGGCGGCACAGGGGTCGCCGCGGCAGGTCTCGGTGCCATCGGTGATGACGATGACGAAGCCTGGCGCGCCCTCCGGCCGCTGCCGTACCGCAGCCGCCGCACGTTCGATGGCCAGCGCGAGTGGCGTGCCAGCCGCATCCGGGCGAAGCCCGCGCAAAGCCGCCTGCAACCGCGCGCGGGCGGAATTGTCGTACTGCCCGACCGGGCTCACCGAGCAACTGCCGGTGGCCGGCGTACGGCTATCGACGCTGGTGAAGGAGAAAAGCTGTACCCGCGCCCGTGCCGGCAGGGTGGCGAGTGCCGCAAGCGCGGCCTGCCGCGCCGCCTCCATGCGCTGCTGCGGCCCCGGCGTGGCGTTGAGCTCGGCCAGCAGGCGCGCCCGCCCGGCGGGCTCGTCGGTGGAGCCGGCCTCACGCCGGATACGCTCCATCGTCTCGGCCTCGGCGGCGGCGTCCAGGGTGGCGGGCCAGAGCATGGAGGCCGAGGTATCCACCACCACCGCCACATCCACCTGCTCCTCGGCGGCGCAGAGCGGGCACCAGGCGCGGCGGCGGGCGATGTCGATCTCGAGGTCGGCGAGGCGCCGGCGCAGCGCCAGCTCCTCCGCCCGCAGACTGGCGGCTAAGCCATTGTCCGGTATCGGGCAGGAATTCGCGCGCAACTCCGCCGGCGCGCCCGCGAAGGCCGCCTGCACGCCGAGCCACGCGGCGAGCCCGGCCAGCGGCAGACCGATGAGCAGCGCGGCGAGGGCCAGCGTCACCAGAAAGGGTCGCTGACGAAACATATTGGGCCGCTCGCTCATCGCACGGTGAACTCCGCGACCGGGGAGGCATTGGTGCGCGTGGCGGTGCCAGTCACCTCCCGCGCATTGCCATCGGTGACGATGCGCACGCGGAAAGGTACCGGGGTTCGGCGCGAGTCATAGTCGAAATAGACGACCCGGACGCGATAGGTGCCGGAAGGGGGCGTCGCCGCCCAGAATACGTTCTCGACCGGCTGGTTGGAACGGCGCCCGCCGCCGTTCATGTCCACATCGAGCTGTCCGCCGCATTCGCTCGGCGAACCATAGTAGATTTCCCCGCCGCCCGCGCAGTCGATGTGCAGGTCGAGATCGGCTGGCCCATCCCAGGACAGCGTCACCTGATAGTTGCTGCGCTGCGCGCGTTCACGGTCGAGGCGCTGCTCCACCTCGCTGCGCTGTGGCGGGGTGGGCGGAGGGGTGGGTGGCGGGGTGGGCGGGGTGGGTGGGGGTGTGGGCGGGGGCGGTGGTGTGGCGGCTGGCGGGGGCGGTTGCACGGGTGGTGGTATGGGCGGTGGCGGAGGCGGTGACGCGCTGGCGATCCGGCACTGGATGATCCGTCCTGAATAGGCGCCTTCAAGCGCCGCGAGGCGCGCGCGCAGCCGCGCCTCCTCCTGCTGCAAGGGCGGCAGGCCAGATTCGGGCGGCATTTCGCAGACCGGCGGCTCGGGCAGGCGCAGCCCAAGCAACACCCCGGCCAGCGCCGGCAATTGCCAGGCGAGCAGCCCCGCGAACAGCAGCCGCACCGCGGCGCGGCCGAGCAGCCGCAGCGGCCAGGGGCCGCGCGCCGCGGGCGGCGGCAGCGCCGCGCTGGCGACGGGCACCGGCTCCGGCGGCGCGACGAACAGCGACTGGCCGAGCAGATCGGCGAGCGGCGGCCGCCCCTCGGCAGCGGCGAGGCCCCAGCCGGCCAGCACATAATTCTCGCGCGGTACGCTGCCTTCGGCGCCGGCCTCGGTCAGCAGCCAGACATCGGCCCAGGCCGTGCCCTGCGTCGCGCGGTCCAGCACCTCGGCGAGGCGGCGGAGGGAGGCGCTGCCGCCCTCGCGCAGCCGCGCCGCCTCATTGCGCAGCTCGGTCAGCAGCGTGCCGACGGCGAGGCGCGCGCGATCCTGCGCTTCGGGCGTGAGGTCCGCGAAAGGGCGCGGTTCGCCGGGCTGGTCGGTGCGCCAGCGGATGCGGCCTTCGAGCAGCATCGGCTCGGCGAACAGCGCCGCGTGGCGGTCGAGCGACTGGCTGCGCAGATGGCTGAGAAGCTGGTTGCGATAGTCGAAGACCCGCCCTTCGAGCACGCGCTCGGGGCGGCGCTCGGCGGTGTCGGTCTCGGCGAGGAAGCGCGGCTGGGCCATGCGGCTCGCTCAGCGCTGCGCCGGGGGAGGCGAGGCAGGGGCGGCCGGGGCGGGCACCGGCGCGTCTGAGGGCGATGCCGGTGGCGGTGTTGCAGGAGGGGGCGTTGCCAGTGGCGGCGTTGCCAGTGGGGGCGTTGCTGGGGGGGGCGTTGCCAGTGGCGGCGTTGCTGGCGGGGGCGCCTCTGTGGCCGGGGGCGCGGGCGGCGGCGTCGCGGCCGGGGGCACGCAGGCATCGGCCTGGGCCTCGGCCGGCAGGTTGCTCGCGCG
>JBBSCP010000235.1:0-7616 GCA_038250135.1 Acetobacterales bacterium | reverse complement strand
CTGGGAACCTGTTCTTTCAACTGGTCAACGCCCGCTACGAACGCGGCGCCATGATCCTGACCTCCAACCGCGGCTTTGGCGAATGGGGCCAGGTGTTCGGCGATCCCGTCATTGCCACGGCCTTGCTGGACCGGCTGCTTCACCACGCCGTGGTCGTACACATCGAAGGCTCCAGCTATCGCATGCGCCAACACGCCGACCTGTTGCCGCCGGTGACACCACGCAGCCCCCAACCAGGTGCGATGCCCAAACGCCGCAGTCGCCCACCAAAGGCAGCTGCCAACACGATGGTGCCCTCGTAGCCAAAGGCGGCTCCGAAACAAACTGGGGAATTTTCGTTCGCCTCTTCTGGGGAGAATTCAACCGCCATTGACAATCGCGCCCGCTGATGGAGGATCTCGCCCGGGCGTTGCGCTGTTCGGTGAAGCTATCCGTGCTTGACGACGGCGTGGCGCTCGTCGTCGCAACGGCGGAGAGCCCGGAGACGTATTCGGTGACCACCCAGGTCGGGAGGCGCTTCCCGCTCCATGCCGGCGCGGCGATGACGCCCGGGTTCGGCAGCCCCACCGAGGGGTCTTGGCCCGTCGCCCGCTCATTCGTCGCCGGGTTCCACGCCCAGACGGCGGGATCCTCCTCGGACGGTTGCAGGTTTACCCCGCCATCCGGCGCCAGCGCCCAGCGCCGGAGCCGAGCGCGGATGTCCCACTGTCGGACGCCGGCGGATGCCCCTTCGCCTCGCGCTGCCCGGATGTGATGGAGGTCTGCCGTAGCGTCATGCCGCCGACGGTGCAACTACCCCAACGTGCCGTGGCGTTCCACTCGGTGTAGCAGCCCGTCCAGGGCCTGCCCCTGGCCTGAACGTCTCACGATCGAGGGGTGCATCCAGGCGCGTAGTTCGCGAAAGTTCTCCTGCGCCAACGACGCATTGCACCGCGGAGGGCATCCCCGACGCCGACGGAGTGAAGCCCGGCTTTGTTCAGTCCTGCACAGGTCGAAGGCCGCGCCGTTGCGGATGGCTTCGAGGCCAGGACCATCACCTCCAACGGTGCGGCGAGATAGGCGCGCGAGTCGCCGCACCCTACGCGGTTCCCGCGATGCCATAGGCCAGTGCGGCCGTTTCATGAAACAGAGCTAGGCGGTCCGTGCGTGGCAGCCCGGCGGTAATCGCGCGCATGCCGCAGAGGATCTCGGAGAAGCCGGCCACGAGCCCGTCCACCGGGTAGTTGCTGGCCCACATGCAGCGCGCGGCTCCGAACAGCCGCACCGTCTCTAGCGCCACAGGCCCGTTCAGCTCCGGCGTCCAGCGCCGGCCTGGAACGCAGATGCCGGAGAGCTTCACAAGGACCTTCGGAGCCTCTGAAAGGCGCGCCATCGCCTCCCGCCAGGCGGCTAGGCCGGCCGTGCTGCGGTCGGCGGGCAGCCCGAGATGGTTCAACACGATCGGCGTGGTCGGGAAGTCCCGCGCCAGCTCCAGCGCATCGTCCAGGTGCCAGTAGGGCGTCTGCAGCTCGAAGAAGAGGCCGTTGTCGGCGAGCAGTCGGTAACCGGCACGCCAGCGCGGGCAGCGCATGGAGCCGGGGATGCGGTGCGTGGGATCGTAGACCTCCGGACTCGCCACGCCGTGCGGCTTGTGGCGCACGCTGCGGACCAGGGGGAAGCGAGCCTGCGCCGCGATGACCTGCGCGGCGTCGTCGCGGTCAAGGAAGGCAGCGGCGGCCATGGCCTGGGGCAAGCCTTCCCGCGCCGCTACCTCGTGCACCCAACGCGTCTCGCGCAGCGGGTCGGCGGGGTCGTGCTCGGCCTCCATGTAGACCGTTGCGACGATGTTCTGGCCGGCGGCATCGCGCCGGTAGTCGGCCGGCATGTAGCTGCGCCGCAGGGGGCTGCTGTCGCCGTAGCGGAAGGGGGGCGGCGGCTCAATGGCGAGCCAGGGATGGTGGTTGGCCCGCAGGTCCCAGATGTGGTGGTGCGCGTCGATCACCGGCAGGTCGGCATCGTCGCCGGTCGCGAGGTAGCGCGCGGGCGAGGGCGACGTGGCGGCGCTCACGGATCGGGGCGGTAAAGGCGCAGGATCGCGGCGCTGTCGGCCATCTCGTTGCCTTGGGCCACGAACTCGTCGAAGCGATGCGCCGCGGCCTCGACCAGCGGAAGGTCGGCGCCGAGGTCGTGCGCGAAGGCCTTCACCGCCTTCATGTCCTTCAGGAGCTGGCGCGCATAGCTTGCCGGCGGGTCGAAGCGGCGCTCCTGCATCTGTGTGTAGATGCGGCGCAGCAGCTCGCTGTCCGCGAAGCCGCCCTTCAGGCAGTCAGGCAGGGCGGCTGCGTCGATCCCAGCTGCCTCGACAAGGGCCAGCGCCTCAGCCATCAGCACGAAGCCCGTACCGACGATCGCCTGGTTGATGATCTTCGTGGTCTGCCCCGCCCCGACAGGCCCCATACGCGTGACGTTCGCGGCGAGGTCCCGGAGCACCTCCACGACACGTGCGACCTCCGCTTCCTCGCCACCCGCCATCACGGTCAGTGCGCCGACGCGCGCGGCATGGGGGCCACCGGACACCGGCGCGTCTACCCAGCCCATCCCGGCCTCCTGCCGCAGCCGCACCGCCATCTCGCGCGTCGCGGCGGGATCGGCCGTGGAGAGGTCCACCAGCAGCCGTCCCGCAGTCCCGCCGGCCGTCGCAACGCCGTTCGCGCCGAGGACGACGCTGCGCACCGCCTCAGTGTGCAGCACGCAGAGCATGACGATGTCGCTGGCGGCCGCGACTGCCGCAGGCGTCGGCGCTGCAACGGCGCCGTGCGGGACAACGGTCTCCAGCCGCTCCGGCTCCAGGTTCCACACCGTTACGGAGCGGTGTCCGCGCTCCAGCAACCGGCGCACCATGGCCTCTCCCATGATGCCGATGCCGATGAAGCCGATTCGCGGTGTGTGCATCAGCCGCCCTCTCCCCGTTGGGCCGCCTGGTTGGTCAGCCGGTCATAAACGCGGAACAGCGCCTGGTTTCCGTTCGAGCCCTCGCCATGGGCGCGTGCTTCGAGATAGAGACTGGTGGTCAGCGCCAGGCCCGGCAGTGGCACGCCGAGGCCGAACGCGAGTTCGCCCGCGAGGCGGAGATCCTTGAGCTTGAGGTCGATCCGGAACCCCGCCGAGGCATCGCCTGCGACCATCTTCGGCCCGAGGTTCTGCAGCATCCAGGATCCCGCGGCGCCGCCCATCAGCACCTCTCGCAGCAGGTCGAGGTCGAGCCCGGCCGCGCGGCCGAGCGCGAGCGCCTCGCAGATCGCCTGCAGGTTCATCGCGCAGACGAGCTGGTTGCAGGCCTTCACCGTCTGGCCCGCGCCGGGTGGCCCGACATGCCGGATCGTGCCGCCCATCGCCTCCAGCAGCGCACGCGCCATGGCGAAGCCCTCGGGCGTGCCGCCAGCCATGATCGAGAGCGCACCGCTCTCCGCACCTTGCGGGCCACCGCTGACGGGGGCGTCCAGCATCGCCACGCCACGCGCCGCCAGTGCCGCGGCGAAGCGGCGCGCGGCTTGTGCCGAGATGGTGCTCATGTCCACGACGATACCGCCCGGCGGCGGTGCCTCCGCCAGGCCGCCGGGCCCGAGCACGACCTCCTCCACCTGCGGCGTGTCGGGCAGCATGAGGATCACCGCGTCGGCGCCGGCCGCCGCCTCCCGCACGGTGGCGGCGGGCACGCCGCCGCGGGCAGCGAGTTCCGCCACCGGCTCGGGCCGGGCGTCGTGGCCGCGCACGACATGGCCGGCCGCGAGCAGGCGGGCCGCCATGTGCCGGCCCATCGTGCCGAGCCCGATAAAGCCGACCGTCGCCACGCTCAGGCCTCCCGCTCGAACTCAGCGAGCTTCGCAACGCGGCGGCGGTGATCCTCGGTGGCGTCGAAGCGCGCCTCGATGAAGGCGCGGACCAGGTCGCGCGCCAGCCAGGGCCCGACGATCTGCGCGCCGATGCACATGACGTTCACGTCGTCATGCTCCACCGACTGGTGCGCGGAGTGCACGTCGTGGCAGACCGCGGCGCGGATACCGCGGCGCTTGTTCGCGGCGATGGAGGCGCCGACGCCCGTGCCGCAGACGAGCATGCCGCGATCCGCCTTGCCGGCGGTGACGCGGTCGCAGACAGCGCGGGCGATGTCCGGGAAGTCCACCGGATCCGGCGTGTGGGTCCCGAGATCCTCGACCTCGTAGCCGAGGCTGCGGATCACCTCCAGCACCTGCGCCTTCATTGGAAAGCCGGCATGGTCGCAGCCGAGCGCGATACGCATCTGCGTCCTTCCTTCGTCAGCGGATCATGCGGGGGATGGCGAGAACCAGATCCTCCCACAAGGTGATGGTGGCGAGCGTCGCCAGGAGCGGGAAGTAGAAGGGCAGCATCGCCCGCAGGAGAGACCGCATGCTGATCTGCGCGATGTCGCAGATCAGGAAGAGCGCGAGCCCCATCGGCGGGGTGAGAATGCCGATCATCAGGTTGAAGACGA
Source organism: Acetobacterales bacterium (assembly GCA_038250135.1). Classification (GTDB taxonomy): domain Bacteria; phylum Pseudomonadota; class Alphaproteobacteria; order Acetobacterales; family Acetobacteraceae; genus Falsiroseomonas. The sequence continues at coordinate 3,124 of JBBSCP010000235.1, read as the reverse complement.
CGATCAGGCCTAGATGCACGGGATCGATGCCGGCGGCGACCAGCGGCGGAGCTATGATCGGCACGATCAACAGCGTCGCTGTCGTGCTGTCCAGGAACATCCCCGCGATGAAAAAGATCAGGTTAACCAGCAGCAGCAGTACCAGCCGGTTGTCTGAGAGACCGGTGATGGCCGCGCCGAAGGCCTGCGGGATCTCCTCGACCGCCAGGATCCAGCCGAACATCGCGGCAGCCGCGACGATGACGAGGATTGCCGAAGTGTTGCGGGCGGTCAGCAGGGCCGCCTGCAGCACATGTGCGACCGTCATCTCCCGGTAGACGAGGAAGCCGATGACCAGGACGTACACCGCCGCCGCCGCCGCCGCCTCGGTAGGCGTGAAGACGCCGGTCAGCATGCCGGCGATCAGGAACACTGGCGCGAGGAGGGCAGGCAGCGCCGGCACGAAGGAGCGCCCGACTTCCCGCACCGTCGGCCAGCGCTCGGCGCGCGGATAGTTGGCGCGCAGGGCGACGATCGCGGCGGTCGCCATCAGCGCGGCCGTGCAGAACAGGGCCGGCAGGATGCCCGCCAAAAGGAGCTGGATGATGGAGACGGAGGTGACGGAGCCGTACACGATCAGCGGGATGGATGGTGGGAAGATCGGCCCGATCACCGCGGAGGAAGCGGTGACCGCCGCCGAGAAAGGCGCGTCGAAGCCCCGCTCGCGCATCGCCTTGATCTCCACGCGGCCGAGCCCGCCGACATCGGCGAGTGCGGCGCCGGAAATGCCCGAGAAGATCAGGCTCGCCAGGATGTTCACCTGCGCCAGCCCGCCATGCAGCCGGCTGACGAGCGCACTCGCAAAACGGAAGATCCGGTCGGTGATTCCGCTGAGGTTCATCAGGTTGCCGACGAAGATGAAAATCGGCACGGCCACGAGCGGGAAGCTGTCAAGCGCATAGACCACGCGGCTCGCCAGCAGCGTGATCGGTAGGTCTTCGATCAGGACGTAGATGATGCTCGGGATCAGGATGGCGTAGACGACGGGCACGCCCCAGCAGAAGAGCCCGACGAAGGCGACAATGACGGCAAGTCCCAACAGCGTGCCTCCCTAGACCGCAATGTTGCCGCTGTCCTGGCCCAGGCGCAGGCGGCGCAGGTGCAGGATTGCGGCACCTGCGAACCCGAAGGCGGCGGATGCGAGATAGATCCAGAAGGGGATGCGCAGCGTCGGGGTCATGTTGCGGGGGTTCGCGGCCAGCGTCTCCCAGGTCGCCCAGACCATCGCCATCGCCGCGGCAGCGCAGGCCAGCCCGATGACCAAGTCCATCACATGGCGGATGCGCGGCGGCAACGCCTCCTTCAACTCCGCCATCACGATGTTCTCGCCCTTGATCACCACGAGGGGAAAGGCGATCCAAACCATCAGGATCATCAGCAGGCGCGTCACCTCCTCCAGCCCAACGACGGGCGAGACGAAGATGTCGCGCAGCACGATCTGCAGCGCGAGGATCGCGACCAAGCCGAGCAGCAGAGTCACCGCTACGGCGCTGGTCGCGCCCACGAAGATCCGGGCGAGGAAGGCCACCCGGGCCGGCCTAGGAGCCGGCCTGAACCTGCCCGATGCGCTCGATCAGCGGCGTCCAGGCCGGGTAGTCGCGGCGGATCTGCGTCAGCACCGCGGTACGGAAGGCCTCGTTGTCCAGGCCCTCAGCCGCGGTGATCACGGTCATGCCGCGACGGCGCAGCTCCTGCACCAGGTCGACATCCGCGGCTTCCGCCCAGGCAAGCGATTCATTGGCCTTTTCCGTCAGTGCGGCCGAGACCGCCTGGCGCTCATCAGCCGGCAGCCGCTGCCAGGCGCGGTCGTTCGCGAAGACCGCAAGGACCGACAACATATGCCCGGTGAGCGAGACGTGCGACTGCACCTCGAACAGCTTGTTGGCATTGATCATGGTGAGCGGGTTCTCCTGACCCACCACCACGCCCGTCATCAGCGCCGTCGGCAGTTCGGACACCTCGACCGGAGTTGGGATCGCGCCGAAGCCGCGCACCATGGAAACCCAGAGGTCCAGCGGCACCGCGCGGAAGGGCCGGTTGCGGAGATCCTCCGGCCGGCGGACCGGGAAGCGTGCCGTGATGTGGCGGGGGCCGCGGTACATCCGGCCGACGATGCGGATGCCGGCCGACTGGACGAGCCGGTCGTTCATCTCGCGGACGACGGGCGAGTTCTCGGGGTCGGTCGCGGCAAGGGCGTGCCGCCCGTCGCGATAGATGTAGGGCGCGTTGAAGACACCGAGCTCGGGCACGTACTTGGTGAGGGATGCGAATTCATGGTGCGCCATTTGGATGGCGCCGGTCTGCACCCCGTCCACCATCTCCGACACGCCGCCGAGCTGGCTGTTGCCGAAGACGCGGATCTCGGTCCGCCCATTGCTGCGCTGCCGCGCAAGTGCGGCGAGCTCCTCGGCGAATCGGGTCTGGACGTCGCCCGGGGAGCCCACATGGGCGTAGCGCAGCGTCGCCGCGCTCGCCGGCCGCGAGACCAGGGGAAGGGCCACCGCTGCGCCGGCGGCAGAAAGGGCGTAGCGTCGGGTGATCGTCATGGCGCGCGTTCCTCCCCTCCCCGTTGATTGTGGCGCGGCGGGTTGGAGGGCGCTTTCCCGAGGCCATTGCGACTTACGCTAGAGAGAGGCGCTGGCCCCCGTCAAGCCCACATCCCGAGATCGGCGACGTCAGCGTGCTGACGAGTGGCGCTGCGGGTGATACCAAATCCTGACGGTCGTGACTCATAAAGGGCTTTCCCGACGCGGAGCCTTTCTGACTCAAACTGGCGAGCATTGGAGCTCCGCCATGGGCCAGCAGCTAACCCCACTTCGTCCTGATTATGATGCGCCACATCTGATAAACATCCCGCTACCGTCCCTCGGAGCCCGTGGAACGACCCTAGACTTCACGTTCGGACGAAGGCAGATGCGGGCCAGGCCTCTACCGCAACCAGCGCAGCGGCGTGGTGACGAGTTCCGGGAAGAGCACCAGCAGGAACAGCGCGACAAGCTGGGCGATCAGGAATGGCACGACCGCGCGCGTGACGCGGCCGAGATCGACCCGCGCCACGGCGGCTGCAACATTCAGTACGGTGCCG
>JBBSCP010000234.1:0-7617 GCA_038250135.1 Acetobacterales bacterium | reverse complement strand
TTGAAGTCATACCATGCAACGTCTCGATCCAGGCCTTCTCGCTCGCTGCGCCCGGCTGCCGACGTCCTCGATCTCCGACGCGCTCGACAAGCTCGGCATCGCGGGGCAGGTGGACGGGTTGCGGCCCATGCTTGCCGGCGCGCGCATCTGCGGGCAGGCGCTGACGCTGCGCTACCTGCCGGTCGGCCCCGCAGGTGGCACGGTGGGGGATTTCCTGCATCTGGCAGAGGCCGGTGACGTGATCTGCATCGACAACCGTGCGCGCGTGGATTGCACGGTCTGGGGGAACATCCTCACCGAGGCGGCGAAGGCGCGCGGCATCGCCGGCACGGTGATCGAAGGCGTGAACCGCGATGTCGGCGAAAGCCGCGACTATGGCTACCCGATCTGGTCGCGCGCGAGCCATTCGCGCACTGGCAAGGATCGCGTGACGCTGGACGCGGTGAACGTGCCGATCGTGTTCGGCCATGTCCGCGTCGATCCAGGCGATGTGATCTGCGCCGATGACAGTTGCGTCGTCGTCGTGCCGCAGAGCCGTGCCCTCGACGTGCTCGGCATCGCGGAGGCGATCGAGGCGAAGGAGGAGCTGATCCTCGTCGATATCCGCGCCGGCATTGACCTCGCCGAGGCGCGGCGTCGGCACGGTTACTTCACGTTGCAGACGCGGCCCGCGAGCTGAGCGCGCGCCGGAGGAGATCCGCATAGAGCGCCTCGCGCGCTGCGGTGCGGGGTGCGAAGTAGCGTGCTGAATCCTGCGCCAGGGCGGCACTGTCCACGAGCCCGGGCGGTGAGAATGTCTCTGCCCAGTCCTGCATGATCTGCGGCGTGGCCTCTGGATGGAACTGCACGGCGATGGCGCCGGGCAGAGCGAAGGCCTGGATCGTGCCGGCATCCATCGCCAATACCTCGGCACCTGGCGGCGGCGTGATGGCATCGCCATGCCAGCGTGGCCACGGGCCGGCGAAGATATCGTCGGCCCGGTGCTCGATGCCGAACCAGCCGCGGAAGAAGCGGCCATCCGCCATGCGTGCGCTGTCGCCGCCGGCGGCCACGGCGATCATCTGCGCGCCGAAGCAGATGCCGATTGTCGGCGCCTGCTTCGCGAGCCGCGCGGCGATCAATTCGCGTTGCTTCGCGACCCAGGGGATGTGTGTGTCGTAGACGCCATGCGGCGAGCCGAGCAGCACAACGAGACCAGCGCGCGCCAGCGCCGCTTCGTTGAGAGCCGCGCCGCTCACCAACTCGATTGTATAGCCTTGCCGCGCGAGCCAGTCGCCGAAAGCGCCTTCTGGCGCGGTGTCCGAATTGCGGACGATGAGCACCTTCATGCGTTGGCTTCGCGATAGCGCTGCCAGCCGCGGGCGCGCAGTTCGCAGGCGGGACAAGTGCCGCAGCCCGCGCCCCAGTCATGCGGCGAGCGATCGCCGAGGTAGCAGGAATGGGTGATGCCGCGGATCGCTTCGACCAGCGCTGCGCCACCGAGCGATTCGGCGAGGTGCCAGGTGGCGGATTTGTCGCGCCACATCAGCGGCGTGTGCAAAACGAAGCGGCGCTCCATGCCGAGATTGAGGGCCACCTGCAACGCCTTGATCGTGTCGTCGCGGCAATCGGGATAGCCGGAATAGTCGGTCTCGCATACGCCGGTGACGATGTGCTTCAGGCCGCGCCGGAAAGCGAGCGCGGCCGCAAAGGTGAGAAAGATCAGGTTGCGGCCGGGTACGAAGGTGTTGGGCAAACCGCCGGTCTCCATCTCGATGGCGACGTCGCGCGTGAGCGAGGTTTCGCTCATCGCCCCCAGCGCGCCGAGCTTCAGCACATGGTCTTCGCCGAGCCGCGCGGCCCAATCCGGATGCGTCGTGACGTGTGCACGGAAGGCCGCGCGCGTTTCGAGCTCCACCACATGGCGCTGGCCGTAATCGAAGCCGAGTGTTTCGACGCTGGCAAAACGATCCAGGGCCCAGGCCAGGCAGGTCGCGCTGTCCTGGCCACCGGAAAACAGAACGAGGGCTGTATCATCGTTCATTCGGGCAACCTCTGCACGGCCCAGCGTGCGGCCTCGGCGACGGTCGGGTCGGCATCCTCGCATAGTGCCTGCGCGATGGGGCGCAGCGCCGCGCTGCCGGAATTGCCGATGGCGATGAGGACGTTGCGCGTGAAGCGGTCCCGCCCGATGCGCTTGATCGGGGAGCCGGCGAACAGCGCACGGAAGCCAGCGTCGTCGAGCGCCGCGAAATCGGCGAGCTTCGGCGCGGTCAGTGACTCGCGTGGCGCGAAGGCCGGCTCACTGTGCGAAAGGGCAAACTTGTTCCACGGACAGACAGCGAGGCAGTCGTCGCAGCCGTAGATGCGGTTGCCCATCTTCGCGCGGAACTCATGCGGGATCGGCCCATGATGCTCAATGGTAAGGTAGGAAATGCAGCGCCGCGCATCGAGCCGATAGGGTGCGGGAAAGGCGTCGGTCGGGCAGATGCGCAGGCAGGCATCGCAACTGCCGCAATGGTCGTGCTCGGGCGCATCGGGGGCAAGGTCGAGCGTGGTGAAGATTTCACCGAGGAACAGCCAGGAGCCGAAGTCGCGCGAGACAAGGTTCGTGTGCTTGCCCTGCCAGCCGAGCCCCGCCTGCTGCGCCAGCGGCTTTTCCATCACCGGCGCGGTATCCACGAACACTTTCAGCTCACTGCCCTTGAAGCGTTGCGCCATCCATTGGCCGAGCGCCTTGAGGCGCTTCTTTACCACGCCGTGGTAGTCGCCACCCTGCGCATAGGCGCTGATCGTCGCCCGATCACGTTGTTCGAGTGGTGCCAGGGGATCGTAAGCGGGCGCGTAGTTCAGGCCGAGCGAGATCACGCTGACCGCTTCCGGCCACAGCGCTTGCGGATGTGCCCGTTGGTCGGCACGGGCCTCCATCCAGCCCATGCCGCCATGCATCCCGGCGGCGAGGAAGTTGTTCAATCGAATGCGGGCGTCTTCGGCGAGCTGCGCGCTGCAAAAGCCCACGGCATCGAAGCCGAGACGAAGCGCCTCGACGCGAATGATGTCAGCCGCGCCCACGATAAGGCGCCACATCCTGCGCCGGAATCCACAACCCCTCCGGCGGCGTACCGGTCTGGTAGAAGACGTCGATGGGAATGCCGCCGCGCGGATACCAATAGCCGCCGATGCGGAACCATTCGGGGGTCATCAGCGTGATCAGCCGCTTCGCGATTCCGATGGTGCAGGCCTCATGGAAGGCACCGTGATTGCGGAAACTGGTGAGGAACAGCTTGAGGCTTTTGCTTTCCACCAGCCATTCGCCCGGCACGTAGTCGATGACCAGGTGCGCGAAATCCGGCTGGCCGGTGAGCGGACAGAGCGAGGTGAATTCGGGTGCAGCGAAGCGCACGCAAAAGCGCGTGCCGGGATGCGGGTTCGGCACGCGTTCCAGCACCGCCTCCTCGGGTGAGGCCGGCTGGCGGGACTGGGCGCCGAGCAATGTCAGCCCGGTGGTGTCGGTGGCAATGCTCATGCGGCTTCGGCCTTCGTGTCGTCTGTGATCCAGTCGGCCTCGATGGCGGCTGCCTCGGCCTGCAGGCGGCCTTCCAGGATGGCAGTGCGTAGCCGCGCCATCACACGCTGATAGTAGGTGATGTTGTGCCACGTCAGCAGCATCGGGCCGAGCATCTCCTCCGACTTGATGAGGTGTTGCAGATAGGCGCGCGAATGGTTGCGGCAGGCCGGGCAGCCGCAATCGGGATCGAGCGGGCGCGTCTCCTCGGCGTGCTTCGCGTTGCGCAGGTTGAGCACGCCGCGGCTGGTATAGGCGCGTCCGGTGCGGCCGCTGCGTGTCGGGATCACGCAGTCGAACATGTCGACACCGCGCTTCACCGATTCGATCAGATCATGCGGCGTACCCACGCCCATCAGGTAGCGCGGGCGGTCCTGTGGCAAAAGCGGTGCGGTGATGTCGAGCATGCGGAGCATTTCGGGCTGACCCTCACCGACGGCAAGCCCGCCGATCGCGTAGCCCTCGAAGCCGATGGCACTTAGCGCGGCAACGCTCTCGGCGCGCAGATCGGCATAGGTGCTGCCTTGGACGATGCCGAACAGCCCGTGCCCCGCGCGCGGCGCGAAGGCGGCGCGGGAGCGCGCGGCCCAGCGCATCGAGAGCCGCATGCTCTCGGCGGCTTGTCCATAGGTCGCGGGAAAGGGCGTGCATTCGTCGAAGCACATGGTCACGTCGGCGCCAAGCAGATGCTGGATTTCGACGCTGCGCTCGGGCGTGATGCGGTGCTTCGAGCCGTCGATGTGCGATTGGAAGGTCACGCCATCAGCGTCGAGCTTCCTCAACCCCGCCAGCGACATCACCTGGAAGCCGCCGGAATCGGTCAGGATCGGGCCGCGCCAATCCATCATGCGGTGCAGCCCGCCGAGCCGCGCCAAGCGCTCAGCGCCGGGGCGCAGCATCAGGTGATAGGTGTTGCCGAGCACCATGCGCGCGCCGGTGCTGCGCACCGAATCCGCGGTCATCGCCTTCACCGTGCCGGCGGTGCCGACGGGCATGAAGACCGGCGTCGGCACCTCGCCATGCGCGGTCAGCAGTGTGCCGGCGCGGGCTGCGCCGTCGCTGGCGACGTGGGTCCAGGTGAGCGTCACCCGGGCAGATCCTGCGCGGCGCGGAACAGCAGGCTGCCATCGCCATAGGAGAAGAAGCGATATTCCTGCGCCATCGCGTGGGCATAGGCCGCGCGCATGCGGCGCGTGCCGGCGAAGGCGGAGACGAGCATCAGCAGCGTCGATTTCGGCAGGTGAAAGTTGGTGATCAGCGCATCGACGGCGCGGAAGCGATGGCCGGGCAGCACATACAGGCCCGTCAGGCCCCGAAAGGGCGCCACGCTGCCATCGGGCTGCGCCGCCGTCTCCGTGGTGCGCAGCGCGGTGGTGCCCACGGCAACGATGCGCCGCCCGGCCTCGCGCGCGGCGTTGATCAGGGCGGCGCTTTCGGCCGGCATTTCGCACCATTCCTGGTGCAGGCGATGCTGGCGCGGGTCGTCCTCGCGCACCGGCAGGAAGGTGCCGGCGCCGACATGCAGCGTCACCATCGCGCGCCGCACGCCACGCGCATCGAGTGCGGTCAGCAGCCGGTCCGTGAAGTGCAGGCTCGCCGTGGGCGCGGCGACGGCGCCCGGCACGCGGGCGAAAATGGTCTGGTAGTCGGCCACATCCTCGGCGCCGGGCTTGCCCTCGCGATGGATGTAGGGCGGTAGCGGCACCTCGCCCGCGCGTTCCAGCGCGGTGGCGAGCGCCGCCTGGTCGGGGCCGAAATCGAGCCGTACCGAGCCACCCTCCGGCGCCTCCAGCACGCGTGCGATACAGCCCTCGGCGCCCTCGATCGCCACCGTATCGCCTTCGCGCAATCGGCGGGCGTTCTTCACCAGCGCCTGCCAGATGCCTCCACCTTCGGCGCGGTTGAGCATGATCTCGATGCGCGCCTCGCCGCGCCTGGCATGCAATCGAGCGGGGATCACGCGCGTGTTGTTCACCACCAGCACGTCGCCGGGGTCGAGCAGCGAGGGCAGGTCAAGCACCCCGCGATCCTCAAGCCGGCCTTCGCCCACCACCAGCAGTCGCGCCGAATCGCGTGGTCGGGCGGGTGCCTGGGCGATCAGGCGCTCGGGCAGCGCGTAGTCGAATTCCGCGGTCTGCAGCGGCGGGGGGGAGGGGGACTCAGCCATGGTCGCGGGGTGTGGCCCGACGACCCGGCCTTGTCCAGCGTTGGCTTGCCTCAGCCGCGCAGCACGCCCCGGAGTGGCGCCACCGCGGCGCTGCCCGGGAACGCCTCGGCCACAGCGCGCTCGGGCAGGCGCAAATGGTCGCGCAGCAGCCCCTTGGCGAGCGCGCGCAGATCCTGGGTCGGCCGCAGGTCGCGGTTTTCAAGCAGCGCCTCGGCACCGAGGCCAGGCCAATCCGCCACCACCCGCCCGCCGGCCACCCCGCCGCCGAGCACGAAGGCAACGCCGCCCGTGCCGTGGTCGGTGCCCTGGTTGCCGTTCATCCGCGCGGTGCGGCCGAATTCCGTCACCACCAGCACGGCCGTGCGCGCCCAATCCGCGCCAAGTGCGGCCTTCAACTCGCCAACCCCGGCATCGAGAGCACGCAGCGGGCCGAGCACCCGGCTGCCTTGCTGGGCGTGGGTATCCCAGCCGCCGATCTCCAGCGCGGCAACGCGCGGCCCCTCAGCCTCGGCCAGCAGGCGCCCGGCGGCGGCGGCGAGGCGGGGGAAGCTGCCGCGATTGGGCTCGTTCACCGGCGCGCCGAGCGCCTGGGTGGCGAAGCCGCGCGCGCGCATGCCCTCGGCGAAGGGCCCGGCGAGGCGGGGATCCTCCTGCTGCAGGGCGGCGAGCCGATACATGAGTTCGGCTGGAGGCTGAGTCGTCCCCGGCGGGAAATACGCGCCGACCGGCACAGGTCCGCGCAGCAGCAGCGGCACGCCGGTGCCGATGGCGAGCCCCGCGCGCGCCGTGGTCGCGTTCGGCAGGGCCTTGATCGCGCGGTTGAGCCAGCCGCTGGTCAGCCGGTCCGGCGCACCGCCCTCCAGCAGGTCCTGTGCCTCGAAATGGCTGCGGCTGCGATAGGGGCCGGCGACGGCGTGCAGCACCAGCGCCTCATTCGCCTGATACATGGCGTGGATGTTGGCCAGCGCGGGATGCAGCCCGAAACGCCCGCCGAGGTCGAGCGCGCCGCCCTCCTGCCCCGGCTCGGGCACCGCGAGCGCGCCGCGCAACTCCGCGAGACCCGGATCACCATAGGGCGGCACGGCGTGCAGCCCATCCAGCGCGCCGCGCAGAATGATCACGACGAAGCGGCGCTCGCCGGGCAGTTGCGCGAAGGCGGCGCGGGTGCCGCCGATCGCCAGCGTGGCGGTCAGGCCGAGCAGCAGGCCGCGGCGGGTCGGCGCGAAGGAGGCGTGCGGCGTGTGGCTCATCGGTGCATGAACTCCGGACTGGCGAGCAGCAGCGTCGCGGCGTCGCGGACCGAGCCGGCGCGGCGCATCTCCGCCACCGTCTCGGCGCGGGTGAGGGGGCCGAGCGCGGCTTCCGTGAAGCCGGCCAGCGTGGTGCGGTTGACCCGGCCGGCGAGGGTGTAGCTCCAATCCACGCGGCGCATCAGCGCCTCGGGCGTCGCCCAATCGGCGGCGGTATCGGCCCAGCCATCGGGCTGCAGCGCGGTCCATAGCGGCTGGTTCAGCGTGCCGAGCCCGCCGGCCACCGGGTCCGGCCGGTCGGGCGGCAGGCCGATGGCGCGGCAGGCGGCCAGCACATGGTCCTGTGGCGTACGGAACTTGCTGAGCGGCGGGTCCCAGGCTTCGGGCAGCTTCACCAGCACGCGGGTAGCGGCGGAGAGGTCGCCGCCGGTCGCCTCCAGGCTGCGTGTCAGCGCGGTGACGGCGCTGGGCGGGGGCACGTCGGTGGTGAAGTGGCGGGCCAGCTTGAAGGCGATGTGGCGATAGGTGGCTGGGTGGGTGCCGAGCAGGCGCAGCGCCGCCTCGACCTGGTCCTGGCCTTCGCCGAAGCTGCGGCCGAGCAGCATCTTGGCGCCCGGCTCATGGTTGGCGCGGCGCCAGACAAAACCCAGCGGGTC
>JBBSCP010000233.1:0-7625 GCA_038250135.1 Acetobacterales bacterium | reverse complement strand
GGCGTGGGCCGGGGCGCGCAGGCCGGCGTGCTGATCAAGAACGCCGAGGCGCTGGAGCGGATGGAGCGGATCGACACGCGGGTCGTGGACAAGACCGGCACATTGACGCAAGGCCGTCCTGACGTGGTCGCGGTGGTCCCGGCGGAGGGTGTCGATGAGAACGATGTGCTGCGACTGGCCGCGGGGCTGGAGCGGCCAAGCCAGCACCCCTTGGCAGAAGCCGTGGTGCGGGCCGCGGAGCAGCGCGGCATCGCCGTGCCCGCAGTGGAGGGCTTCGACGCCCCCACCGGCCGCGGCGTGACCGGCGCGGTGGAAGGACGCCAGGTCGCCGTCGGCAACGCGCGCCTGATGGACGAAGCCCAGGTGGATGTCAGCGTCCTTTCGGCGGAGGCTGAGCGTCTGCGTGGCGATGGCGCCACCGTGTTCTTCGTCGCGGTGGACGGCCGCGCCTTCGGAATCGTCGCCGTGGCCGACCCGGTGAAGGAGACGACGGCGGCGGCGCTGGCGGGCCTTGCGAAGGAAGGCGTGCGGGTGGTGATGCTGACCGGCGACAACCGCACCACGGCCGAGGCCGTGGCACGGCGGCTCGGCATCACCGAGGTCGAGGCCGAGGTCTTGCCCGAGGACAAGCAGCGCATCATCGAAAAGCTGAAGGCCGAGGGACGCCGCGTGGCGATGGCGGGCGATGGCGTGAACGATGCGCCGGCGCTGGCCGCGGCCGAGGTCGGCATCGCCATGGGAACCGGCACGGCGGTCGCGATCGAAAGTGCCGGCATCACGCTGCTCGGCGGGGATCTGATGGGGATCGTGCGGGCGCGGCGGCTGTCCGAGGCCGTGATGGGCAACATCCGGCAGAACCTGTTTTTTGCCTTCGCCTACAACGCGGCCGGTGTGCCGATCGCGGCGGGCGTGCTGTATCCGATGTTCGGCATTCTGCTGTCGCCCATCATCGCGGCGGCGGCGATGGCGCTGTCTTCGGTGAGTGTGGTCGGGAATGCGCTTCGGCTTAGGGGGACGCGGCTGGATCAGTAACGGTCAAAGCATCGATTGGCCAGCGGTCGACCCGGGGGATCGCACCGACGACATCGTCCAGGCGATGGTCGAGATGGTCATGGATCAGGGTGCGTTTGGCCTTGGCAATGGCCGCTTCAACCGCGTGTAGCCGCTGCACGATGTCGAGGCACGACCGACCCGCGTCGATGGTCCAGTGCCACTTCGGGATGAAGGCACATACTGGCGTGGATATCGCGCATGGCCTGGTGCACACGATGGACCCTCCGTGTCAGTTACCCTGAGACATCGACCCCCGGAAGTTTAACCTTGAGGGCGACAGGCCGAATATCGACATTGTCATGCGTCGCACGCCAGCCAGAGACAGCGTTTCTGCCGGTGGCGCCGAAAACGAGGAAGGCTGACGCTGGTTTCATCGCCTCCGGCGGCGGCGCCCGAACTTGTGGACCGGCCGCGTCGGGTCTGGCGGCCGCGGCGCCATCTTTCGACGCAAGGGGCTCTATTCATCGGCTTTAAACGACGGCGTCACCAGCGCACCGCAGGCCTGCTTATGGCACTGACCCCCGGCCAGGGGCGGCCGCAAAACCGCCGTGGCAAACACGCTGGCCGCTGAGATGGCCGAATTGCAGCGTGACCGAGCCCGTCTCACGCGGCGGCTGGCCCGCGCCAATGCCATCATCGAGGTCCAAAAAAGTGGCGGAGCCGCTGGGTCTGCCGCTGGCGCTGAGCGACGACGGGCCTTGACCACATTACTCGTTGACTGCCTGCCGTCCCGCGGCATGGTGACGGCAATCGGCGACGCCATCGGCGTCCCGTGCCAGCCTGCTGTGCCACCGCACCCGGCGCACGGCACCATAGCGGATTTCGGAGACAGTATGCCCGTTCCTTGCGCTGATGATGCGATGCGTCATGCCGTCCAGCCATTGGTGCGGCGCGTGTATGAGGCGCCTGGCGACGCAGATGGCTGCCGCGTTCTGGTGGACCGGCTGCGGCCGCGCGGGCTAACGAAGCAGGCCGCCGCGGTCGATCTGTGGTTGCGCGACATCGCACCCAGCCACGGCCTGCGGAAAGCGCTGCACACAAAGGGCTTGGCGTTCGACGCCTTCTGCGCGGCCTACCTCACCGAGTCGCGGTCGGAGCCGGTGGCCATGGCGGCGCTGGAACGGCTTCGTGCAACGGCCGCTGAAGGGCCGCTGACCCTGCTCTACGCCGCCCGCGGCGAGGCCGGGAACCACGTCGAGCTGCTGGCGGCCCTGCTCACGGATTGAACACGAGCCGGGGCCGCGGCCGCGGCGCCACGAAAGCCATGAAGACCCGCAGCTTCTGCGGCATAATCCGGTCGCCGCCATGCACCAGATGCACGTCGAGCGGCGGCCCCCAGTCCTGCCGCAGCAGGGTGGTCAGCCGACCATCGGCGACCGCGCCGTAGACCTGATAGCAGAGCAATTGCGCCAACCCCATCCCGGCCACCGAGGCATCCGCCGCCGCCTCCGCCCTAGTCACCACCAGCCGGGCGCGCAGCGCCAGGCGCCGGCCGCCGCCGAACTGCCAGTGCGAGGCCATCTCGCCCTCGCCATGGCCGATGAGCTGATGCGCCGCCAGGTAGCCGGGGCTCGCCACCACGACCAGCCTGATCTGGCCGACATGCACCGCGCGCAGCCCGCTATCTGGCAGTTCGCCCTCCATGACGGCCACATCCAGATGATCCTCGGCCAGGTTCGCCGGCCGCTGCGTCAGCCGCAGGTCCAGCGTCACCTCTGGGTAGGCCTGCATGAAATCGGCCAGGATGGGCAGCAGATACGCCCGTCCGAGCACGATGGTGCTGCGACCCGCAGCAGGCCACGCGGCGACAGCTACTTGCCGGCGACCGAACGCTCGGCCTCGCTGAGCTGTTCCAGCAGCAGACGCCCGGTGGCGGCGAAGGCGGCGCCCACCTCGTTAGGCGCCACGCGACGTGTGCTGCGGGTCAGCAGTTGGGCACCGATATGTGCCTCCAGCTCGGCCACCTTGCGGCTCACCGTAGCCAGCGGCATGCCGAGCTGCGGCGAAGAATCCGCCAGCATCGACCACGGCGATGAAGCTGGCGATGGCATCGAGCCGGTCCATGCACTCTCCCGGCCTGCGGGATAGTCATTCCCGAGATCACCGAATACCGCATTGTTCCGGAACGGCGCATCCACCCTTCCAGCCGGCGAACCAGCCCCGCCTGGCCGAAAGGGCCTTCCCCATGTCGCGTTGAACACCCTGACCAACCTCATCAACGAGGTTGCCGGGACCGAGATCGACTTTCCAGCCCCGCCCGCCCGCGTCGCCGCCATCAGCACGATGTGGTGGAAATCGAGGTTGGCCGGTCGGGCAGAAGCGCCAGAAACCGATATCCAGTCTCTCAGCGAAGGAAGCCGCACGGAGGCCGTTTCCATCAGCAACGGGTGCACTCCAGCGGGGAGAACCGCCAGGGCGAAAGCCTTGATGCGCACCCACCCCGCCCCTCGGCACGCCCGGCCGAACAACGTCCTGCTCAGCGCCACGGGCACCACCATCCCCACCGTGATGAGCGCGCTGGTCAATCAGCAGAGCGCCATTGATCTCGGCCAGTGATTCTCCGATTGCGACGACCCCGAGGATGTGAACGAGGCCGCCGCCGCAGCACTCAAGGACGGCCGTAACCAGTATTCGCCTCTGACAGGCGTGCTTGAACTGCGCCCCGCCGTCGCCGCCCACAACAAGTTCTTCTGCGGCGTTGCGGTCGACCCGGATGCGGGTCAGGCTCCATGTCGACCGCCTCGACCTATGCATCGACGGCACACTATTGATGACGCTCGAGCGGGGCCGCGCGACCGCCAGATGCAAGGGCGCGCACGTCGCCAATTCAGGAGGGCGCCCCCACCTTCATCTGGGCAACGATCGGCGCGGGACGCTTTGTGGTGAGCGAAAATCGCCAAGAAAGCATTACAAGTCCGGCGCCATCTGCATGGATCACGCTAGGGGCGCGGCCGTTCTCATGCCTCAGGTCACTCAATGCGTCGAGGCTAGCGTCAATGCCTGGCGCTGCCTGAATGCGATTGGACCCAGCTCATTGTCTGGGCGGACTGGTATTACTTGATCTTCGACTCACGAAATAGAACGTGCTTACGTGCGACTGGGTCGTACTTCTTCATCTCGAGCTTGCCAGTGGCATTTCGCGTGTTCTTCTTTGTCACGTAGAAATAGCCGGTCGAGGGCTCGGCAGTGCTTACCAGCTTTATCAGGATCGTATTGGCCTTGGCCATCTTCAGGGTTCCAGCGCGCGAAAGAGGGTGCGGGCGCGGCCAAAGGCCTGCCCGGCAGAGGCCCTCACTGTAGTCAAGGGGCTGCCGAGGTCAAGCCGTTATCGCCCCAGCGCTGTGGCATAGGCGGCGGCGGAGGCGATCAGCGCCCGCGCCGCGGTGAGGTCCGCCGCGCGGCCCTCCGCCGGTGGGCAGGCGCCGCGCAGCGCCGAGACCTCGCTGGCGAGCACCGGCGCCCTGGCCTCTCGCTGCCGGGCGAGGGCGCGGCCCATCGGGGCCTCGCCGCGGTTGAGCTGTGCCAGCGAGCGCGCCAGCGCCTCCTGGCCCAGGCTGGTGCACAGCGCGGGCATCACTCCGAGGCCCTGGATCGGCCAGCCGGCCGGCGAGACCACGCGCGACCAGCTCACCAGCAATTCGGCCTCGTTCGGCAGGGGGGCGACGAGTTGGATCAACCCCTTGCCGGTGGTGACGCTACCCACCACCACGGCGCGGCCGCGTTCCGCCAGCCCGGCCGCCACGATCTCGGCCGCCGAGGAGGTGCGGCCATCGACCAGCACCACCACCGGCCGGCCGCGCGCCAGATCCTGCCCGCCGGCCTCGTAGCGGCGATTGGCGTCCGGGTGGCGGCCCTCCGTGCGGGCGACCTCGCCCTCCGCGAGAAAGGCGTCGGCGACGGCGATGGCGTTGCCGAGCAGCCCGCCGCGATTGCCGCGCAGATCCAGCACGACGCCGCGCGGCGCCCGGCCGGCGAAGCCATCGCCCAGCACCTGCGCCAGGCGGCGATCGGTCACGGAGGAAAAGCCCGAGACGCGCACCCACAGGATGCCGTCGCGCGTTTCGGCATGCACGGTCTCCGGCACCACCAATTCGCGCCGCAGCGTCACCTGCCGCAGCCGGCCGGCACGCCAAAGGGTGAGGCTAACCTCGGTCTCCTCCGTCCCTTCCAGCAGGGTCGCGGCGCGGCCGGGGTCGGTGCCGTCCACGGCCTGGTTGTCCACCTCCACCAGCCGGTCGCCGGCGCGGATGCCGGCCAGAGAAGCAGGGCCGCCGCGCGTCACCGAAACCATCACCAGGGTGCGCCCGCGCGCCGCTACCCGCAGGCCGAGGCCGGACTGGCCAACGCGGCGTTCCCGCGCCTCGCGCGCTTCGGTGGGCGTGACGTAGCGGCTATAGGGGTCGAGGTGGTTGAACAACTCGTCGAAGCCATTCGACAGCAGCTGTTCGGTCCCGGCCAGGCGCAGCGCCGGGGAGGCACCCCAGGCGGCCTCGTAGAAGTGGGTCAGAGCAGCGGCGATGGCCGCTCCGGTGGCCTCCACCGGGGCGCGCGCGGCGGCGGTGAGCGGCGTGGCACGAGCGAGCACCCGGTCTTCCAGCAGCAATTGCAACTCCGCACCCTGCAACCGGGCCTCGAAGCGCGAATCGAGCACGGTGAGGCCGCGCAGTGACCACAGCGCGAGGTCCGCGGGCGGAGGCGCTTCCAGGTGACGATCCAGCACTATGGTGTGGCTGCGTGCCAGCACATCCTCGATCAGGGCGCGGGGAAAGGGGGTCTGGCTCGCCGCCGGGCGGAGTGAGGCGAGGCTCAGCGCCGCCGCGAGGAGGGCCGCGAGGCAGGCTTTCGCACGCCTCCGGCGCGCGCCTCGCCCTGCATGATCTGGAACACCATGCCCCCGGTGCGTGGCGTTGCCTCGGCAAGCCGCACCTCGACCGCCTGGCCGAGGCTGAAGGACAAACCCGTTCTCTGGCCAGTCATCGCGTGACCGGCCTCGTCCAACTGCCATCTGTCGTCCGGTAGCGCCGCGAAGGGGACGATGCCGCTCGCCCCATTCTCCTCTACTGACACGAACAGGCCGAAGCGTGTCACCCCCGAAATCCGCGCATCGAACATGTTGCCCACGCGTGTTGCCATGAAAGCAGCGAGGTAGCGGTCCACCGCGTCGCGCTCGGCCGCGGCGGCGCGGCGTTCGGTCTGGGTGATGTGCTCGGCCGTATCGGGGAAGCGCGCCGTCTCGGCATCGGTGAGCGCGCCCGCCGAAGGTCCGCTGCCGAGGCCGAGTCCCTTGATCAGCGCGCGATGCACGAGGAGGTCCGCATAGCGGCGGATCGGGCTGGTGAAATGCGCATAACGCGCAAGCGACAGGCCGAAATGGCCGAGATTATCGGGCGCATAGGCGGCCTGGGACTGGCTGCGAAGCACGGTTTCGTTGACCAGGCGCTCCTCCGGCTTGTCCTTTACAGAGGCCAGGATGCCGCCGAAATCGCGCGGGTGGATGCGGTCGCGCGCAGGCAGCGCCATGCCGAGGCTTTCCAGGAATTGCCGCAGCCCTTCGAGCTTCGCGTCCGAGGGACGGTCATGCACGCGGTACATGCAGGGCTGGTGCAGGCGCTCCAGCTCGGTCGCGGCGCAGACATTCGCGGCGACCATGAATTCCTCGATCAGCCGGTGCGAATCGAGCCGCGCGCGCGGCACCACGGCGAGCACCTTGCCCTCCGGCGAGAGCAGCACGCGGCGTTCCGGCACGTCGAGCTCCAGCGTGCCGCGCCGGGCGCGGTCGCGCAGAAACGCCTGGAAGGCGCCGTAGAGATGGCCAATCAGCTCGGCCGGCACGCCCTCGGGCATCGTGCCGGCGTTGCGTGCGGCCTGCACCTGTTCATAGGTGAGCCGCGCGGCGCTGCGCATGATGCCGCGCCCGAAACGATGCCCCGTCAGGCCACCGCCGGCATCGATGCGCATCTCGACGAACAGGCAGCCGCGATCCTCGGCCGGGCGCAGGCTGCACCAGCCATTCGACAGCGCCTCTGGCAGCATCGGCACGACGCGGTCGGGGAAATAAACGGAATTGCCACGCGCCCAGGCCTCGCGGTCCAGCGGGCTGTCGGGCTTCACGTAGTGGGCGACGTCGGCGATGGCGACCAGGCAGCGCCAACCCGACCCGTCGGGCTCGGCCCAGACGGCGTCATCGAAGTCGCGCGCATCCTCGCCATCGATGGTGATGAGCGGGATGTCGCGCAGGTCCTCGCGGCCGCGCTTGGTGACACCCTTGGCGTGCTCCGCCTCGGTCACCGCCTCGGCTGGAAAGACGTCGGGGATGCCATGCGCGTGGATGCAGATGAGCGAGACGCTTTTCGGCTCGCCCATCCGGCCCAGCACTTCGGTGATGCGCGCCGGGCGCGGGCCGAAGTTGCGCGTGCTCGGCAGGGGTTCGGCGAGCACGATGTCGCCGGGCCTGGCGCCGTTCAAATGCTCGCGCGGCACCTCCCATTCGCCGCGCTGGCGACGATCGGTGGGGATGATGCGGCCTTCCTCGAAGACGCCGAGGATGCGCGTGGTGACGGCGGCGGCGAGGC
>JBBSCP010000232.1:0-7635 GCA_038250135.1 Acetobacterales bacterium | reverse complement strand
TTCAGTAGGTGGGGCCGCCAACCAGCAAACGACCCTGGTCTTAACCGATGGCAGCGCCACTGGAGCAGACTACGGCCCCGCCCTGGAGTACTGGAACGGCACGGCTTGGATCAGCTACACCGCCAATGGCTTGCCGTCGAACTTCCCCAAGAACCGCGGCATGGGCCAGGCCTTCTGCAACGGCGCCTACGACCTGACGGTCGAGGTCGGTGCCGGCAATCCGGGCGCCATCGCCTGCTATTTCATCAACAACAACCAGGGTGCGGTCAGCAACGTCACGCTGCGGGCCGCGACTGGCAGCGGCAGCATCGGCTTGGCCCTGGATTACGCCTGGCCTGGTCCGGGTCTGATCAGCGACCTGCTGGTCGAGGGCTTCACCCAGGGCATCCATGCCGGGCAGAACCAGTACAGCATGACCTTCGACCGGGTATCCCTGCGCGGCCAGCGTGAGGCCGGCCTGGTCAATGACGGCAACCTGCTGCGCATCAGTAGACTCGACAGCGACAATGCGGTGCCGGCGGTGCTCAACACCGCGTTCTCCTCGTCGCTGGTGCTGGTCGACAGCCGGTTGCAGGGCAGCGGGCCGGTTGCGGTGGTCAACCATGGCACCTCCGCGAACAAGTACGGCAGCAAGCCCGACACCTGGCTGCCAGGCGCCTATCTGCGCCAGGTCGAGGTGCGCGGCTATGCCGCCGCAGTCCATAGCTGGTGGCAGGGGGGCGATGCAACCGTCCCGGCAGGTCCCATCGCTGCGTGGAGTTCGCATCCTGGCGTAAGCCTATCGGGCGAGGGAGAGGTGCATGCCCTGCCGCTGGCCTACCGATTGGAAGCGGCCCTCCCAGAAGTGGCCGGTGCAGTGGTCGTCGCGGTTGGCGCGGCGGGCCAGGCGCTCTTTCACGTTCTTCATGAACCACGACAGCGAGCGCAGGCGTTTGCGGATGGTGTCGATCCACGCCACGTCGGCAGCCTTCTCGGCGATCTCGGTGGGGCTCCACGCCTGCGGGCTGCCGTCCGGCGCGGTGCGCGGATGGGCGGCTGCCCAGCGCGTGGCGACCTCGCTGGGCGACCAGGTGGCGACACGGGCAGGATCGGTCAGGACGACGATGTGCAGGTGGTTGGACATCACCGCGTAGGACAGGACGTCGACGGCGAAGGCCCCGGCTGCCTGGCGGATCAGGTCGCGGACCCATTCCCGACGGTGCTCGGCGTGATCGCCGCAGAGGAAGGCGCGGCGGACGCAGCGGGAGATGACGTGGTAGGCACCGGGGCGCTCGTCGTGGACCAGGAGATGACGCGGAAGGGGCACGGCAGATGTATACGGTCAACATGGACCTATATCAAGTCTGTCTTCTACCGATGGTGCGCCCCCAACCCCCGGCCGGGTGGCCGGGGGTTGAAGCTGCTAAAGTAAACGAAGGGCTGCGGTTGCTGCTCAACCAGCGGCAGCGTGGGCCTTCGTCATGGTGTCGAGCATGCGAATGACTGCTTTTCGGTCCTTCTCGGGCATCTGCATGAGTCGCTGGAACCGTCGCCAGTAGCGGCGTGCCTCTGGGTCGGTGGCGGGATTATCGAGTTTCGGGAGGGGCGTTGCGCCGAGCAGTTCGTCGGTCGTGACGCCGAGTGCGGTGGCAAGCTTCAGTACGACGTCGCCTGCGGGTAGGTCGGCAACCGCCTCATGGTAGCTGATCGTGCTCTGATGGACGTTCAGCGTGGCGGCGAGTTGGGCCTGGGTCATGCCTCGCGCCTTTCGCAGAGCGATGAGGCGTTCCCCAAAGGGTGAGGCAGGGCGTTTCTGTGCGGGCATGCGCAAGAGCATAGGCACCTTTTTTGGGACTGGCCGGGTCGGTGGGCTTGACACGGAAATATTTATATTGAAAACATTAATATGCAAGGTGACGGTATGCGAGACGATTGGCGGCTGTCGCCACTGCGTCGAACTTCTTGCTCCAGGTCTTGACACGACGAAACGCCGCAGAATCGGAGACTTTTCCATGCCACGCATCCCTGACAGCGAAATAGCACGATTGAAACAGGCCGTTCCGCTCACCAGCCTGGCCGAGGCCCGTGGTGTGGTGCTGAAAGGCGACGGCCACAACCTGCTGGGTCTGTGCCCGTTCCACGATGACCGCGAACCGTCGCTGGTGATCGATCCGGTGAAGAATCTGTGGAACTGTTTGGGCGCGTGCGGCTGCGGTGGATCGAATGTCGATTGGGTGATGCGCGATCACGGGGTGGGGTTCCGCGTCGCGGCGGAGATTCTCGCGGCGATGGCGGGCGGGGCGGCGTATCCGGCCAGGCCGGCGGGGTATCAGGCTGGGGCGATGAACCGGACCAGCGCGCGGCGGCTGGCTAATCCGATCAGCATGGAGGCTGAGGGCGATGGGCTGCTGGCGCAGGTCGCGGACTTCTACCACCGGACGCTGGTCGAGAACGGGCTGGCGACGGCGCAGCCGGCGCTGGATTATCTGGCGGGGCGGAAGATCGCGGATGCCGAGGCGATCCGGCATTTCCGCATCGGCTATGGCGACCGCTCGCTGGGCATGCGGGTGCCGGACAAGGCGCGGCGCGAAGGGGCCTTGATCCGCATCCGCATGGGCAAGCTCGGGCTGATCCGCGACAGCGGGCATGAACTGATGTCGGGAGCGGTGACGGTGCCGCTGATCGATGCACTGGGGAACACGGTCGGGATGTATGGGCGCATGACCGGCGATAAATTGCGGCTCGGGACGCTGTATCATCGCTATCTGCCGGGGCCGCATCGGACGGTGTGGAACGGGGCGGAGGCGGTGGACGCGGACGGCTCGGTGATCCTGTGCGAGGCGATCCTGGATGCGCTGACGTTCTGGTGCCATGGCTTCCACGGAGTGACGGCGGCCTACGGGGTGAACGGGTTCACGGCGCAGCATCGGGCGCTGTGCATGGGCTCGGCAGTGCGCACGGTGTTCATCGCCTATGACGCCGACGAGGCCGGCAACTTGGCCGCCGATGCGCTGGCGGATGACCTGATCCAGGGTGGGAAGGTGGTGTATCGCGTGCGCTTCCCGGCGGCGGTGAAGGACGCGAATGGACTGGCGGTGGCGAGCGATGATCCGGCCGAGGCGCTGCGGACGGTGCTGCGTGAGGCGGTGTTCATCGGCGGACCACCGCGTAGCAGTCTGGCCACGCCGCAGCCGCGCATGACGTGCCCGGTCGCGGTGGCGCCCGTACCTGCGCCCGTGCCCGTGCGCGAGAGCGTGCAGGAAACAGCGGCTAAAGCAGCGGAAGAAGAGACGGCGGTCGTTGCACCGGAAGCTCCGGCTGTCGTTGCCGCTGCTCCCTCTTTAGCCGCCCCGCATGATGCGCCCCGGCCAGCACCAGTGCCGACAGCAGAGACGCCCGCACCCGCACCCGCTGCCGCTGCTGAAACCCTGACCGTGGACGGTGAGGATTACCGCACAGCGTTCGGTCCGCGCCGCTACCGGCTGCGCGGTCTGCTCAAGAACGCGGACGCGGCGGCGCTTAAGGTCGGGCTGCGGGTGACGGTGACGGCGCGGGATGGTTCCGACGCCTTCCACCAGGACACCGTCGATCTGTGCCAGGCGAAGCAGCGGGCGGCATTCATCACCGCAGCGGCGGAGGCGACCGGCGCGGATGCCGAGGCGATCAAGGCGGACCTGGGGCGGCTGCTGGATGCGTGCGAACAGGTGTGGGAGGCGCGGCGGCGGGCGGCCTCGGCCCCGGCGGCGTCGAAGCGTCCGGCGATGACGCCGGACGAGGACGCGGCGGCGCGGGCCTTCCTGTGCTCGGCGGATCTGCTGGGGCGGATCGCGGCGGATTACGATGCCTGCGGGATCGTCGGTGATGCGGCGCCGAAACTGGTCTCGTACCTGTGCGCGGTGTCGCGGAAACTCGACCAGCCACTGGCCGTGCTGACCATGGCGCCCAGCGCCGCCGGCAAAACCAGTCTCCAGGATGGTACGCTGGCCTTCGTGCCGGATGAAGAGCGCCTGTGCCTGTCGGCGATGACCGGCCAGGCGCTGCACTACATCGAGGAGGATCTCTCGCACCGCGTGCTGGCCATCGCCGAAGAGGAAGGCGCCAGCCGCGCGGCGTACTCGCTGAAACTCCTGCAATCCGAGGGCAAGCTGTCGCTGGCGGTGCCGATCAAGGATGCCGAAACCGGGCAGATCGCGACCACCATCAAAGAGGTGCGCGGCCCGGTGGCGCTGTTTCTGACCACCACCGCGCCACAGATCGATGAGGAACTGGCCAACCGCTGCATCGTGCTGACGGTGGACGAGAGCGCCGAGCAGACCGCGCGGGTGCATGCGGCGCAGCGTGAACGCGAGACGCTGGATGGACTGATCCAGCGCAGCCGGACGGCGGCGATCCGCCGCGTCCATCAGAACGCGCAGCGGCTGCTGGAACCGGTCGCGGTGGTGAACCCCTATGCGCGGTTCCTGTCGTTCCGGTCGGACCGCTCGCGCACCAGACGCGATCACATGAAGTACCTGGGCCTAATCCGCTCCATCGCCTACCTCCACCAGCATCAGCGCCCCAGGCGGTCGGTGATCATCGCAGGGCAGGAGACGGTCTATATCGAGGTGACGCTGGCCGACATCGCTGCTGCGAATCGTTTAGCCGCTGCGGTGCTGGGGCGCTCGCTGGACGAACTGGCGCCGCAGACGCGGACGCTGCTCATGCATCTGGATGCGCTGGTTGGGCAGCGGGCGGTGGCGGATGGGCGGGCGCGGGCGGCGGTGCGGTTTACGCGGCGGGAGATCCGCGAGTCCGCAGGCCTCAGCTACAACCAGGTGCGCGATCATCTCGCCAAGCTGGTCGAGATGGAATTCGTACTGCTGGCCAAGGGCGGCGCCGGTCAGGGTCAGGTGACGGAATACCTGTTGGCCTATGACGGGCAGGGCAAGGCCGGCGAGGCGTTTGTCATGGGACTTGCCGATGTGACGGAGATTGGCCGCGCGATGCAGGCGGAAACTACAGCTACGGCGTCCGGTTTGTCCCCCCAGGCACCGGGGTTTGTCCCCGGCTTGTCCCCCGTTTGTCCCCCGGTTGTCCGGGGGTTGTGGTCGGGTGAAACGGCGGTTTCTGACTGTGAAAGCACGGCTGAAACGTCCGCAGACGGCGAAACCGCTCCGCACGACCCCCAGGGGGGTATCTCGCCGCTGGCATCCAACCGGAGACATAGCCCGACCAATGGGGTGCATGCGCTGGCGCTGATCGGCGGCGCGGCGTGACTGGCGCCGGGGTGCCGGCGGCTGCGCCGCCGGCTGCGGCGGCGATGGAAGCCGGGCCGACGCTCCAGGCGATGCTGCCGGTGTACGTCGAGGCGATGCAGATCCGGAACTACGCCGGGCCGACCATCGAGACGCAGCGGATGCTCATGCGCTGGTTCGTGGCCTACGCCGAGGAACGCGGGGTGCTGCACCTGGGCGCGGTGACGCGGTCGCTGGTCGAACGCTACCAGCGGCACCTGTACACGCTGCGGGTCCGCATCGGCGGTGGGCCGCGCTGCTACGAACGCGGCGTGGGCACGCTGCGGGCACTGTCGATTGCCGGGCAGCATGGGCGGCTGTGGGCGGTGGTGCGCTTCTTCCGCTGGTGCGTGCGGGCTGGGCATTTGGAACACAGCCCGGCAGGCTGCATCGAGTTGCCCCGCTTGCCCAAGAAACTGCCCAAGCCGGCGCTGACCGTGGCCGAGGTCGAACGGATCGTGGCCATGCCGAACCTCGACACCCCGGCGGGGCTGCGGGACCGCGCCATGCTGGAGGTGTTCTATGCCACCGGGATCCGCCGGTCCGAACTGACGGCGCTTGAACTCCACGACATCGACCGCGACCGCGAGGTGGTGCGCGTGCGGCAGGGCAAGGGCGGCAAGGGGCGTATCGTGCCGATCTCGACGCGGGCGCTGCGCTGGCTCGACCGCTACCTGGTCGAGGTGTGGGCGCATGAACGGGCGGTGATGGAGCATCGCCGGCTCTTCGTGATCGTCGATTGCCGGAAGCAGCGGCATAACGGGCAGCCGCTCGCGGCGCCCATCGTGACCCGGCTCATGGGCAATTACCTGGTGGCGTCAGGGGTGGCCAAGCCCGGGGCCTGCCACATCTTCCGCCATCCTGCAGCAACGTTGATGATGGAGAACGGGGCGGATATCCGCGTCATTCAGGACTTCCTGGGGCATAGCGAGATCAAGACGACGGGGATCTACACCAATGTCAGTTTCAAGTTCTTGAAGGAGCAGCATCGGAAGTGTCATCCGAGTGCGATGGAGGCGGGGCCGGTGGCTGGCGCCGTTCTGCCAGGTGGGCAGGATGCCGCGCCATGAGCACAGCGCGCATCTCACCGGCGACCATCGAGCGGAGCATCTACAGCATCCGGGGTCACCGCGTGATGGTCGATGCCGACCTGGCCAGCATGTACGGCGTCACCACAGGCAACTTGAACAAGGCGGTGGTGCGCAACGCCAGCCGGTTTCCAGCGGATTTCATGTTCCAGATAACAGCGGCAGAGGCCGATGTGATGCGGTCGCAACCTGCGACCGCATCAGGTCGTGGCGGTCGGCGGAAACCGGCGCGGGTGTTCACCGAGCAGGGCGTGGCCATGCTATCGACGGTGCTCAACAGTTCCCAGGCCGTGGCGGTCAACATCGAGATCATGCGGGCATTCGTGCGGCTGCGGCACCTGTTGGCGACGAATGCAGACCTGGCACGGCGGCTGGATGCGTTGGAAGGGAAGTATGACCGGCAATTCGGCATCGTGTTCGATGCGATCCGGCAACTCATGGCCGAGCCGGTTCAGCGAACGCCCAAGGTCGGCTTCAAGCTGTCCTGACGTTTGATCTTCCAATTTGGAAGATCAAAGACGATCTGATTCCGCCGCCGTTTGGCTATCTGTTGAGCAGGTGAGCGCCGTCCGTGGGCGCCGCTCCGTCACGCCGGGCGCTGGTGCTCGGCGGCGGCTCGGCGACTCGCCCACGCCTGCGCTGCGCCCGTCGCGCCGTCGCTGGTCAGCGCTCCGGTGCCGCATCGTCACGGCGGGCGCGGCGGCGCTGCCACGCAGCCGCTCGGGGCGCCCGCCGCGCCGATGCTCGCGGTGCGTGTGCGTGCGAGCACGCGCCGTCCGTAGGCGTCCGCGCCTGGGCGGCGCTCGCGTGCGGGCCTGACCGGCTGCGGTTGCTGGCAGCTACGCGCGGGCTCGTGTGTGGGTTGCCGGTCGGTTGGCGCCGCACGAGCTGAGCACGGTTCTCGTTCCAGTTCACCGCGCACACGCTCCGAACGCTCACACGGTGGCGGGGCGTCCTGCCCCGCCGCTGCAGTGCCCCCACCACGCCCCTCGCCGGCGTCCTGCCGGCTCGGGCCGCCCCCTGCGCCGTCGCTTCGCTCCTGGCGGTGGGCGGCACGTTGGGGCGGCGGCCCTGCGGGCAGCCGCCCGATTGCCCCCAAGACAGCGCAGCGCGGGGGTTCTCGGGCGATTCGCGGCCTGATCCCGTGTCCGGGCCGCGCTGGTGCTCGTCGCACGATTCCTGGCCTGCAACGCCGTTCCTGCGCCTGTCCGTGCCACCGGGCCGCCGGTCGCGCCAGCCGTGCTCGGCTGCGCCTGCGCGCGGCCGTCACGCCCAGCGGCGGGTTGCCCTGTCAT
>JBBSCP010000231.1:0-7694 GCA_038250135.1 Acetobacterales bacterium | reverse complement strand
GCACCAAGCGAACTCTCGCTCGACCTTCTCCCGCAGGTTGAGCGACGCATGCTTGCGGCAGTGGGCCTTGCTGACGCCTCCACGATAGCGACCCGGCCGGCCCTGCTTCGCGCCTGCGCCCATCACCTCGGCGCGGGAGGGCAACGAGTTCGAGCACTTCTGGCTCTTGATGCCGGCGTGACGCTGGGCATCCCCGACGTCGACGCGGTGACCATCGCGGCCACCGTGGAACTTCTGCATAACGCGTCGCTGATCCACGATGATCTGCAGGACCGCTCGGCACAGCGCCGCGGCGCCCCCACCGTGCAAAGCGCCTTCGGCGCCGGCATTGCGCTCTGTGCGGGCGATCTGCTGCTTTCGGGCGCCTATGGCGTATTGGCCGGCTACTCAGCCACAGCCTCGCTGCCCCGGCTGCTCGCGCTCACGCACTCTGCCACGGCCGACGCCGCGCAGGGCCAATCCGCCGACGTCACGCCACCATCCGGCCTCGGCGACGCCGTTCCACGGTACTTGGCCGTCGCGGCGGGCAAAAGCGGCGCGCTGTTGCGCCTGCCGCTCGAGCTGGTGCTTGCCGCCGCCGGAAGGCCGGAGGCTCTGCCGCTCGCCCGCCGTGCCGCCGAAGCTTTCGCAATCGGCTACCAGATCGTTGACGATATCGAAGACGCACCTGAGGACGCCGCGGCGGGATCGTTGAACCTTCTGCTTTTGCTGCGCTCCGCCGCCGCCCACAGCGAAGCCGAGGCCACGGCGCGACAGCTGGCGCGGCGTCACCTCGAAACGGCGCGCGTGCTGGCTGCGGAGCTGCCGCAAGGGTCGGGACGCTACCTCAGCCGACTTGCCCAAGCGCGCGCGGCGGGCTTATGAGCGGCGCAACGGCTTTGCCTCTCCCCGCAGCGAGCGCGCGTGCATCTCCGGAACGCTTGGCGACGGCCAGTGCAAGGCACGCCACCATCAGTTCGCGCGCCTACGCCGCCGCCGAGAGCGCCCTCGCCGCCAAGGGGCGAAGCTTCCATTTCGCGCGGCGACTTCTGAGTGCGACCCATGCCGAACGTGCGACGCGCCTCTACGGTTTCTGCCGATACATCGATGACCTGGCCGATGAGGCGTCGGCGCCAGACGCGGCCCGGGCCACCCTCGACACCATCGCACTTGCGCTCGAAACCGGCGCCTCGGACGACCCGGAGACGCGCGATCTGCTCGAATGGCTGCACGAATGCCGCATTGATCCCGCCATCCCGATCGACCTCATCCGCGGCGTGCGCAGTGATCTCGACCCGGTGCGCATCGCCGATACTGACGAGCTGCTGCGCTACTGCTACCGCGTCGCCGGCACGGTCGGCCTGATGATGAGTGTGGCCCTGGACGCACACGATCCCCGGGCCGGTGCGCACGCGATCGACCTCGGGATCGCCATGCAGCTGACCAACCTCTGCCGTGACGTGCAGGCCGATGCCGAGGCCGGCCGCCGCTATCTGCCGGCGAGCCTGGTCGGCGAGCTCGACCCGGCGCAGCTTGTGCAGCCCGTGGCGGCACTGCAGCCGGTGCTCCGGCGCGGCGTCGGCACGCTGCTCGACCTCGCCGACACCTACTATCGCAGCGGCGAGGACGGCCTTTGTCACCTGCCCGCCCGCGCACGCTACGGCATCCTCACCGCGCTGCGGCTCTACCGCGCGATCGGCTGGCGGCTGCGTGCGCGCGGCGGCGATGCCTGGGCGGGCCGCGTCGTGGTGCCACCCGGCGCCAAGCTGCTGCTCGCCGGCCAGGCCATGTGCTCCGCGCCCTGGCGCGCTGACCTGCGTGGCCCGGGCCGGCCGCATGATCCGCTGTTGCACTTGGCTATTCGCGGGCTGCGCGGCGCTGCGCCCCCGCCGGAGACCACGCATGCAGCCTGACCTGGACCTGCTGATCCTGGGCGGCGGTTGTGCCGGGCTCAGCCTGGGCGACCGCCTTGCGGAGCAGCCCGCCACGGCCGGGCGGACGATGATCGTCGAAGCCCGGCCGGCTTACGCCAATGACCGCACCTGGTGCTTCTGGCGGGTCGAGCCGCACCGATACGAGGGCCTCGTCGCCCGCTCCTGGGCTGCCATGTCGATCCGCTCGGCCGACCGCGAAGTCGCGGTGACGTGCCCGCGGACGCCCTATCAGATGCTGGAATCGGCCGCCTTCTATGACGCCGTGCAGGCGCGCATCGCCGCCTCGGCCGCGGTGCGGCTGCGGCTCGGGACGCGGGTGCTCGGCGCGCCGCGACGCTGCGAGGCGGGTTGGGCGGTGGAGACCAACGCTGGCCGGCTCACATCACGCCATCTGATAGACACCCGACCGCCGGCAGCACCGCGGCCCGGTGACGCTGTGCTCTGGCAGTCCTTCCTGGGGCAGGAGGTGCGCTGCGAGGCGCCGGTGTTCGACCCCACCAGCGTGCAGTTGATGCACTTCGCAACCGCGCCGAAGGGTGCCGTGCTGTTCCGCTATGTGCTGCCGTTCTCGCGCCACGAAGCGCTGGTCGAGACCACCGTATTCGGGCCCCGGCCAATGGTGGCGGCTGAGTTTGCGGCTCTGCAGAAAGCTGCCGTGGCCGAGATGTGCGGCAGCGCGGCCGTCCAAATCCGACGTGTCGAAAGCGGCATCCTGCCGATGGGGCTGACCCGGCTGGAACCCCGGAAGGGCTCCGACCATGGCCGCGCCGGCGTTATGAGCGGCGGCGCGCGGCCCAGCAGCGGCTATGCGTTCCAGCGCATCCAGTCCTGGGCCACGGCGGCGGCGGCAAGGATCGCCGGCGGTGGCGCGCCCCGGGGGCATCGGCCCGATCCGCTGGTGCAGCGGACGATGGACCGGCTGTTCCTGCAGGTCGTCAGGCGCCATCCGGAGCGGGCGCCGGAGATGTTCACGCGATTGTTCGGCGATACCGATCCGGCGCGCACCATCCGCTTCCTGAGCGACCGCGGCAGCATCGCGGACTGCGCCGCGGTAGGCTTCACGCTGCCGCTTGGCCTCTTCGCCGGCGAGGTGCTCCGCGGCTTACGCCGAGTGCCTGAGCCCACCACGGCACCGGCATGAGAGCAACGCGCAGGGCCAACGACCTGCCTGTGCCAGGCGATGGCCTGCCGACCCGCCCGCAGCGGACCCCGAAATCGGCTGACGAGAGCCGGATGGGCGCCAACGCGCGGCTGCATGGGCAAGGCATCGCATTCAGCCTGGCCGCTATCCTCGTGGCCGCCTCATCCGTTCTGCTGGAACGGCCGGAGCGTTGGGTTGAGCTGACGGCGGTTGCGGTCGCCGTCGCCCTGTTCGGGGTGCCGCATGGCGGGCTCGACACGGTGTTCGCGCGGCAACTCCACGGTCTGCGTGGGCTGCGGGACTGGAGCCTGTTCGTCGCGTTGTATTCTCTCCTCGCCGCCGCGGTGGTCGGCGTCTGGTTGATCGCGCCGACAGTGTTTCTGCTGGGCTTCCTGCTGATCTCGGCGGTGCATTTTTCGGGCGACCCGCAAGCCGGGTCCCACCGCGTGTCGCGCGCCCTTTATGGTGGCGCAGTGATCGTGCTACCCGCGGGCCTGCATGGTGCCGAGGTGGGTGAGCTGTTCGGCCTGCTCGCCGGCACTGGAGCGGCTGGGTTGGTGACGCCAGTCCTGGAAGCGCTGGCGCTGCCTTGGCTGGCGGTTCTGGCGATGGCGGCCGTGGCGGAGGCGGGCCGTTCGCCGCGCACGTCGCTGGAGTTCCTGGCGGTCGGCGCGCTGATGTTCCTTGCCCCACCGCTGACCGCCTTCGCGGTGTTCTTCTGCGGCATGCACAGCGCACGGCACATTCTGCGCACCTTCGATTGGGCGGCGCGGCAGGGACGCTGGCCGATGATGGCATCGGGCTTGCTCCCGACCCTCGCGGTCATGGTCGGGGGTGCGGCGATCTGGTGGTGGCGCGACGATGTGCCGTTCGACGCGCAGGTCGTGCAGCTCGTGTTCGTCGGATTGGCGGCGCTGACGGTGCCGCACATGGCGCTGGTGGAGCGGGTGCGCTTCTCGGGCTGGCGGCTTCGGCGAGGCGATGCCGATGGCTGAAATGCCGGCCATCGTGTCACGACCGGCCTCAGGCGCTTCATGGGCGCGGCGAAACGAAGCTGGCGGGGGGGCCGGCCAGCATCACGATACGCGGCGGTGGAGAGGACTGGAATGAGACGTGCCATGACCATCATCGCCGTGACGCTGGGCGTCCTGCTGTTGGGCGGCGGGATCTGGCTCTACAACCCAGACCTGCCCCACGCCGCGCTGAAAGGCCGCTGGGCGCCTCCGCCCTCACAGTTTGTGGAGGCGGCAGGGGTGCGGCTTCACACTCGCGATACCGGGCCGCGCGATGGCCCGGCGGTGTTGCTGATCCACGGCTTCGGCTCCTCCCTGCATACCTGGGAGGCCTGGGTGCCGCTGCTGGAGGACCGCTTCCGCGTCGTCTCGCTCGACCTGCCGGGCTTCGGCCTGACCGGGCCCGACCCGACCGGCGACTACTCCGACGAGCGAAGCGTCGCCGTGTTGGTGGCGCTGATGGACCGGCTCGGGATCGGGGAGGCGGCTGTGGTCGGCTCCTCCATGGGTGGGCGGATCGCCTGGCGCTTCGCCGCGGCCGAGCCGGCGCGCGTCTCGAAGCTGGTGCTGATGGCGCCGGACGGGTTCGCGAGCCTGGGCCGCGAGTACGGCCGCGCGCCGGAGCGGCTGCCCTGGCTGCTGCGGCTACTGCCCTACACCGCACCGAAGCCGCTGCTGAGCAGGACAATGCGCAACGCCTACGCCGTGCCCGGCGTGCTGACAGATGCGGTGGTGGACCGCTACCACGCCATGCTGCTCGCCCCCGGGGTGCGGCGTGCCATCCTCGACCGTGTGCTGCAAACGCGGCTCGTGCCGCCAGAGCCGATCCTGGCCACGATCCGCGCACCTGTGCTGCTGCTGTGGGGCGAACGGGACGGCGCGGTGCCCGCCTCTCACGCTGCCGACTACGAGCGCGCGCTGCCCGATGTGCGCACGGTGATCCTGCCCGGGATCGGCCACGTGCCGATGGAGGAGGCGCCGGAGGTCTCGGCGCGGGCGCTGCGCGCGTTCCTCGAGGGCGAGACGGGCGGCTGACGCTTGCCGGCTGCGGCGCAGGTCCGTCGGGAAGCGGCCTTCGCAGACAGGTGGCCGAGCCGTCGAAGGCAGGCGGGAAAAATGCCTCCAGGTCCAAAGCCCATGGGTTCGAGTCCCGCCCTGTCCCCGGACAAGCGCCACGCGTCAACGCGTCTGGTTGCAAGCGGCGCCGCTTCCATTCTATGCCGCCGGGCCGCCTTGTCGGAAATTTTTACGATCCCGCATAAAAACGCTCAAAGGAATCTGCTATATGATTGAAAACAAAAGGCGTTAATGAGTGGCACGTCACTTGCTATCCCCACGTCGCGGGTCGAGGCAATCATTGCCAGGGCCAGTGCAGGAGGATGTGGAACATGTTTGGTACCAACTTCAAATCAGGTCTGCGCGGCATGGCCGTCGCCATCGCCATCGCAGCCCCGCTCGCCCTCGCGCCGGGTGCGAAGGCGGCCAATGTCGGGCTTGAGCTCTCGCTGCTGGTCGACGTGTCGGGCAGCGTCAGCGACGCCGAATACGCGTTGCAGCGGGGCGGCTATGTGAGCGCGTTCCAGAACGCCGCCGTGCAGGCCGCCATCTTCGGCAGCGTCAGCGGTTCCATCGCGGTGAACTTCATCGTATGGTCCGGCGGCGGGCAGCAGAGCGAAGCGGTCGGCTGGTCGCTGATCAACGATGTCGCCTCGGCCAATGCCTTCGCCGCCCTGGTGGCGGCCGTGCCGCGGACGTTCAGTGACCTGACGGCGCCAGGCAGCGCGATCAACTTCGCAGTGCCGCTGTTCACCGCCAACACCTTCGACGCGCCCCGCCAGGTCATCGACGTTTCGGGTGACGGCGCAGAGAACGACGGCGCCGATACTTCCGACGCGCGCGACGCCGCGCTGGCCGCAGGCATCGATACCATCAACGGCATCGCCATCGGCGGCGACCCGGCCGTCACGGCCTTCTACCTGGCCAACATTGCCGGCGGAACGAACAGCTTCGTCCTCACGGCGGCCAGCTTCGGCGACTTCGCCGTGGCCATCCAGGACAAGCTGATCCGGGAGATCACGCCGGTGCCCGAGCCGGCCTCGCTGATCCTGTTCGGCTTCAGCCTCGCGGCGCTCGGCGTCGCCCGCCGCCGCTTCAACCGCGCGGCCTGACCGAACGCTGCCTGACCGAACAGAGCACGGGGCGGGCCAGTCTGGCCCGCCCCGGCGCCCTCAAACAGCCGCCAGCACCGCGACCCGGCAGGGCATACCCCGGGGCCGGGCTTCGGCAGTATGGAAGTCAAGACGAAGCATCGCACCGCTTCGCGTTCCAGCGGCGGCGGCATTATGTCGTGAACAGCGACCACGCCCGGCCGAGGCCGCAGCCCGCCCAAAGGCTGCAATCACCATGACGATCGCGGATTGCAAAATGCATCTGATCGCAGTCGCGCGCTGCTGATCGCGCACGGCTCGGTGGCGGCCTATGAGACGTTCGAGGACGTCACCGCAGACCTGCCCCGCTTTGTCGAAAAGATTTACAGCGAAAAACGTCGGGATTCCGCCTTGGGCTATCTCAACCCTGCGCAGTTCGAGGAACGACGCGCCCGACAGGCGGTCAAAACAGCAGCCTGAAACTGTCCACCCGCAGGGGCGCACTCCAATCTCGCCGCGGCCGGGACGCTGCACCCGGTGATCGGGCGCCGCTTTCCGTTGGAGGAGGCCGTGGCGCCGCACCGCCATGGGAAGGCAGGGCGAAAGCGCGGCACCCCGGTGCTCGGGTGAAAGAACAGCCAGGTTATTCCCAACGTCATGCAGAAGTGAGAGCATGTCGGGCTCGCAGGCGATGGTTGATCATCCTGTCCGGAAAGATCGTTCGATGCGCTTCATGCTCGCGGTCATGCTTGTCCTCTTTGCTGCTTGTCCCCCCGCCATGGCCGGCGATGGGATCGTTGGGTTCGTCGTCATCGCGGTGCCGAACGGCACGGCGCCTCCGATCGAAACTGCCCTGTGGTACCCGGCCGAGGGTGCGACGCCGGTTGCCACCCGGCTCGGCCCGTTCAGCCAGGATCTGGCGCCGGGCGCGCCGGTGCGCGGCCGCGGCCTGCCACTCGTCGTCATCTCCCACGGCAGCGGCAGCTCGTTCACCGGACATGTGGATACGGCCTTCGCCCTCGCGCAGGCAGGCTTCGTCGTGGCCGCGCCGACCCACACCGGCGACAACACGCGCGACTCCTCCGGCGCCACGGATCTGGGCGCCCGCACACGGCAGTTCGCGGCGGTGATCGCGCATGTGGTGGACCACTGGAACCCAGGCGTGGTCAGCCCTGGGCGGATCGGCGCCTTCGGATATTCGGCCGGCGCCTTCACCGTTTTGGTGGCAGCGGGAGGGACGCCGGAGTTTGGCAGGATCACCGCGCATTGTGCGGCGCATCCCGCCTTTTTCGACTGCCGATTGATCGGCGGTGCCGCAGCCACCCCCACGCAGCCGGTATTGACACGTGCCACGCACACCTTGCGCGGGCTTGTCGTTGCTGCGCCGGCGCTGGGCTTCACCTTCGGCCCCGGATCCTTGGCCGCGCTGACCATGCCAGTACAGCTTTGGCAGGCGGCGGAGGACGCGATCCTGCCCAAG
>JBBSCP010000230.1:0-7707 GCA_038250135.1 Acetobacterales bacterium | reverse complement strand
GGCCGACGCCCGGCCTCGGCCGCAAGCTGGCGCAACCGCGCGAGCGCCGGTGCCGGCGTGCCGCTGGGTGCGAACAGCGCGAGCCAGGCATCCGCCTCCACCCCCGCCACCCCGGCCTGCGCCAGCGTCGGCAACTCCGGCAAATGTGGCGAGCGATTAGGCGAGGCCACGGCCAGGGCGCGCAGCCGCCCGGCCTGCACCTGGGTCAGCACCGTCGGCGTTGTGGCGAAGGAGGCATCGACATGCCCGCCGAGCATGTCCTGCAACAAGGGCGCCGAGCCGCGATAGGCGACATGCGTCATGTCGAGGCCGGTGCGCGTGCGAAACAGCTCCAGTGCCAGATGCGAGGCCGAGCCCTGGCCGGTGGAGCCGCAGCTGATGCGCCCGGGCTGGGCGCGCAGCAGCGCCAGGAATTCGGGCACGTCGCGCGCCGGCAACTCATTGCGCACCACCAGCAGGTGCTGGAGGTCGGCAAGGCCCGCGACCGGCGCGAAATCGCGGATCGGATCATAGCCGCCGCCCTGCGGGATCAGCGAGATGTTGGTCGCGTGCGTCTGGTTGTTGCCGAAGACGAGTTGCGTGCCATCCGCCACCCCCTGCGCCACGCGCCTGGTGCCGATGGACCCCGCCCCACCCGAGATGTTCTCGATCACCACCGGCTGGCCGAGGTCGCGCGCCATTTCCTGCCCCAACAGCCGAGCCATGAGGTCCGTGGGTCCGCCTGCCGGATAGGGCACGACGATGGTCACGGGGCGCGAGGGCACCCAGGACAGCGTCTGCGCCACGGCCAGGCGCGGCAGGGCTAGCAGGGCGGCGGCGGCCAGGATCTGGCGGCGTGAGGTCATGGCGAGGTTTCCTTCCCGTTTCGTACAGCCTGCGACGCGCGGCCGCGGCCCGCAAGCGAGGCTAAACCCCCCGTGACTAAACCCGGTAGCGCGCCGCCGGGTGCGGTGCCGCCAGCCGATCCTGGCCGAACAGCTTGTGGCGCAGCGTGCCGGGCGTGTAGCGCTGCCTGAATCGGCCCCGGCGCTGCAACTCCGGCACCAGCAGGTCGGCGATGGATTCGAACGTCTCGGGCATCACGGCGCAGGCGAGATTGAGGCCATCCACGCCGGTCGCCTCGACCCAGGCCTCGACCCCATCCGCCGCCTGGCCAGGGCTGCCGACGATCACCGGCGCGATGCCGCCGACAGTGGTGAAATCCGCCACCTCCCGCACCGTCCAGGACCGCGAGGGGTCGGCGCGCGTGATGTTGTCGAGCGCGGTGCGCATGGCCTGGGTCTCGACATGCTCGATCTTCTGGTCGAGCGGCAGCGCCCCGAAATCGAGCCCCGTCCAGCCGGACATCAGCGCCAGCGCGCCCTCCGTGCTGCCATAGCGGAGGTAGTCCGCGTAGCGATCCTCGGCCTCGGCCTGGCTGGGCGCGACCACGATGGTCAGCGCGCTGAACACGCGCAACGCATCCACGCCGCGCCCGGCCGCCACGGCCGCCTGGCGCAGCGCCGCGACGCGCGGGCCGACCACCTGCGCCGTGGGGCCGCTGACGAAGACACATTCCGCATGCCGCCCCGCGAAGGCCCGCCCGGCGCTCGACGTCCCGGCCTGATACAGGACCGGCGTGCGCTGGGCCGAGGGCTCGCACAGATGGATCGCGTCGATGTCGAAATGGGCACCCTGGTGGCGAATCCGGTGGATGCGCGCGGGGTCGGTGAAGACGCCTGCCGCACGGTCGCGCCGCACCGCGCTGTCCTCCCAACTGCCTTCCCAGAGCTTGTAGACGACCTGCAGGTATTCCTCGGCGAGGTCGTAGCGCGAATCATGCTCCGGCAGGCGCGGCAGGCCCATCGCCCGCGCCGCGCTGTCGAGATAGCCGGTGACGATGTTCCACCCGATTCGCCCCTCGGTCAGGTGGTCGAGCGAGGACATCCGCCGCGCCAGCAGGAAGGGCGCCTCGAAGCTCAGATTGGTGGTGATGCCGAAGCCCAGATGCTGCGTGACGGCCGCCATGGCGGAGACGAGCAGCGCAGGGTCGTTGATCGGCACCTGCGCAGCCTCGCGCAGCGCCGTCTCCGGCCCGCCTCGATAGACGTCGTAAAGGCCGAGCACATCGGCGATGAACAGCCCGTCGAAGCATCCCCGCTCGCAGATTTTCGCGAGATCGGTCCAATAGGACAGGCGGTGGTACTCGCCAGAGCGGTCCCGTGGATGCCGCCACAGGCCGGGCGAGACGTGCCCGACCGTGTTCATGGTGAAGGCGTTGAGCAGGATCTCGCGCGTCGGGGTCATGGATGTGTTCTCCGCTGCGCGACCTGCCGTCAGCTCTTCGCGGCGTCGGCAGGCTTGGCGTCGTTCGCCGGCTCGGGCGGCTTGATCACGCTGCCGATCGTGGCGCGCACCACGGTCACGCGTGTGCCGGGCGCGATCTCGACCTCCACCTCGTCGCTGTCGTCGCGCACCTTGGTGACGGTGGCGATGATGCCGCCCGCGGTGATCACGCGGTCGTTGCGCTTAAGCGTGCCGAGCATCGAGCGATGCTCCTTCAGCT
This sequence comes from Acetobacterales bacterium, assembly GCA_038250135.1. Taxonomy (GTDB): domain Bacteria; phylum Pseudomonadota; class Alphaproteobacteria; order Acetobacterales; family Acetobacteraceae; genus Falsiroseomonas. Next base: position 5,162 of record JBBSCP010000230.1, on the reverse strand, counting down.
TTTTCTGCTGCGGGCGGATCAGCAGGAAATAGAACACGGCAAAGATCAGGATCAGCGGCAGCAGCTGCATGATGACGGCGCCGGTGCCGCCGGCGGCGGCATCCTGCGCATAGGCGGGGGAAATCCACATGGGGGCGGTCCGGCTTTCGTTGAATGGGGCGTGGGTTGCGGGGTGAAGGCGCGCAACCTAGCTTCCGCCCCCTTTCCGTCAATACACGCTTCGGACCCGACCTGTGAACGATCACCCCACGCTGCTGCCAGCCCTGACCCGAATCGCCGCCGCGCTGGAACGCCTGGCGCCGCCGCCGCCGCCTGCGCCCGATCTCGGCGTCGCGGACGCCTTCGTCTGGCACCCCACGCCAACGCCACGCCTTGCGCCGGTGGCGAAGGTGTCGGCGGTCGATCTGGTGCTGCTGCAGGGGGTTGAGCGGCAGAAGGGCATCGTGCTGGAAAACACACAGCGCTTCGCCCGCGGCCTGCCGGCGAACAACGCCATGCTCTGGGGCGCGCGCGGCATGGGCAAATCCTCGCTGGTGAAGGCCGCGCACGCCGCCGCCAACCTCGAAGAGCCGGGCGCGCTGGCGCTGATCGAAATCCAGCGCGAGGACATCCGCTCCCTGCCGGAGTTGCTCAACATCCTGCGCGTGCAGGATCGCCGGTGCCTCGTGTTCTGCGACGATCTGTCGTTCGAACGTGAGGACGCCGACTACAAGGCGCTGAAATCAGTACTCGATGGCGGGATCGAGGGGCGGCCTGCGAATGTGCTGTTCTACGCCACCTCCAACCGCCGCCACCTGATGCCGCGCGACATGATCGAGAATGAACGCAGCACCGCGATCAACCCCTCCGAGGCAACGGAGGAGAAAGTTTCCCTTAGCGATCGCTTTGGCCTGTGGATCGGCTTCCACAATTGCGACCAGGACACTTTCTTCGCGATGATCGACGGCTATGCCGCCAGTCTCGACCTGCCGATCACGACCGAGGAATTGCACCGCGCCGCAGTGGAATGGAGTGTGACGCGCGGCGCGCGCTCGGGCCGCGTGGCGTGGCAGTTCGTCATGGAGATGGCCGGGCGACTGCGCGTGCGGGTGGATTGATACCACCGGCACGAGGCTTTGACTGGGCCGAGGCCGCGAACGCGGCCCGCCAGAAGTCTGGCGAAGCCAAGGAAGGCGGCGGTTTCCGTCCGGCAACAAGAGGGTAAGCAAAAGCCGTTGCCAACGGTCACGCTCAACGAGCATTGGTTTGACGACGAATTACATTTGCGCGCGGTTTCGCCGCAAAGCGCTTCGCCGCGCTTGTGCCGCCGCGCGGCGAGGCCGAAGGTCACTCTGCGTGATTCCGGTTCGTCCCATTGTGGGGTGCGGGGGCTCTCGCCGTCCCGTGAAGGGGTCTTCGGTTCATGCGTGCAATGTTCGGCATGATGATCATGCCATTCGAGCTGCTGTGGTCGCTGCTCGAGCGCCGGATCTGGATCTCGATCATCGTCCTGTCGGTGGTCGCCGCGGTCGCGATTTGGATGAAAGCCTTCCTGACGGCTTGCGCGGTGGTCGCGGTGGTGGCGATCCTGTTCATGCGCATCGACGCCCTGGCCGCCAAGCCAGCCGCTGCCCCGGCCGACGCCGAGTAGGCACCGCTCAGCCGGGTGGGGCGAGCCGCTCGAGCCCGCCCATGCCGGCGCGCAGCACTTCGGGGATGGTGATGGACCCATCCTCGTTCTGGTGCGTCTCCATCACCGCGATCAGCGCGCGGCCAACCGCCACGCCACTGCCGTTCAGCGTGTGCAGGAACTCCGTGCCCTTGGCGCCGGCGGCCTTGTAGCGGGCGTCCATGCGCCGCGCCTGGAAATCCCGGCAGGTGGAGCAGGAGGAAATCTCGCGCCAGGCCTGCTGGCCCGGCAGCCAGACCTCAAGATCGTAGGTCCTGGCGGCACCGAATCCGGTATCGCCGGCACAGAGCAGCAGGCGCCGCCAGGTCAGGCCGAGTTCGGTCAGCACACGTTCGGCGCAGGCGGTCATGCGCTCATGCTCCGCGGCGGAGTCGGACGGCTTGGTGATGGAAACCAGCTCGACCTTTTGGAACTGGTGCTGGCGCAGCATGCCGCGCGTGTCGCGCCCGGCGGAGCCAGCCTCGCTGCGGAAGCACTGGCTGAGCGCGGTGAGGCGCAGCGGCAGCGCCGACTCGGCCAGGATTTCATCACGCACAAGATTGGTCAGCGGCACCTCGGCGGTCGGGATGAGGTAGCGGCCGTCCAACGTCTCGAACAGGTCTTCCTTGAACTTCGGCAGCTGCCCGGTGCCGTACATCGTGGCCTCGTTCACCAGCAGCGGCACGGCGCATTCGGTGTAGCCATGCTGTTCCGTGTGCAGGTTCAGCATCCACTGGCCGAGTGCGCGTTCGAGCCGCGCGAGCGGCCCGCGCAGGATGGTGAAGCGGCTGCCGGCGAGCTTGGCCGCCGTGGCGAAGTCCATGCCCATCGCCTCGCCGAGCTCGAAATGCTGGCGCGGGGTGAAGGTATAGTTGCGCGGCGCGCCGTGGGTGTGGAGCACGCGGTTGGCGGACTCGTCGCGGCCATCGGGAACTTCGGCGTCGAGCGTGTTGGGCAGCGTCGCGAGTAGCGCATCGCGCGCCGCCTCATGCGCCTCCGGCGTGGCCGCCGCTGCCGCGTCCATCGCCGCCTTCACCGCGGCCTTCAGACGCTCGGCTTCGGCCGTGTTGCCGGCCTTCATCGCGGCGCCGATCTGGCGGGAGAGTTCGTTGCGGGTCGTCTGCGCGTCCTGCGTCAGGCGCACCGCGGCGATGCGCAGATCGTCGAGGTGTAGCGACTCCGCCGCCACCGGCGCCACGCCTCGGCGCGCGAGTGCTGCGTCAAACGCGGCCGGATCGGCGCGCACGAGCTTGATGTCATGCATGACCGGCCAACCTCAGGTTTTCGCGGCCTCGCCCTTCGGCTTCCGCTGCATCCAGACGGCGGCGAGGATCGAGATTTCGTACAACAGGATCAGCGGCACCGCCAAGCCGATCTGGCTGATGATGTCGGGCGGCGTGATCACCGCGGCAACCACGAACATGCCGACGATCGCGTAGCGGCGGCCCTTGCGTAGCCCCTCCACGCTGAGGATTCCGACCTTGACCATCAGCGTCAGCGCCACGGGAAGTTGGAAGGCCACGCCGAAGGCCAGGATCATGTGCATGACCAGCGAGAGGTATTCGCTGACCTTGGCCTCGAGCTGGATGGCCACGGTGTCGGCGCCGCCCGGCGTTTCGAAGCTGATGAAGAAGGTCCAGGCGAGCGGGAAGATGAAGTAGTAGGCCAGCGCCGCACCCATGACGAACAGGAAGGGCGAGGCAACAAGGAAGGGCGTGACCGCGTTCTTCTCGCTCTTGTAGAGTCCCGGCGCGATGAACAGCCAGAGCTGCGTCGCCCAGATCGGGAAGGAGAAGAAGGTGGCGCCGAAGAAGGCGACCTTGAGGTAGGTGAAGAAGGCCTCGTAGAGCGCGGTGAAGATCATCCGCCGCTCACCCATGCCCTGCTTGTGCAGAATCTCGGCCAGCGGCGCCGCCAGGAATCCGTAGATCTGCGTGGAGAAGTAATAGCAGATCGCGAAGGCGATGATGAAAGCGCCCACTGACCAGATGAGGCGCGTGCGCAGCTCCATCAGGTGCTCGATGAGCGGCATCGGCTTGTCGTCGATCTGGTCTTCCGGGTCGCGCGGCACGGGCTTGATCGCTCTCAGGCGGCGGAGTTGGAGGAGCCCGGCGCTGGCGCCGAGCCAGAGACAGGGCCAAAAACAGGAGCGGAGGTGGAAGGCGGCAAGAAGAATGGCGCCGCAGGCGGAGGCGTCTCAGCAATCGGCGCCGAGGGCAGGGGCGGCAGGGGCGGCAGCGGCGCGCGGACAATGGGCGGCAGCGTGCCGGGCGGCAGGAAGGCTGGCGCCTCGACCGGTGGCGGCACGGGCGGCGGCGTCACCGTGGCGCCCGAGGTTGAATTCGTGCTGAAGGCGTCCTTCAGCGGGTTGCCGATCGGGTCCTCGGTGAAGGTCTTGCGCAGACCGCCATCCTTGTCGATTTCCTTCTCGACCACGCTCTTGAAGTCGAAATTGCGGATCTCGTTGATCTGGCTGCGCACATCTTCGAGCTTGGCTTCACGCACCACCTCATCGACCTGGCCCTGGAACTCGCCGGCCATGCGGCGGAGCTTCTGGATGCCCTTGGCGATGCCGCGCACGGCTTCCGGCAGGTCCTTGGGGCCGATGACGACCACAGCGACCACGGCAATCAGCGCAAGTTCCGTCCAGTCAAGACCGAGCATAGACCCTCATCCCCGGCGCTACGCATGTTCGGCGCGCGGGCCAAACCCGTTAGCAGGATCGCCGCCCCCCGCCAATCCGGAGCCCGCTATCTAGGGAGCCTCGGGCGGGAATACGAAGGCGCGTTCGGGGTCCATCGCCACGCAAACGCGTTCGCCGCGCGTCAGCCAAACGCCGGGCGGCAGTCGGGCGTGCAGGTGCAGCAAGCCCCCCTGCCCGTCCGGCACCGCCAGATGCACGAGCGTGGTGGCGCCGAGCAGCCGACAGGCCTCGACCTCCGCTACCGGCCGCTCGGGCGACGCTTCGAAGATTCGCAGCCCCTCAGGCCGCAGCAGCACCTCGATCGGCGCCCCCTCCTCGCCCTCCAGTCCGCGGATGGCGGCGGTACCGATCGGCGTCTCCGCCCGCCCACCTCGAATCCGGGCCGGCAGGCGGTTCACCTCGCCGAGGAAAGTGGCGACGAAGCGCGTGGCCGGCGCCAGGTAGAGCTCGGCCGGCGTGCCGAGCTGCTCGATCCGCCCGGCATTCATCAGCGCGATGCGGTCGGCCATGAACATCGCCTCCTCCGCATCGTGGGTGACGATGAGGGTCGCGATGCCGGCTTCCTGAAGCACGTGCAGCGTGTCGTCGCGCACCTGTTCGCGCAGCCGCGCATCGAGGCTGGCGAAGGCCTCATCCAGCAGCAGCACGGCCGGGCGCGGGGCGAGCGCGCGCGCCAGGGCCACGCGCTGCTGTTGCCCGCCGGACAGCATATGGGGCCAGGCGCTGGCGAAGGCCTCCAGCCCGACGCGGGCCAGCGCATCCATGATCCGCCATTTGCGCTGCCCGCGGGGGATGAAGCGCAGGCCGAAG
>JBBSCP010000229.1:0-7737 GCA_038250135.1 Acetobacterales bacterium | reverse complement strand
GACGGTCGGGTGGTACGACGCCTCCCCGGAGCCGCGATAGCTGCCGATCATCGCGCGCAGGTCGAGGCTGCCGATCACCTCCACCACGAAGCGCGCCAGGTGCCGCTGTGGCAGCCATTCGTCCACCGATGGCGGCATCAGGAAGCCGGTGTCGCGGTCGACGGGGCGGAAGTTGCTCATGCAGGACGGATCCAGGACGAGGCGAAGCGCAGCAACTTCCCAGGATTCTAACACTGGCCGAGGCGGCGCGGTTAAGTCCGACAGGCTGGTAGAAACCATTGAATCTACAGCACGAAACCCGCTCGTATTGATTCCATGTGAGCGGATGGTGCTGTAGGCCACCACGGCCTGCCCGAGACTCCCCGTGGGCTGGCGCGCGAAGACGCGTCCGAGGATATCGAGGCTACCGCCAGGGGCGACCGGCACGATGATCCGGACCGGCCGGTCAGGCCAGCTCGGCTGCGCCCGAGCGGCCAGGGGAAGGGCGGGCGAATTGAGCGCGCTCATGGAAGTTTTTCCCTCACAGCCGCCGAACTTGCGTAAGCAAAAGATTTTTGTTCTATACAGCGGCCGCTGACCGAAGGAGGATCTCCCCATGGCCGCCACTGCGGAGTTGGACCGCATCGACCGCGAAATCCTCCGCCTGCTGATGCAGGATGCGGCGCGCTCGCTGGCCGAAATCGCGCTGGAGGTGGGACTGACTGCCACCCCCTGCTGGAAGCGCATCCGCCGGATGGAGGAGGCCGGCATCATCACCGGCCGCGTCGCCATCGTGGATGCGGCGCTGGTCGGCCTGCCTATCTCAGTCTTCGTTGCCGTGGAAACTGGAGATCACTCAGCCGACTGGATCGCCCAATTTGCCGCCGCGGTGGCGAGCCTGCCTGAAATCGTCGAGTGCTGGCGACTTGGCGGCGATGTCGATTACCTGCTGCGCGTCGTCGTGCCCGACATGGCGGGCTATGACGCCTTCTACCGTCGCTTCGTCGCGACCGTGCCGGCGCTGCGCAAGGTCACCGGTCGTTTCGCCATGGAACGGGTGAAAGGCACCACGGCGCTGCCGATTTGACGATTGATCCCCAGGAACCCGGCCTGGGTAAGGTTTCCCCCCGCGGCCGTGGCGGGTAGAACCGAGTCCTCATGCCGAAGCCGCGCCCCATCCGCATCGCGCCGTCCCTCCTTGCTGCCGATTTCGTGCGGCTGGGCGAGGAGGTCGCCGCCATCGAGGCCGCCGGCGCCGATTGGCTGCACCTCGACATCATGGACGGCCATTTCGTGCCGAACATCTCCTTCGGCCCCGGGCTCATCAAGGCGCTGCGCCGGCGCGCGAAAATGCCCTTCGACGTGCATTTGATGATCGCCCCCGCCGATCCCTACCTCGCGGCCTTCGCCGAGGCCGGCGCCGACCTCATCAGCCTGCACCCCGAAGCCGGGCCGCATTTGCATCGCTCGCTGCAAACCATCCGTGCCCTGGGCAAGAAGGCGGGCGTGGTGCTCAACCCCGCAACGCCGGTCAGCGTGGTCGAGACGGTGCTCGACCTGTGCGACCTGGTGCTGGTGATGTCGGTGAACCCCGGTTTCGGCGGGCAGTGCTTCATCACCTCGCAACTCGCCAAGATCGCCACGTTGCGCGCCATGATCGACGCCACCGGGCGGGAGATCGCGCTGCAGGTCGACGGTGGCGTCACCGCGGCCACGGCGCCCGCCTGCATCGAAGCCGGCGCCGATGTGCTGGTGGCCGGCACGGCGGTATTCGGTGCCCCGGACTACGCGCAGGCCATCCGCGCGTTGCGTGGTCCCCAGGGCAGCCAGGGAGGCAGCGCATGATCGGCGGCGTTCTGCGCGGCGCCCGCCGCATCCTCGCCAACCTCAAGCCGGTTCGCGTGCCGGAGGGGCCGGCGCGCTCCTTCCGCGACCTCTGGCCCGGCGACGCGGCCCGCGGCGCAAGGCTGCTGCGCGGCGAGTATGAAGTGCTGGGCACCGTGCGCCCCCTCGCCCCGGACCAGCCCGAAATCTGGGGGCCCGGCGGTGGTTCGCCGGCTTGGCGCTCGGCGGCGCATGGCTTCGCCTGGCTGCGCGACCTGCGCGCGCTCGGCACCGATGCGGCGCGCCTGCGCGGGCGGGCGCTGGCGGCGGATTGGCTGGCGCTGGGTAGCCATGACGCGCTGGCCGAGGCGCCTGAAGTGGCCGGGGCACGGCTTTCCGCCTGGCTCGGCCATTGGGATTTCCTGGCCGCAACGGCCGAGGATTCACTGCGCCGGCAGCTCATGCAGCGCCTCGCTCTCGATGCACGAGGCGTGGTGGCGGGCCTGCCCGCCGAGGCCGCGCATCGCGGTGCGCTGGTAGCGCTGAAGGGCGGCATGGCTGCCGCGGTGGCGTTGCAGGAGGAAACCTGGCTCGGCCGCTGCACGCGCTTCTTGCCGGCGGAGCTCGAGCGCCAGTTCAACGCCGATGGCGGACATGTCGAGCGCAGCCCGGCGCAGCAATTGCTGGCTCTCCAGGACCTGATCGAGATCCGCAACCTGCTGCATGGGGCGGGGCTCGACGCGCCACCGCAGCTTGCCGCCGTACTCGACCGTGTGGCGCCGGCGCTGCGGCTGATGCGCCATGCGGATGGCGGGCTCGCGCTGTTCAATGGCACGCGGGAGGAAGCGGCGAGCCTCATCGACCTCGCCCTGACCCAAAGCCAGGCGCGCGGCCGTGCGCCCAACGCCCTGCCGGACACCGGATTCCACCGGCTGGTCGCCAGCCGCACCCTGGTGATCGTCGATTGCGGGGCCCCACCCGCCGCACGGCGCGATGCCGCGCCCGGCGGGCTGGCGCGCGGGGCGGACCGCCAGGCGCATGCCGGCACGCTCAGCTTCGAGATGTCGATAGGCAAGGACCGGCTGATCATCAATTGCGGCGCCGCCCCTGCCGCCGAGGGCGCGTGGCGCGACGCGATGCGCGCCACCGCGGCGCATTCCACGCTGATCCTGGCTGACACGAATTCTTCCGAGCTGCGCCCCGAGGGGCTCGGCCGTCGCGTGGAGAATGTCGAGGCCGACCGGCAGGAATCGAACGGCGCGCAATGGCTCGAAGCTTCGCATGATGGATGGTTGAAGCAGTTCGGCCTGCGCCATCGCCGGCGCCTGTATCTGTCCGAATCCGGCGATGATCTGCGCGGCGAGGATGTGCTGGAGGCCGAGCGCGACGCCGCCGTGCCGACTTTCGTGGTGCGCTTCCACCTGCATCCCGCCGTCGTCGCGAGTCTCCAGCAGGATGAGCAGGGCGTGCTGCTGCGCCTGCCCTCCGGTGTGGGCTGGCGGCTGCGCGTGAAGGGCGCGCGCGTTGCGATCGAGGAGAGCATCCTGCTCGCCGCCGAGCCGCGCCGCAGCCAGCAGGTGGCCCTTTATGCCGAGGCCGGCGCGACCAGCCTGCAATGGGCGATCGGGCGCGTGACCATGGGCGGCACCGCTGGGGCGGAGCCGGCGGGCGAGATCTAGGGTTTGTGAAGGTTCTCGAAGTCACCAACGTCGATTTCTCGCTGCGCCACTTCCTGTTGCCGCTGATGCGGGGATTGCGCGATCGCGGGCACGAGGTGGTGGGCGTGAGCGCCGAGGGTCCGCTGCTCGACCTGCCGCGCGCCGAGGGATTTCGGATCGCGCCGGTGCCGATGGCGCGCAGCCTGAACCCGATCCAGCAGGCGAAGGCGTTGCGCGCGCTGGTCGATCTCATGCGTGCCGAGAAGCCCGATTTGGTGCACGCGCACATGCCCATCAGCGGGCTTCTGGCGCGCGCCGCGGCGCGGATCGTGGGCGTGCCGCGCATCGCCTATACCTGCCACGGTTTCCTGTTCAACCAGCCCGGGCCGTGGTGGCGCGCCACCCTCGCGTGCAACCTCGAACGCGCCGCCGGACGCATCACCCACACCTACCTGACGGTGAGTGAGGAGGAGGCCGCGGATGCACGGCGCCTGCGCATCCATCCAAACCCCATCGCGGTGCTGAACGGGCGCGACACCACGCGCTTTAGGCCCGATGCCGAGGCGCGGGCCAGGCTGCGCGCGGAACTCGGCGCGGCCGAGTCGGATTGCGTCGTCATCGCCGTCTCGCGCCTTGTGCGGCACAAGGGCTTTCCCGAACTGCTGGAAGCCATGCGCGCGACCCCGTCGAATTGCGTGCTTTGGGTGGTCGGCGAACGCCTCGCCAGCGACCACGGCGAGGACCTTGAGCCGCATTTCGAACGCGCCGCCGCAGCACTCGGCCGGCGCCTGGTGCGGCTGGGCTACCGCGATGACGTGCCGGCGCTGCTCGCGGCGGCCGACGTCTTCTGCCTGCCTTCGCATTTCGAGGGCCTGCCGATGTCGATCATCGAGGCGATGCTGACCGGGCTGCCCGTCATCGCCACCGACATTCGCGGCCCGCGCGAACAGGTGGTGGCGGGCGAAACCGGCCTTCTGGTGCCGCCCGCCGCCGTAGCACCACTGGCCGAGGCGCTGACGCGGCTGGCCGCTGATCCTGCGCTGCGCGCCCGACTCGGCGCCGCCGGACGGGTGCGGGCGCTGGAGCGCTTCGATGAGGTGAAGATCGTGTCACGCACCATCGACCTTCTCACCGGTTGAAGCGCGCCCGCCGCCGGTCCATACCGCGCCGCATGAGCCAGCCCCTGCCCGTCCGCCGCGCCCTTCTCTCGGTCTCCGACAAGACGGGCATTGTCGATTTCGCGCGATTCCTGGCCGCACATGGGGCCGAGATCCTATCTACAGGTGGCACCGCGCAGGCGATCCGCGCGGCGGGCATCCCGGTGAAGGATATCTCCGAGCACACCGGCTTCCCGGAAATCCTCGATGGCCGCGTCAAGACGCTGGTGCCGCAGGTGCATGGCGGGCTGCTGGGTCGGCGCGACCTGCCGGCGCATCTGGCGCAGATGGAACAGCACCGCATCGCGCCGATCGATCTGGTCTGCGTGAACCTCTACCCCTTCGAGGCGACGGTCGCAAAAGGCGCCGGTTTCGCAGAGTGCATCGAAAACATCGATATCGGCGGCCCGGCGATGATCCGCAGCGCCGCCAAGAACTTTTCTTCTGTTGTCGTCGTCACGGAGCCGGATCAACTTGCCGAAGTGCGGGCCGAATTGGAGACCGGCGGTACGAGCATCGCGCTGCGCCAGCGCCTCGCGGCGAGCGCCTATGCGCGCACCGCCGCCTACGACGCAGCGATCAGTACCTGGTTCGCGAGCCAGAACAAGGAGCCCTTCCCGCCGCGCCTCGCCATCGCCGGCGTGCTGCGCCAGACGCTGCGCTATGGCGAGAATCCGCATCAGCAGGCGGGCTTCTACGTCGATGGCACGGCCCGGCCCGGCATCGCCACCGCGACGCAGATTCAGGGCAAGGAGCTGTCCTACAACAACCTCAACGATACCGACGCGGCTTTCGAATGCCTTGCCGAGTTCGACCGGCCCGCGATCGTCATCGTCAAGCACGCGAACCCCTGCGGCGTGGCCGAGGCGCAGAGCCTTGCGGCAGCCTGGGACCTCGCGCTCCGCTGCGATCCGGTCTCGGCCTTTGGCGGCATCGTCGCGGCCAACCGCGTGCTCGATGCCGCGGCAGCCGAGCGCATCACGGCAATCTTCACCGAGGTCGTGGTTGCGCCCGACGCGGACGACGCGGCGCGCGCCATCTTCGCCCGCAAGAAGAATTTGCGGCTACTGCTCACGGGTGGCCTGCCGGACCCCGCCGCACCGGGCCGCAGCTTCAAATCCGTCGCCGGCGGCTTCCTCGCGCAATCGCGCGATGCCGGGCGCGTGAGCGAGGCGATGCTGCGTGTCGTCACCCAGCGCGCCCCCACGCCTGCCGAAATGGCGAATCTGCTGTTTGCCTTCCGGGTCTGCAAACATGTGAAGTCCAACGCCATCGTCTATGCCAAGGATCTGGCCACGGTCGGCATCGGTGCAGGCCAGATGAACCGCGTGGAAAGCAGCCGCATCGCCGCCTGGAAATCCGAAGCGGCCGCCAAGGCCGCGGGGCTCGACAAGCCACTGGCCGAGGGCAGCGTCGTCGCCTCCGACGCCTTCTTCCCCTTCGCCGATGGTCTCGAAACAGCCGCCGCCGCAGGTGCGACCGCGGTGATCCAGCCCGGCGGGTCGATACGCGACGCCGAAGTGATCGCCGCGGCGGACAAGGCCGGCCTCGCCATGGTCTTCACCGGGATGCGACACTTCCGGCACTGAACCACCCCTTCATTGGATGCCCTGATGCCGGATGCCTCGATCCTTTCGCTCGCCACGCTCTTGGTTGGCATCGCCATCCTGCTGGTGCTCCTGCTGCGTCGCGCGCCGGCGGACCCCGCCATCGCGCTGCTGCAAGCTGCGCAGGAACGGCAGGGCGAGCGCCTGGCTGCGCTGCCAGCCGAGATCGGCCTGCGCAGCCACGAGGTGGCCGAAAAGCTGAGCGCCGCCATCCTCGACCAGACCAAGGCGCTCAACCTCGCGCTGCGCGATCAATCCGCCGAAGCGACGGCGCTGCGCACCGACATGCAGGGTGGAATCGGCGCGCTGAAGCTGACTGTGGAAGCGCTGCGCACCGTCCTCGCCGAGGCCGAGACCCGCTCGCAGCAGGCCATGGCCGTCGAGGCCGAAAAGACCCGCGCACAGGTGGAGGCCAAGCTCACCGAGATGCGCGAAGCGAATGACAAGCGCCTCGCCGAGATCCAGAAGACGGTCAACGAACAGCTTCAGAGCGCGGTCGAAAAGCAGATGGCCGAAAGCTTCAACCGCGTGATCGACCAGTTCACCGCCGTGCAGAAGGCGATGGGCGATGTGCAGGCCGTGACGTCACAGATCGGCGACATCAAGCGCCTGTTCGGCAATGTGAAAACCCGCGGCGGCTGGGGCGAGACGCAGGTCAAGGCGCTGCTCGACGACATCCTGCCCGAGGGCTCCTACGAGGTGAATGCGCGCCTGCGCGAGGGCAGCGCCGATTCGGTGGAGTTCGCCGTGGTGATGCCCAGCACCGGCGAAGCCCGCGTGCTGCTGCCGGTGGACGCGAAGTTCCCCATCGAGGATTACGAACGCCTGCTCAACGCCTGGGAGGCGGCGGACCCGGTGGCGGAGACGCAGGCGCGCAAGGCGCTGGAGGTGCGCATCCGCGGCGAAGCGAAGAAGATCGCCGAGAAATACATCGTGCCCCCGCGCACCGTGGAATTCGGCGTGATGTATCTGCCGACGGAAGGTCTCTACGCCGAGGTCGCGCGCATCCCTGGATTGATCGACGATGTGGGGCGCAAGCACCGCGTGCTCATCCTCGGCCCCTCCCTGTTGCCGGCCCTGCTGCGCACCATCCAGCTCGGCCATGTCACGCTGGCGCTGTCTAAGAACGCCGAAAGCGTGCGCGAACTGCTCTCCGCCACGAAGGGTGAGATGGCAAAGATGAGCGGCGTGCTCGACAAGCTTAGCAACCAGGTCGGCACTGTCACCAAGACGATCGGCGAGGCGCAGAGCCGCACGCGCCAGATCGCCCGCAAGCTGAAAAGCGTGGAGGCGATGCCGGGCGACCAGACCGGCGTCGTGCTCGGCATCACCAATGCGACCGACGACGCGGATGATGAGGAATGAGCCTGCTGCAGCTCCAATCGGCCTTCGGCCTGGCGGCGCTGGCCGCACTCGCCTGGGTCTTGGGCGGCTTTCGACAGGGCATTTCCTGGCGCGTCATCGTGGCGGGGATCGGCTTGCAGGTGGCACTCGCCGCCGCGCTGCTGCATG
>JBBSCP010000228.1:0-7810 GCA_038250135.1 Acetobacterales bacterium | reverse complement strand
TCGCTCGCCCTCGATCCGCCTTGCCCATGGCTCCGCTCCAAGCAACCGCTTGGAACAACTACAGAGCACAGCCGAATCGCGCCTATACCCCAGAACTCAAAAATGAGGGGATTCCTGAGGTCTGACCGTCCGATGCGAACTGGACCAGAACAACTACGCCAAAGCGATCAAGGTGACGGATGCCGAAATGGCCACCCTCAACATCACCACCAACGCGTGGCACCCTGAGTGAAACTACACCATCCGCCCCAGGTCAAAACGTAGCGATAATTGTTGCGTGATGCCTTAGGCATATTCCGTCCCCGCCTGCTGGTTCCGCAGCACCGCCGTCATCAGCCGCGTTGCCGTGGCGTTGAACGCAGCCCTGAAATCGAAGCTCGCCTCCACCCCGGCCGGCCCCTCGATCGGGGTCTTGGCCAGCGCAAGATAAATCTCGTGCAGGCTGATGGTGAGGCTGCGGTTGGCGTCGATCGTGAAGGCGAGGGCGAATTCCGCGGAGGTGCCACCCTGCGCCTGGGCGAGCAGCGTGGTGTTCTCGAGACGGACGGTGATCTGGCCGGTGCAGCGGGCGATGCCGGGATCTACGCCTTCGATGCGGCGATCGGCGCGAATGGTGCGCACCGCCTCCGTGCCGTTCGAATAGGTGAGCCGCGCGCCAGTGACCTGCGCCAGCGCAGAACCGCCGCGTGTGATGGATCCCTGGGCCTTGTTGAACGCGGTGTAGGCAGCGCTGGTCGGTGCACCGCCTGACGTGGCGCCAGTTCGCGCCGAGCCCTGGCCGAGCAGCCCGAAAGTCGCGGTCGCGGCACCCGTGGGCGTGAAGTCCATCTCCATCGTATCGGCACGCACGCCCGTGCAAACGTCGAAGGACGGCACGTCCGGATAGCCGATCTCCATCGCATTGCTCGGCAGCGACGCCGCGCCCGAGGCGAAGGTGTGGAAGAAATTGGTCGTGCCGGTGGTGGTGGGCGCGCCCAGCAGCAGCCGCAGCCAGTGGCAGATGTTGATCGGGTCCACTGGTACCACCGCCTGCTGGATTCGCCCGCCGCCCGACGGCTGATCGCAGGCGGCGAGGCGAGTGCTGCGCACTGCGCGAGTTGCTCGACGACCCACGCCAGATATGGTTCGCCGGCAGCATCGAAGCCACCGAAGCGAACGCCCTGATCTGGCGCGTGAAGGACATCGCCGCCACGATCACGGCTGCCATCCGCAAACAGCCACCAGCGCACCTTGACCCGTTGCTACGGCGGCGGTGCCGGCGCCAGTGCCTCGGCCACTTTGGCGGTGGCGCTGTTGGGTCGGGTGGTGCGGGCGGCGTCGGCGGTGGCCTGTTTGGTGGCGAGGTCGAGCTCCGCCGTGACCACGGCTTGTTCCGCGATTACGACATCGGCCAGCGCCGAGCGCAGCGCGGTGGCCGCGGCGTCCCAGGCGGAGTTCAGTGTGGCGCCGGGGGCGTCGGCGGCGGCGGTGGTGAGGGCTGCGCGTGCGGCCTCGTAATCCGCCCAATCCACCGCTGCGCCGCGTTTGGCGCTGGTGCTCGCGGTGGGGGTGACAGCCAGGGCGGCGGCGTGTTTCGACAGCGCGGCATCGAGCGCACCGGCGAGCGCGGGTGCAGCGCCTTCCCCGGCTGCCAGTGCCGTTGCCGCCTGCACCTCGATCGTGGTGAGCGCGGCCTGCTTGGTGGCGAGCGTGGCGCGCGCCGTGGCCAGCGTGCCTTGCGCGGCGGTGACCGGCGCCAGCATCGCGGTATCCAGCGCGGTGATGGCGGTGCGGATCGCGCTGGTCTTGGCGGCGATCTGGCCGGCGGTGACGCCGAGGCGTGTGGCCACCTGATCCCGTAGCGCGGTGGCCTGCGCATCGGCGAGCGGCGGCGCGGCGCCATCGGTCCGCACGGCCTCGGCCGCAATCAGAACTGTGCCGCGTGCGGCCAGCCCCGCCTGCACCCGTGCACCCTGCGCGGTCAGCGCATCGAGCGTGCTCTGCGCCCGGCTTGCAAGGGATTGGAGTTTTGCCGCGGCCTGTTGCGCGGCGGTGGCGGTTCGTCCCTGCGCGCCTTCCGCGGCGGCGGCGGCGGCGGCGGTGGCCTGGTTCGTGGCCATGGTCTCGGCCAGCGCGGCCAGGGTCGCGGCGATGTCGGTCATGTGCTTGATCCTTCCGATATGCGATCCATGGCGAAGCTGCCTTCGGGAAAGGGCCTGCCCTGCTTGGCGAATTCCTGCATCAGTGCGGCGCGCAGCATGGTGGCGCCGATCGGCTTGGCGGCTTCGGCCGCGTCGTAGGCTGCGGTCAGCGCGGCGTTGCGGATTTCGCCGCCGGTCATGTCGAAGCCCTCGGCCAGGGCGCGCAGATCGAGCCCTGGTGCCAGCAGCGCCGCCGGCAGGTGCAGCCGCCATAGTGCGAGGCGTTGCGCCGCGCCCGGGCGGGGGATCGGCACGGTCAGGTCGAAGCGGCGGAGGAAGGCGTCGTCCATGCCCTGTGACAGGTTGGTGGCGAGCAGGGCGATGCCCTCGAACCGTTCCAGCCTCTGCAGCAGGTAGTTCACCTCGATGTTGGCGTAGCGGTCATGCGCGTCCTGTACGTCGCTGCGCTTGCCGAACAGCGCATCGGCCTCGTCGAAGAACAGCACCGCGGCGAAGCCTTCGGCGGCGGCGAACAGCTCGGCCAGGTTCTTCTCGGTCTCGCCGATGTATTTCGAGACGATGCGCGACAGGTCGGCGGCCAGCAGCGGCAGGCCGAGTTCGGTCGCCACCGCCTCCGCCGCCAGGGATTTGCCGGTGCCCGGCTCGCCGGACAGCAACGCGACGAGGGCGGGGCCGCCATGGTCGAGGCCCCAGGCCTCGCGCACCGTCGCGCGATGGCGGAAGCGGCGCACCACCTCACGCAGCCGCGCTTCCGTCCCGGGCTCCAGCACCAGGCGGGGCCAGGGCACGCTGGGGATGCGCAGCGTGGCGAGTCGCGCGCCGCGCGGGGGCGCGGTGGCCATGCGGGCTGCCAGCAATGCCGCCGGGGTGGCGCCGCGCGCGGCCGCGGCGATGCCAGCGATATCGGCCTCCGCCGCCCAGGTCTGCGCGGCCAGCGCGATGCGGTCCGCTGCCGGCAGGTCCGGCAGGGCGCGCGCCCAATGCGCCTGCTGCTCGGCCATCAGGGGCCGCGGCACGGCGAGCCGGGTCATCGCCACGCGCGGTCCGCGCAGCGCCTGCGGGCCGATGATGGCGAGCGGCGCGATGGGCGGCGTGGTGGGGCCGGGCAGTGCCTCGGCGTCGGTCACCAGCGCCACCAGCGCGCCTGTGGCGGCGGCGATGAGACCGGCCTCCGCCCAGGGTGGCGGCACGGCGTCCTGCGCGCCCTCACGCGATGGCGGCGCGTGCAGCAGTAGCGCGACGCGTGAAACGGCGGCGGCGGCGCGGGCGAGCGCCTCCTCGGCGCGTTCGGGCCGGGGCGCATCGAGCAGCAGCAAGGGCGCCGCCCGCCCGTCGGCCCAGGCGGCCAGGATCGCCAGCGCGGGCGCCAGGCTCGCGGGCACCGCGCCCTCGGCGATGATCGGCTGCGCCGTCCAACCGCCCGAAGTTGCCTCCGGCCAGGCGCCGTCCAGCGCGGCGAGTAGCGCGGGGGTCGGGTCCAGCAGTCGGTCCGCTGGCGCCTGCCCTGGATCGGCCGCGCGCAGCAGCCCGGCGCGCCACAGCGGGCTGTCGCGCAGCGCGGTGCGGAGCGCCGCCGCATCGTGCTCCGCCGGCAGCAGCAACTTCGCCGCACGCCCGGCCGTCAGCCGCCGTGGCCGGCCGGTGAGCGTCGCCACGGCTTCCGCCGCGCGGTCATCCAGCGCCGGCAGCACGGCGAGGCCAAGCAGATCGAGGTCGAAGGAGGAAAGCTGCGCCGCACGCGCCACCCGCGCGAGCGGCGTATCCGTGGCGGCGAGCGTCGCCAGCAATTGGTCCCCGGCCGCGGCGAGTGCCGCCGGTTCGGCCAGGCTGCCGGCAATGTCCTGCAACGCCGCATCGGGCAGGCGCAGCTGAAGGCGCGCCGCGGCGATGGCTAGCAGCAGGCTGGTGGGCTCCGGCAAGGGTAGGCGTCGGCTCATGCGCCGCCCTCGCCGCCGTAGCGAAAGCCGATGCGCCGGCCGATCCAGGGCAGCCAGCCCGGATCGATGTCCCAACCGGCGCGCCGCAGCACGATATCGGCAGCGTCGAGCGGCCAGATCAGTTCCGCCATCGCCGCGTCCCAGCGGAGTCGGCCCGGGCGCAGCAGGAGGCGGCACAGCGTGTCGGCGGCCGGGTCTTGGCCGAACGGGTCACGCCCGTAGGCGCGGCGCAGCGCACCGGGCGCATGCGCGACGCCATGCGGCGCGCTGGCGAGCAGACGCGCAAGCATGTCCTCGATCTCGGGTCCGGCGACGGCCAAATCTTCGAGTGGCGCGTCGGGCGGGGCCGTGCCGGCGAACACGGTGAGCAGCACGCGGTCCCGCTCCAGCGCCGCACGGCGGGCAGCCGGTGCCAGCGGTGCGGCGAGGCGCTGGAGGGCCAGCAGCCCGAGGCCGAGCAGACGGGGCGGCAGACCCTCTCCCAGCGCCAGCCAGCCGGGGGCGAGGACACTGAGCGGGCGCAGCAGCAGCAGCAGCCCGCCACCCAGGACCTCCGTCGCCTGCGGCGCGTCCTCAACGGTGGGGGCACGCGCCACTGGCGGCGCGGCGGAGGGGGCCGGCGGCACGACATCCGGCCGACGCCAGGATTCGGCGCCGAGTGCCACCAGCAGCGGCAGCAGCGCGGGCAGCAGGGCCGCGGAGGCCGGCACCTTGGCCATAACCACAGCCACCACCCAGGGCCCGCGCAGCGCCACTGGCAGCGCCGCCAGCGCCGCGCCGAGGGCCGCCGGCACCCGCGCCAGCAGCGGTGCCAGGGCGGCCGATGGACCTTCGAGCCGGGCAAAGGTGGCCAGGGCGGGTGTCTCCCCCAAGGCGCTGCGCAGCGCGGCGAGCAGCGCATCGGCCACCGCCTCGGCCTCTCGCTTGGTCAGCAGCACCGCGACGTCGGGCGCCGCCTCCAGCAGCGCCGCCATCGATGCGGCGGCTCGCGCGGGATCGCGCCGGACCCAGGCCAGCACCAGTCGCGCCGCCGCGCCCGGCCGTGCCAGATCGGCCTGCGCGGCCTCCGCCCACCAGGTTGGAGCTTCGCCACGCGCAGCGGCGCGCAGCAGCGCGACCTCCGCCGCCCAGAGGGTCTCGAACATGGCCGGCTGCGGCGCAGCGTCCCGTGCCGCAGCAAGCGATGCCGTGTCCTGGGGCTTAGCGGATATCCTGGCGCTGCGCGCGGCAGGAAGTGCTGCGGCGATCGCGCCGGCCAGCGCCTCGGCCCAGGCGGCGCCGAATTCCTCGGCGCTCGCCTCGCCCTCGATCCGCAGTCGGAGTGCGATGTGCGGAATCGCCAGTACCGCATCCTCCGCTAACCCCGCCGCCGCCAGGGCGCGCGGCAGGGCGCGGTCGAGCGCGGGGCCAAGCCGTTGCACCGCCGCATCCACCAGCCGCCCGGCCGCATAGCCCGCTTCGGGGTCCGGCGCGCGGACCCGCGTGGAAAGGCGACCGATGGCGACGCCTGGCGCGGCCATGCTGCTACGGCACGCGCTTGATCGTCGTGGAGCGTGCCAGCAGCAGCGTGCGTTCGGTGCCGAGGTTGCGGATCATGGTGCCGGCGGCGTCGAGATAGGCGCGCTTGGTGGCATCGGTACCGGCCTCGGCCTTCATCGCTTCCAGCGTTGCCGTGGCGTCCTGGCCCTTCGCGACCGCTTCCATCAGCTTGGCCGTGACCTCGGGTGGCGGCGGCGCGGCGGTGAGGGTTTCGGCCGCCGCGGCGGCCTCCGCCTTTTCCTTCGCCATGGCCTCGGTGAACGCCGTGAGGCGCGCCTCACCGCCCAGCGCGGCAGCGGCCTCTTCCCTTGGCTTCGCCATGATGTCCTTGGCGGTCAGCCCCTCCGGCGCGCCAGGGGCGTAGCTGGCCGCGCTTTTCTCGGCCAGCGCGCTGTTCATGCTGGCATAGGCGGCGGCAGTCTCTTCCTTCGCGAAGACGCGCGGGCCGCCGGCGGCCACGCTGTCAGCGACGGTGCTGTCGGCCCGCGCGCCCGTGGTTGCGTCGCGCAACGGCTGCCTGACCGCCTGCGCCGAGATCGCGCCGAAGGTCTGCCTGGCCTGTGCGGCGGGCTGCACCGCGGCGATGACCTGCATCACCTCGAAGCCCTTGTGCTCGACCGCATAGGCGTCGGTCACGCGCTCCAACGCCAGTTGCTGGCGCGCCGTCGGGTCGGCGACCTCGGTCGCAAGCTGCGCCTCGGTTGCCTGCACCTTCGCGGTGAACTCCGCGTTGCGGGTGGCGAGCCGGAAATCGGGCGTGGCCGCCACCGCGGCACGCGCTACCGCGTCCTGCACCAGGGGTTCGGCCATCGCGGCCTCGATGATTGCGCGCTTCTCGGCCGGCTGCTTCTGATACGCCATGGCATAGGTCTTGGTGGTGCGTTGGCCGGCGATGCCATCCTTGGGCTGCGCCGCGTCGCGCTGCATGTCGCGCACCAGCACCACCATCGCCTGCAGCACTTCCAACAGCATCACGAGCACGTCGAGCAGCACCATCCGCTGCTTGACATAGACCGCGAAGTGCCGCGGCAACATCTCCAGCGGCATGCGCTGCGAAAGCTGCGCCATGCCACGGGCGTCGTACAGCGCGGCCGAATTGGTCCACCAGCTTGGCGGCTGCGCACCGAGCCAATCGGCGGCTTGGCCGCGCGCATCCTCCGGCACTACACCCAGAACCGGGTGGGCGCGTGTCAGGCCCTGCAGCGGGATGATGATCTTCACGATCTCGGTGCGCCGGTTCACGAGCTCGTCCAGGCCGAGCACGTCGAACAGTGCGCCCAGGCGTTCGAGGAAGGCGCCGGCGGCGTTGTCCGTCACCGGCGTCGGCGGCGCCGTGGTGTCGTTCAGATGGGTGATCGGGCCGATGCTGCCGGGCGCCTGTGCATCGGCCGACCCGACCACCACCACCTGCTTCACGATGACGCGGCGCGCCACTTGTACCGGGTCCTTGTCGAAGACGTTGCCGAGGTCTTCCAGGAAGTCGTCATCATGCAGCGCGACGACGCAATAGGGCATCACCGTGGTACCACGGAAATAGCTGAATGCCTGCTGTTTGGCGCCCGCGATCAGCCCGGAGACAAGCTGGATGCGTCCACCGCCGGCGGCGATGATGCGATCCAGCAACGCCACGCCCGTGCTGCCCCTGTCACCAGACAGCCGGTCGCCGATCGCGGCGGGATCCAGCGGCAGGAAGCCGATCGGCGGGATGTGTCGGAAGCCGCGCTGCCACAGGTTGATCCGCCCGCCCTGCTGCGCGTCGATCAGCGGCGCGGCGTCGAGGCTTTCATCCAGCATCGCCTGGAATTGATGGATGCGTGCCCAGGCGCTGGCGCGGGGCGGCGCGCCGAAGCGCGTGCGGTGCCAATCCTCGCCCGGCGTGGCCACGATGCTGCGGCGGGGGATCCAGCGGTCGAGGAAAATGGCGCTTCCATCCGTGCCCAGCCAGACCATCGCCAGCGCCACCGCGCCACTCTCGTGCCGGCCGGGGCCGACCGGCCGCGCGAAGCCGCCATCGGTGGCGAAGTCGGGGTCCCAGCGGCTGATCAGCGAATGCTCGAACACGTCGAACCACCAGGCGGAGGCGGTGCCGCGGAGCGCCCAGGCGGTATTGAGCCCGTCCTCCTCCGGCAGTTCCAGCGGCACGCGGACGAGCGAGAGGCCGAAGGCACCGCGCCAGGATTCCGACTGGCAGGT
>JBBSCP010000227.1:0-7886 GCA_038250135.1 Acetobacterales bacterium | reverse complement strand
GGACGATCATGGCCGAGGCCGGCTTCGCGCCGGGCTTCCTGCTGGCCGCCGCCGGCATCGTGGTACTGGCCTTCGTCATCCGCGCGCGCGTCATTCCGCGCGGCTGATGCCGATCCGGCTGAGCCGCGTCGCGGCGGCGAGGTTCACCGCGCCGTCGGGCACGCGCCCCGCGGCCAGCGCGGCCACCTGGCGCACGGTGTCCATCGCCTGGTGCTCGGCCGCCTCGGGCGTGAGGCCCGCCACATGCGGCGTCGCCACCACATTGTGCCGGGCCGCCAGCGCGGGGTTGGGCCGCTGGTCGGGCGCGCTGCCCACATCCATGCCGGCGCCGGCGAGATGGCCGGAATCGAGCGCCGCGGCCAGCGCCGCTTCATCCACCAACTCGCCGCGCGAAAGATTGATGAGAAAGGCGCCGCGCTTCATCGCGCCGATGGTGGCCGCATTCATCATGTGCCGCGTTTCCGGCGTCGAGACGGCGAGCGGCATCACCACATCGCTTTCGGCGATCAGAGTCTCACGCGCCACGACCTCGACGCCGGGGGCTTCGGCGGTGGTGTAGGGGTCGTGCACCAGCACGCGCATCCGCATCGCCACCGCGATGGGCGCCAGGCGCTGCGCGATGCGGCCCCAGCCGATCAGGCCGAGCGTCTTGCCGGCGAGTTGCACCCCCAGGCGCGAGGCGGGCGGCGTGCCGGCGTGGTAGGCGGCCGTGTGGGCGGAAACGCCGCGCGCCAGATCGACCATCATGCCGATGGCGATCTCCGCCACGCTGGAGCCGAAGCCCGGCGTCGCCTGCGTCACCAGCACGCCGGCGGCCGAGGCGGCGGGCAGGTCGATGGTCGAGATGTCCACCGCCACGCGATGGAAGGCGATAAGGTCCGGCGCCAGGGCGAAGGTTTCGGCATGGCCCGCCGTGGCGCGGTCCGCGACGATGCAGTGGCAGCCCGCGGCGGCCTCGGCCAGGGCGCGGCCCGACAGCGGCGTGGCGCCCTGATGCAGCACCACCTCGGCCACGGCGCGGAGTGCGGCCTCGGCGCGGGGTGGGTAGTAGCTGCCGCGCATTTCGGGCGTGTGGCTCAGGAAAACCCGCAGCATGGCGTCTCGCATCCCTCGTTCTTGTGGCGCTACCCTACAGCACAATCGGTTCTCGGACCGATCTCGTGCTGTGGAGCGCGCTGAATCTACAGCAAGAAATCGGATTTGATGATCTCATCAAATCCGATATTGCTGCAGGTCCATGAGCGACACCGCCATAATCCCCTATACGCTCGGCACCGCGCCGCCACGGCTTGCGATGCCGCGCGGTGCCGTCGATTGCCATCACCATGTCTATGACGCGGCCTGGCCCGTGGCGCCGGGTGCGCGCGCGCATGACAGCGCGACGCGCGAGGATCACGCGCGGCTGCTGGCCCGGCTCGGCGTGGAGCGGCTGGTGCTGGTGCAGCCCTCGACCTATGGCACCGACAATGCATTGCAGCGCCGCGCGCTACGCGAATGGGGACCGACGCGGGCGCGCATGGTCGCGGTGGTGCGGCCCGATGCCGATGCGGCCGGGCTGCGCGCCATGGCGGCGGAGGGCGTGGTCGGCGCGCGGGTGAACCTGGTGCAGGGCGTGCCGCTGAGTGCCTCCGATGTGGCGCCGCTGACCAGGCGCCTCGCCGATCTCGGCTGGCACCTGCAATTGTTTGCCAGCGCGGCGATGATCGCCGACCTCGCGCCCGTGCTGCGCGCCGCGCCCTGCGAGGTGGTGTTCGACCATTTCGCCCAGCTTCCACTCACCGACTGGGCGGCGCATCCGGCCTGGGGGGTGGTGCAGGATTTGCTCCAGGCCGGGCGCGGCTGGGTGAAGCTGTCCTCGCCCTATAGCCTGGATCAGGACCGGCCCGATTCCGTCGGCGACCTGGCGCGTGCCCTGGTGGCGGGCGCGCCGGAGCGCCTGGTTTGGGGCACCAACTGGCCGCACCCCAACGCCACCACCATCCCCGACGATGCCGCGCTGCTGGATCTGCTGGCCGATTGGGCACCGGATGAGGCAGCTCGGAACGCCATCCTGGTGGACAACCCGGCACGCCTCTACCGCTTCAGCCCGTGACAAGGCGCGCCAACAGCAACCCGGCGAGCCCCGCCAGCATCGCCGGCAGCAACCGACGCCCGAGCCCGAGATAGGCTGCCGCGCCCGCGACGACTCCGGCGAGGCGCGCCGGCCAGGGCACGGTGGCGAGCAGCCCGCTCGGCATCACCAGCGCCAGCGCCACGAAGCAGGCGAGCGTCGCCACCGAGACCGCGGACGCCCAGGCGATGGCCGGATGGTCGGCCCGCAGCACGCCGCCGAGGGTGAGGCCAACCAGCCGCAGCCCGAAGCCGATGCCCACCGTCAGCCACAGCGCCAGATCAGCCTCGCTCATCGCGCCCGCATCGCCAGGAAGGCCAGCGTGCCACCGATCAGCCCGGCCACCGGCAGCCCCCAGGCGCCCCCCACCCACCAGGCCAGCGGCGCCGCGACCACGCCGCCCAGAATCGCCGGCGCCACGCCACGCCGACCCAGATCGCCCGCCATCAGCAGCGCGAAATACAGCGGGTTGGTGAACAGCAACGCCGCCCGCCACTCCACCGGCAAAAGCGGCGCGGCGAGGTGCCCGGCCGCCGTGGTCGCCATCGCCACCGCCCAGCTCGCGGCGGAAAAGCCCAGGAACCAGGGCAGCCGCGCCGAATCGGGCAGGCCGGGCAGCACGCGCATGCCCGCCGCCCAGGGGGTGATGGCGATGAAGGGCACCACCAGCAGCCGCCGCCAGCCGGTGCGTGCGCCAAGCAGTGGCGCGATCGCCACCGACATCGGCAGGAAGCGCGCATTGGCCGCCGTGGCGGAA
The DNA here is from genome assembly GCA_038250135.1 of Acetobacterales bacterium. Lineage (GTDB taxonomy): Bacteria > Pseudomonadota > Alphaproteobacteria > Acetobacterales > Acetobacteraceae > Falsiroseomonas. The sequence goes on along the minus strand of JBBSCP010000227.1, from coordinate 5,019 downwards.
ATCATCGCCACAAAGGCAGGCGCGCCCAGGCTCGTCGCCTGCAACAGCACCAACTGCCCGGCCATGCCATAGACCGCGCCGGTGGCAACCAGGGACCAGCCAAGCGAAAGCCCTGCCTCGGCCACCGCCGCGCCGAAGGCGATGAAGGTGGCCGCCATGGCGAGGGCCGGCGCGCCCAGCGCCTCGCGCGCCCCGTCGCGGGCGGCGCTGGGCGCCACTAATCTAAGAACTTCGCGTCCCGCTGCGACTTCAGCGCCTCATAGGCGGCCTGAACCTTGGCCTGGCCGTGGCTGCGCTCCAGCCGGCGAACGGTGAAATGCCCCTCCGCGATGGCCCGGAAATGCGCCAGGAAGGCGAGGTTCACCGTGGCCCCCGCCGCCGCGCCGATCACCGGCGCCGCCTGTAAGGCCAGCTTGGTCGCCACCGGCCCGGCGAAGCGCGACGCGATGGCGGCGAGGAAGCCCGGCAAGACAGCGGAGAACACGCCCGCGCCCATCACACCCTTCAGCGCCTCCGACAGGGCGATGCGCACGGCAAAGTAGCCGGTCTCGGCGGCGTCATCGCCCGGATCGCGCCCGCCGAGGGCGAACACCTTCAGACACTCGGCGGCGGTCAGCGGATCGGCCAGATCCTCACCCTGCTCGGCCGCAATGGCGGCAATCTGGCGCAGCAGCAGCGTGGTGGAGACCGGCAGCTCGACCAGCGTGCCCGGCAGGCCGAAGGCGCCCCCCGCCGCGCCAGAGGCGGCGGCGAGGCCACGGTGGAACCAGGAATCGGGGATCGGCAACGGGTTGCGCGTCGGCGCGGTGCGCAAGGCCGCCTGCATGGCGGTGGACAGCGCGCCGCGCACGGCGCCGTCGATCAGCCCCTGCGTGCCGGAGGGCAGGCGTGCCCGCAGCGCCTCGATCGGCTGGCCGAGCATCCCCGACAGCCGCGCGGCGAGCGAAAGGGATTCGAGCTGCGCCACGGCCGAAGCCAGTTCGCGCTCGACGGGTTCGGGCAGGGTTTCGGAAGCCAGGGCGATGGACATGACGGGGATATGGTCCTTCGCTCAGCGCCAGCCCAGGCCGGCCGCGCGCATCCGGCGCATCACATACCACAGCCATACCCCCTGCCCGGCCAGAGCCGGCAGCACGATCAGCGGCTTGAGGTTGGGCGAGAGCGTCAGGAACAGCGCCGCCAGCACAGCGTGGAACAGCGCGAATCCCCAATGCACCGCCGCCACCTGCCGCACGCCCACGCCGCTGCGCTGGGCCAGTTGGTACAGATGCGTCCGGTGCCCCTCCGATAGCCTGGCCCCCATCAACGCGCGGCGCAGCAGCGTGAAACCGGCATCGAACAACAGCGAAAAGATCAGCAGCGGCACGATCAGGAAGGAGACTTGCTGCGCGTCAAACCGCGCCGCGGCGATGGCCAGCACGGCGATGACAAACCCGGCAAACTGGCTGCCGACATCACCCATGAAAATCCGCGCCGGGTGCAGGTTGAAGGGCAGGAAGCCCGCGAAGCCGGCAGCCAGGAACAACGCCGCCGCATAGACGAACCACCCCCCCTGCGTGGCGGCGATGGCGGCCAGCGCGGCGGAGGCGATCAGCATCGTGCCGCCGACCAGGCCATCGAGCCCATCCATGAAGTTCACCGCATTGGTGCAGCCCATGATCCAGAACAGTGTCAGCGCCACGCCAAGCCAGCCGAGCTCCACCACCCCGATCCAGGGCAGGGCGAGCCGGTCCACCACCAGCCCGCTCGCCAGCGCCAGCACCGCCGCCCCCGCCTGCGCGCCGAGCCGCAGCCGGGCCGAGAGGTTTCGCATGTCGTCCCATAGCGCGACGCCGGCGATGGCGATGGCGGCGGCGATCACGCCGAGGAATTGCTGTTCGGCGATGCGCGCGAATTCCGCCGCCTGGAACAGCACCACCATCCCCGCCACGAAGGCCACCACCACGCCGAGCCCACCGCCGCGCGGGGTGGGGTTCACATGCGCGCTGCGGGCGTTGGGGTGGTCGAGGATCGGGCGCGCGATCATCAGCCGCACCACCACGGCCGAAAGCAGCGCCAGCAGCGTGGCGAAGACCAGATGTTGTGCCAGGGCGTAGAATTGCATCTCAGCGCGCCAGCCTCGCCGGCTCCAGGCTGGCATAGACGTCGCCCGAATTCGCTTCATGCGGCAGGGCCTTGATCCAGGCCGCCATGGCATCGGCATCGAGCGGTGCCGCATGTTCGAGGCGCATATCCTCGCCGAGGCAGGCGTTGAAGGCGCGGTAGCCCAGCGCGGCGAGGCGTTCGAGGCATTGCGCCGCGACGTCGCGCTGGATGGTGGTGAATTCGAAGGAGAGGCTGCGTGGCGCGCGGGTGAGCCCGGCCAGCGCCACGGCCTCATAGCCCTCGACGTCGATCTTCACGAAATCCGGCATGCCGTGCGCCGCGGCCAGGGCATCGAGCGTGGTGACGGGCAGGTGCAGTTCCCGGTCCCAGACCTGCCCCTCCCACCCCGGCGCGCCGTCGGCGGCGGCGATAAAGGCGTCGGAGGCGGTGGCGACAGTGGGGTTGGCGCTATTCACGCGCAGCACCGCCTGCCCGGCCTCGGCGCCGACCAGTGCTGCAACGCGCACCACGCCTGCATCACGCCCGAACAGCAGCCGCAGCAGGCGCGCGAGGCGCGGTTGCGGCTCCACCGCCACGGCGCGGGCGCCAAGCCGCCGGAAGCTCGCCGTGCGGTCGCCGACATGCGCGCCGACATCGAAGCCGAGCTCGCCCGGGCCGAGGAAGCGCGCCTGGAATTCATCCAGCGCCGCCGCCCGGCCGGGGACGTAGTAGGTACGGAGCGAGTGGCTGATCGCCGCGGCGGTCGTCATGCGAAGACCACCGCCGCGCCGCCCGCCGCTTCGGGTGCCACCATGAGGCCAAGCGGGATGCGCTGCACCGGCAGCCCCGCCAGCACGGCCTCGGCGCGTGCTGCTTGATCATCGGTGCGGATCACCAGGCCGGCGATGAAGGGCAGGCTTGGCGCCTCGACGCCCGGCAAAAGCCGGCCAAGCGCCTCGGAGGGCAGCACGCGGATCTGCGTCTCGAAGCGCGGGGAGTGCGGGCCGGCAGCGCCCGGCGCACCCGGCAGGCGCAGCCGGAAGCCGGCGACGGGGTCTGGCTCGGCGGGCAGGCCGCTGAGGCGGGCGAGGCGGGCGATCGTCTCGGCGGGGTTCTGGGCAGCGATGATCGTGCTCTCCAGCGCCACGGCGCCGTTGCTGTGGTCCATCCAGCGCGGGTTCCAGACCAGCTCCGGCGTCAGGTGCTGCACGAGCTGAATCCGCCCCTCCGGCGCGTCCGGGAAAGGCAGGCGCGCGAATTTGGCGATGGGGCCGCCCGGCTCGACCGGGCGTTCCAGCCAGGCGATGCCGGGGATGTCCAGGCCGCCGCGCCGCAGCCGCGCGAGGTTGCCCTCGGCATCCGCCATCCCCAAGGCCACGATATGCGCGCCAGTGTAGCGTGCGAGGAAACGGTCGAGCCCATTGGCGAACAGCGTGTCATCCACGATGCCAAGCAGCTCGACATAGCCATGGACGAGGAAGGCGCAGCGATTGGCCGTGCCGAAGGGCTCGGTCGGCGCGCCGGGGACCCGCTTGCCCGATTGCTGCGCCACCGGCGACAGCGCGAAGCCCATGCGCAGCCACGCCGCCCAGAGCGGCGCGGGATCGCGCGCGCAGAGGCCGACATGGTCGAGGGCAATGGCCGAACTCATGTGAAAATGCCCGGCCGATTCAGACCTCCGGGCATGCGCCCTGCGGTCATCGGGCGGGCACCGGATTCTCGTAGTGCGGCAGCAGCCATTCGGCGGGCTCGGCCGCCGCATCGCGGTACCATTCATCGACCAGCGGATGCGCACGCACCGCGTCGCAATAAGCGCGCGTGGTGGCCGAAAGCTCCGGCTGCCAGGTCAGGAAGCGCGTGACGACAGGGGCATACATCGCATCCACCAGCGAGAATTCGGGGCCCATCAGGAAGGGGCCGCCATATAGGCCGAGCGCCTCGGCCCAGATCGCCTCAACCCGGGCAATGTCGGCCAGCGCGTCGGGCGTGCGGCCCATGCCCGGGAAGCTGCGGCCGAGATTCATGGGCATGGCGCTGCGCAAGCCGCGGAAGCCGGCATGCATTTCGGCGGTGATGCTACGCGCATGGGCACGCGCCGTGCGGTTGCGCGGCCAGAGATCGGCATGGAATTCGGCGCAATACTCGGCAATCGCGATGCTCTCCCATACCCGCGCACCGCGATGTTCGAGGTAGGGCACCAGCGCATTGGGCGAGACCGCCCTGATCTCCGCCGTGCCGCCCGCGCCGGCGCCGGCGAGACGCAGCACCACCACCTCCACCTCAAGCGCCGCCATGCGGACCATGAGCCAGCCGCGCAGGCTCCAGGAGGAGTAGCGGCGCGTTCCGATCACCAGCTTGCCTTCGGCCATCTCTTTCCACTCCCAAATCCTGGCCTGTTCTGCCACCGATCGCGCCGCGCGTCGCGGGGGGTGCGCTTTCGCCGGGCGCGGGCGCGGTCTAAGGGAGGCGGATGGCTGCCTCGGCGCGTGACCGTATCCTGCTGAACCTCGGGCTCGATTCGCTGGTGGCGGCGCTTGCCCTGCCGATCGCGGTCTGGCTCGCCGCGCCCGGCGCCTGGCCGCCGGGGCTGTGGTGGGCGCTGGGGCTGCCGCTGGCGGCCGGGACGCTGGCACTGGGCGGGCTGCCCTTCGGCCTGCCGCGGCAATATTGGCGCTTCGCCTCCCTGCCCGATATTTTCGCCACCGGGATCGCCGCGGTGATCTCGGCGCTGCTGCTGACGCTGGCGCTGCATCTGGCGCAGGCCTGGCGCTCACCCAATCCGGGCTTTCCGATCCTCCATGCGCTGGTGCTCGCCGCGATGCTGGCGGGCACGCGCATCGCCGCCCGGCTGCGCCATAGCGGCCGCGCCGGACCGGCCAATGAGACCCCCGCGCAGCCGGTGCTGCTGGTCGGCGCCGGCGATGCGGCGGATTT
>JBBSCP010000226.1:0-7944 GCA_038250135.1 Acetobacterales bacterium | reverse complement strand
CGGATGGCCGCAACCATGAGCTCACCGTCCGGCGCGGCGATGGCGTCGATCGCGACCGGGTGCAGCAGGGATGCGACGCAGGCGAGATCATCCGTCAGCAACCGCTCACGGCCGAGCACGTCCAGCGCCGCGTTGATGGATGGACCGTTCCAGGCGCGCCCTTCGGGCGTCTTCAACCTGATGCGAGAAAGGATGTCCGAGAGTATGGACTTGTTGGTCGGCAGAAACACCAGGCTCTTGATCTGCAGTACCACCTTCGGCCCGGGCGGCAGGCGCGTGTAGCGCTCCCAGGCGGCTTCAATCTCCGAACGGGGGTGGGTTGCGTCTGCCATCGGACTCCTGGCGCGGGATCTGTGGATGTGATGGCAGAAATGCCACAGACCACTGGACCGCGACAGTCTGCGCTCGCGCCTTGACCCGCAGCACGCAGAAGTCACTGTTTTCGTTGTGGCAGGTGACCTGCTCGACGAGGCCGGCCAACGCCTCCTACCCAGATACTCTGAGAAAGCGCATCGCCAAGGATGTGTCCGGTTTGCCCGACCGGCGACGTAAAAAGATTCGGCAGCCGCGCCCGCACTGGCGGGACGGACGCTGATCGCCCTCTGCACCGAGCGGCCGACTTGGCTGACGTAGGCTCATCGCGCGTTGGATGAGGAATGGGCCAATCCAGTCGGGGCGCGGCCGGTGGCTCATGCCTCCAAGATAATCACGCAGCGGCGCGAATCGCCACCGCCTTCACATCATCGCCCACCGCATCGGCAAAACTCGCAAAGTTCCTCTCGAAGAGCGAGACCAGCAGCGCTGCTTGCTTGTCATAGGCCGCCTTGTCGACCCAGGACTCGCGTGGGTTCAGCACATTCGCCGGGACGCCGAGCACCGCTGTTGGGATCATCAGGTTGAAGAAGGGATCGCGCACGAACTCGACCTTTGCAAGCGAGCCATCGAGCGCCGCCCGCAGCAGGGCGCGCGTGTGCTGGATGCTCATGCGCTTGCCGGTGCCATAGGCGCCACCGGTCCAGCCGGTATTCACCAACCAGACATCGGCGCCATCCTTCGCGATGCGCTCGGTCAACATGCGACCGTACACTTCGGGGTGGCGTGGCAGGAAGGGGGCGCCGAAGCAGGTGGAGAAGGCGGCCTGCGGCTCGCGCCCCAGGCCCTTCTCGGTGCCGGCGACGCGCGCGGTGTAGCCCGACATGAAGTGGTACATCGCCTGTGCGGCGGAGAGGCGGGCGATCGGCGGCAGTACGCCAAAGGCGTCCGCCGTCAGCATCACGACGTTCTTCGGCTTGCCGGCGCGGCCGCCCGCGGCGATGCCGGGGATGAACTCGATCGGGTAGCAGCTGCGCGTGTTTTCGGTGTAGCGACTATCGTCGAGGTCGAGGTTGCCGAGCTCATCGGCCACCACATTCTCCAACACGGCACCGAAACGGTGACTGGCGTCCCAGATCTGCGGCTCGGCCTCCTGGCTCAGCTTGATGACCTTGGCGTAGCAGCCGCCCTCGAAGTTGAAGACGCCTGCTTCGGACCAGCCATGCTCGTCATCGCCGATCAGGCTGCGCTCGGGATCGGAGCTGAGCGTCGTCTTGCCGGTGCCGGACAGGCCGAAGAACAGCGCGGTATCGCCGCCGCGGCCGAGATTGGCGGAGCAATGCATCGGCAGCACGCCGCGCTCCGGCAGCAGCCAATTCATCACGGTGAAGATCGACTTCTTGATCTCGCCCGCATAGCTCGTGCCGGCGATGCAGATGATGCGCGCGGCGAAGCTGAGCGCGATGCAGGTGGTGGTGCGGCAGCCATCGACCGCCGGGTCGGCCTCGTATTCCGGGGCGTGCAGGATGGTGTAGTCCGGCGTGAAATCGGCGAGCTCCGCGCGCGGCGGGCGGATGAACATGTTGCGCGCGAACAGCGCGTGCCAGGCGTTGGTGGTGACAAGGCGTACCTTGATCCGGTGCGCAGGATCGGCGCCGGCGTAGAGATCCTGCGTGAACAACTCGCTGCGCTGGCCGAGCCAGGAGCGCACCTTGGCCGAGAAGCCCGCGAATTTTTCCGGCGCCATGGGCTGGTTGATGCGGCCCCACCAGATCGCGTCATGGACCGAAGGATCGTCCACCACGAACTTGTCCTGCACCGAGCGCCCGGTGTGCTGGCCGGTTACTGCCATGAAAGCGCCATCCGCCGAAAGCCGCCCCTCGCCGCGCCGCAGCGCATGGGCGTAGAGCCCCGCGGCGGTCAAATTGGCATGCACCGGCACGGGGCCTGACACGCCTGTTCCGGCGAGCGATGTTTCTTGGGACGTCATGTGCAACCTCCGATTGGGCGCGCCCGGATGAAGGGCCGCCGGCGCTACCCTGCGCCGAGGTGTCGTCTGGCGCCAGCGCTGGGCGAGATTAGGGCGGGTAAGCTGTCCCCATCAATCGGGGGCACGGGGAACCAACCGGTTATTTTGTTACGTGCGTCGCCCGCCCCGCCCGCGCTGCCCGAATGAGCGCGGCCCTTACGTCATCGGCTTCTGCCACCGGCGCGGGCCAGGGATGGCGCAGCACGGCCTCCCCCAACGCCAGGTCGCAACCATCGGGATCGACCGCGGCGAGCCGCCAGGGCCCCGGCGCCGCGCCATGCAGCCCCACGGCGATCGCCGACACGGCGTCGGCATGGTCGGCGTTCACATGGATGATGATCTCGGCTTCGGCCGCAGCGATCGCGGCGCTGACAGGCAGCAGATCGGCCAATTTGAGCCGCGTCGCGCGGGCAAAGCCACCGATCAGCAGCGCGCCCATGGGCCGGATGCGCCATAGAGCGAAATCGCCGAAATCGGCGTAGAGTGCCGCATAGGGGTGGCGCGCCAGCCATCGCGCCTTGAGCGCCGGCGCCTCGGCCTCCGGCACCGGCTCGGCGAGGCCGGTCAGCGTCACGCGTGGCGCGGTCTGCGGGTTGGCGGAGGTGGGCGCACCGGTGAACAGCAGCGCGCAGCGCGGCTCGGCGCGCAGATGGCGCGTGTGTTCCGACAGGCTCGACAGCAGCAGCAGCACCGAAAGGTCCGGCGCCGTGGCAGGCGTTGCCAGGCTCGCGAAGGGCTGGCCCCCGGCGCTGGTGGCGAGCGTGGCGGCGGCGGCGGCGCGGATCAGGCCGCGGGCCTCGAAGCCCAGCGCCGCCGGGCTCAATTCTGGTGCGACTGCCATGTTCTCCTCAGCCGTGACCCGGCTTTGCCACAATTTGCCGGCATCGTCCCCATATGAGCGCAGCATCGCCCCGAAGGAGCCTCAGACCGTGCCGCACACCATCGCCCTGGTGGACGACGACCGCAACATCCTGACCAGCGTCTCGATGACCCTGGAGCAGGAGGGATTCACCGTGCGCACCTTCACCGACGGCGAGAGCGCGTTGCAGGGTCTGCTCGCGCGCCCGGCGGACCTCGCCGTGCTCGACGTCAAGATGCCGCGCATGGATGGGATGGAGCTGTTGCAGCGCCTGCGCCAGCGCACCGCCATGCCGGTGATCTTCCTGACCAGCAAGGATGACGAGCTGGACGAGCTGATGGGGCTTCGCCTCGGCGCCGATGACTACATCACCAAGCCCTTCAGCCAGCGCCTGCTGCTGGAGCGCATCCGCGCCCTGCTGCGCCGGAACGAGGCCGGGCGCGCGGAGGGAAGTGGCACGCCGGCTGGCGGCATCATCTCCCGCGGCGATTTGGTGCTCGACGAGACCAAGCACACCTGCCTGTGGAAGGGCGGGCAGGTGCAGCTGACCGTCACGGAGTTCCTGCTGGTGAAAGCACTCGCCGCGCGCCCGGGGATGGTCAAGAACCGCGACCAGTTGATCGATGGCGCCTATGGCGAGAACATCTACGTCGATGACCGCACCATCGACAGCCATGTCAAGCGCGTCCGCAAGAAGTTCCGGGCCGTGGACCCGGAATTCTCGATGATCGAGACGCTGTACGGGCTGGGGTACCGCTACAAGGAGGCGTGAGAGCGCCTCAATTGCGGCGATCGTCGCGGCGGTCGTTGCGGCGATCCTCCTGGCGCTCGCGCTGATCTTCGCGGCGCTCGCGCTGATCATCGCGGCGCTCATTGCCCCAATTATGGCGCGGGCCGTTGTTTGGCACCGCGACACAGCCGGCAAGCACCACCGCGCCCAGCAGGCCCAAACCGATCATCCTGATCATCGCCGTTTCCGCCCTTTGGTTGCGGGACATGAAACGCCGCAGCCTGCCGCTGCGTTGCGGCTCGAATCAGGGAACGCCGAAATACCCCGCGAACCGCTCCCGCAGCTTGGTCTTGAGGATCTTGCCCGTGGCCGTATGGGGAATCTCGTCCACCACCACGACGTCGTCGGGCATCCACCACTTCGCCACGCGCGGCGCGAGATGCGCGAGCAGGCTTTGTTTGTCGATCTCGTGCCCCGGCTTCGGCACGACGATCAGCAACGGCCGCTCATCCCATTTCGGGTGCCGCGCGGCGACCACCGCAGCCTCCAGCACGTCCGGGTGACCGATGGCGAGGTTCTCGAGCTCGATGGAGCTGATCCACTCGCCGCCGGACTTGATGACATCCTTGGTGCGGTCGGTGATGTGCATGTAACCATTCGCGTCGATGGTCGCGACGTCCCCGGTCTCGAACCAGCCATCCGGCGTCAGCGCTTCCTGCGGCGCCTTGAAATAGGCGCGCGTCACGCTCGGGCCGGTGACCTGGAGGTTGCCGAAGGTCTCGCCATCCCAGGGTTTCTCCATGCCGTCATCGCCGACGATCCGCATGTCCACGCCAAACGGCGGAAAGCCCTGCTTCTCCTGCAGGTCGAGCGTAGCTGCCGCATCGAGCCCCGCCGTTTCGGGCTTGATGCTGCACACGCTGCCGATGGGCGACATTTCGGTCATGCCCCAGGCATGCATCACATGCACGCCGCGTTCCTCGAAGGCCTGGGTGATGGCGCGCGGGCAGGCGCTGCCGCCGATCACCACGCGCTTGAGTGTGCTCAGACGCGCGCCGGAAGACTCCAGGTGCTGCAACAGGGAAAGCCATACAGTGGGCACGGCGGCGGTAAAGGTGACGCCCTCGGCCTCCATCAATTCATGCAGCGAGGCGCCATCGAGCTTCGGCCCCGGCAGCACGAGCGAAGCACCCGCCATCGGCGCGATGAAGGGCAGGCACCAGCCATTGGCGTGGAACATCGGCACCACCGGCATCACGCGATCAACCGCCGCGAGGCCGAGCATGTCCGGCGCGTTGCAGGCCAGCGCGTGCAGCAGGTTGGAGCGGTGTGAATACAGCACGCCCTTGGGCTCGCCGGTAGTGCCCGAGGTGTAGCACAGGCCGGCCGCGGTTTGCTCGTCGAAGCTGCTCCAACGGAAATCGCCATCCGCCTCGGCCAGCCAGCTTTCGTAATCGACGACATTCGGCAGCGTCGTGGCCGGCATGTGCGCCGCATCGGTCAGCACGACAAAGCGCCTCGCATGAAGCAGACTCGGCGCGATCTTTTCGAGCAGCGGCACGAAGGTGAGATCGACGAACATCAGCCGGCTTTCGGCATGGTTCAGGATCCAGGCGATCTGTTCGGGGAACAGGCGCGGGTTCAGCGTGTGATAGATCGCGCCGATTCCCGTGATGCCGTACCAGCATTCGATGTGGCGCCAAGTGTTCCAGGCGAGGGTCGCCACACGGTCACCGAGCTGCACGCCTTCCTGCGCCAGGCGCTGCGACAGGCGCAGCGAACGCGCGCGCAGCGTGGCATAGTCGGTGCGGTGGAACGGCCCCTCGACACTGCGCGAGACGATGGAACGCGCCGGGTGATGGCGCGCCGCGTGGTCGATCAGCCGATGGATCAGCAGCGGAAAATCCTGCATCAGCCCGAGCATGGCGCGTCCCCCTATTCTTGGGTCCGACTCTCCCTGGAAGTGACGCCCGGTGCAACTGCCGCGCTTTCCGGCTAGGCTCGGAAAAACCCGAACTGGACAGCTCGATGCCGGATGCCGGCGGCCCGCCGCCCAAACCCGTGAAGACCGAGGCGCCGCGCCGCCGCTGGCTCTCGCCGCTGCTGCGCCGCATCCTGCTCCTCAACGCCCTGCCGCCGGCGCTGCTGGCGGCCGCGCTGCTGTATCTCGACCAGTACCAGAACGGGCTGCTCGCCGCCGAGGTCGAGAGTCTGCGCACCCAGGCGCGCATCTATGCCGGCGCCATCGCCGAAACCGCGGCGCGCCCGCGCGATGACCGCATCATCCTGGTGCCGGAGGCCGCGCGACCGCTGCTGCGCCGCCTGGTCGAGCCTTCGCCCAACACCCAGGCGAAGCTGTTCGACAATACCGGCCTGCTGATTGCCGACAGCCGCGTCCGTGAAGGCCCCGGCGGCGCCATCGTAACCGAACCGCTGCCGCCGCCGCAGCCGCCCGGCGCGCTCGCCGGTACGGTGGGCGGGCTGTATGACCGGCTGATCGGGCTGCTGCCGCGGCAGGGCCCTGGCGGCGTCACGGTGGATGTGAACCCCGACGCGCCCTCCTTCGACTGGCAGCCCGAATTCGGCGGCACCGCCACCGGCCAGACCAATTCCGACCGGCGGGAGGAACTGCGCCTCGCCCTCGAGGGCGGCGTGCGGCCCTATATCCGCCGCACAGCCGAGGGGCGCTTGCTGATCTCGGTGGCGGAACCGGCGCGGCGCGGCGTTGCCTCCGTCGGCATCGTTCTGCTGACCCGTGAGTCGCGTGAGGTCGATGCGCGGCTGCTGGAAATCCGCGTCTCGGTGCTGGTGCTGTTCGGTGTGGCGCTGCTGCTGACGGTGCTGCTCTCGCTGTATCTGGCGCGCACGCTCGCCACGCCGATTCTGCAACTCGCGCAATCCGCCGCGGCGATGCGCGAGGGCGAGGGTCGAGGTGGCTCCGTGCCGCCCGCGCTGCTCGCGCGCAATGACGAGATCGGCGTGCTGGCGCGCGATCTTCAGGCCGCGGCGCGCGCCTTGTGGGCGCGGATCGACGCCAATGAGCGCTTCGCCGTGGATGTAGCGCATGAATTGCGCAACCCGCTGACCAGCGTGCGCAGCGCCATCGAGACGCTGCGCCGCATCGAGGATCCGGTGAAGCAGCGCCGGCTGCTGGCGATCATCGCCGACGACGCCGTGCGCATGGATCGGCTGATCAACGACATCGCCGATTCCTCGCGCGTCGATGCGGAACTTTCGCGCACCATCGCACAGCCGGTGGATGTGGCGCCGATCCTGGGCGCGCTCGGCGAACTCCACGCCGCGACGCGCGACGAGGCGGACCCGGTGGTGGAGATCGAGGCGCCGACCGAGGGGCTGATCGTGCGCGGTGTGGAAGGCCGCATCGTGCAGGTCTTCCGCAACCTGCTCGGCAACGCAATTTCCTTCAGCCCGGAGGGTGGGCATGTGACGCTCCGCGCGCGCCCGACCGGGCAGATGGTCGAGTTCGTCGTGGAGGATGAGGGCCCCGGCATCCCCGACGGCAAGCTCGAGAGCATCTTCGATCGTTTCTACAGTGAAAGACCGCGCGGTGAGCGTTTCGGCCAGCATTCCGGGCTCGGCCTGTCGATCTCGCGCCAGATCGTCGAGGGCCTGCGCGGGCGCATCAGCGCGGAGAACCGGCGCGACGCCGAGGGCAGGATCATCGGTGCGCGCTTCATCATCCGCCTGCCGGCGGCCTGATTTGTGCCCTCAGGCGCCGGGCACCGCCTACGGCTGCTTGGCGCGCCGCACCTGCGGCGGGCTGCATTCACGGCCTCGACCCTTCGGGCCGCCTGATGCGGTTCATGCGTTTGGAACTACGCTTCCGGCGCGAGCATCGCCGGCACGATGTTCCAGGCCGTGCCGCCATGGGTCGGCGGCAACATGTGCAGTGGCAGCGCGTTGGGCGTGCGGACATTCGCCTCCAGCCCCGCCGCCTGGCGCAGCGCGCGGAACAGCGCGCCATGCGCCACCACCAGCACCGGCGCGGGTTTT
>JBBSCP010000225.1:0-7959 GCA_038250135.1 Acetobacterales bacterium | reverse complement strand
TGGCGGTGTCGTTTGGACATCCGCAACAGCCTGGGACATCGCAGTATAGCGATAAAATGACAAGCGGCTCATTAAGGCTTATTTTTCGGGCGATTCTCCGGCGCTTGTGGCGCTTTCTTAGGCAGGTGTCGATGCGCCTGCGGTGACATCGGGATCCGATCACGCCGCAGCAGGAAGACCGACATTAATCCTTTAGAATCAATCACTTACAAAGTGCGAAATCAATTCGGCAGGAAGGGTCCTGCGCTAGCCACCACCCAGCCACTGCGCGATCTGCCAATAGACTGGCAAACCGATGAGCAGGTTGAAGGGAAAGGTTACGCCGAGCGAGGCGGTCAGATAGACGCCCGGGCTCGCCTCCGGCAATGCCGCCCGGCAAGCCGCAGGGGCGTCGATGTAGGAGCTGCTCGCGCAGATCGCACCCAGCACGAAGGCACCGCCCACCGAAAGTCCGATCATGTGCCCGACGAAGACGCCGACCGTGCCCCAGAACCACCGCGGTGATATAGCCTTCCGCCGGCGCATTCATTGCGCGCGCGAAGCTCAGCGCCGCGAAGAAGGTGACTGAGGAGACCGAGCCGTAATTCGCCGCGATCGCCGCCGCATTGGCGATGTCGAGCCCACCCAGGCGGCGCACCACCAGATAGGTCACGGTCGGGATCGCGATGGTCAGCGCCACGCCCGCGGCCAGCAGACCCGCAACTTCGCCAAGCGGCGCCTGCGCCAATTCGCGCCCGCCGCTGAGCCCTATGGAGAACAACAGGTAGATCGAGATCAGCTTGAGCACCGGCTCCCCTCCACCAGCCGCACCGTCGGCTCGCAATGGGTCGTCAGATGCACGCGCGGATGCGTCTCGACGAAGCGCGCCAGGATATCCGGCAGGTAGAGTGTGGCGAAATCCTCGGGCGAGCCGAACCGCACATCGCCGGCCTCAGCCGCCGCGCCGAGCCCCGCCGGCACCGAATCGAGCAGCCCGAGCACCTCGCGCGCCACCGGCAGCAGCGCCGCGCCCGCTGGCGTCAGACTCACCTCGCGGCTGGTGCGGGTCAGCAGCTTCGTCCCCAGCAGCGTTTCCAGCCGGGCGATCTGCAGCGTCACGGCGGCTGGGTGCGGCCAACCAGCGCCGCCGCGCGGGCGAAGCTGCGCGCGCCCGCGACGGCGGCGAAGCTGCGCAGCAGCGTCGTGTCAAGGTCGAGCCGCCGGCCTGGCAAGCCTCAGCCATCCTCCTCGGCATAGGGATTGTCGGTGCCACGCAGATGCAGCCGCACCGGCACGCCGGGCATGTCGAAGGCCTCGCGGAAGGAATTCACCATGTAGCGGCGATAATCCTCGGGGAGCATCTCGGCGCGCGTGCCGAAGACGGCGATGGTCGGCGGGCGCGCCTTGGCCATGGTGGCGTAGCGCAGCTTGATCCGCTTGCCTTCCACCAGGGGTGCCTGGTGGCGCTCCTTCATCGTCTCGAACCAGCGGTTCAACTCGCCGGTCGGCACGCGCCGGTTCCACAGCGCGTGCACCTGGCGCACCGTGGGCATCAGCTTGTCCAGGCCCCGGCCATTCGCCGCCGAAAGCGGCACCACGGCGATGCCCTTCAACTGCGCGAGACTCGACGTCAGCACGTCATCCAGCTTTTGCCGTGTCGCGGTGCGGTCCTCGACCGAATCCCATTTGTTGAACGCGATCAGGATGGCGCGGCCCTCGCGCTCCACCAGCCGGGCGATGCGCAGATCCTGCTCATCCATGCCGAGCAGCGCGTCCACCACCAGGATCACCACCTCGGCCTCCTTCAGCGCGCTGATGGTCGCCCCGGTGGAGAGCTTTTCGAGGTGCTGCTCGATGCGCGCCTTTTTGCGCAGGCCCGCGGTATCGACGAGGCGCACCGGCCCCTCGGCATCGCGGAAATCGACCGAGACGGCGTCTCGCGTCAGGCCGGGCTCGGGGCCGGTGATCATCCGCTCCTCGCCGAGCAGCGCGTTCAGCAGCGTCGATTTGCCGGCATTCGGGCGACCGACGATGGCGATGCGCAGCGGGCGTTCGCGGTCGCCGCGGTTGCGACGATTGTCGGCGGCCAGACGGTCCCGCACCTCGTCATGCAGCTCGCCCATGCCGTCGCCATGTTCGGCGCTGACCGCGATCGGGTCGCCGAGGCCGAGTTCGTAGGCCTCCATCGCGTGCTGCAGGCCGAGCCGCCCTTCCGCCTTGTTGGCGATGAGCAGCACCTGCGCGCCGGATTGGCGCAGCCATTGCGCGAAGGCGCGGTCGGCGGCGGTCAGCCCGGTACGGACATCGACGACGAACAGGCACAGGTCGGCCTCGCGCAGCGCGGCCTCGCTGCTGGCGCGCATGCGGCCATAGAGCGTCTCGGGCGCGGCTTCCTCCAGCCCCGCGGTATCGACCAGCGTGACAGGGATGCCGCCAATCTCGGCCTCGGCCGTCTTGCGGTCGCGGGTGACGCCGGGGGTGTCGTCGGTGATGGCGATGCGCCGGCCGACGAGGCGATTGAACAGGGTGGATTTGCCCACATTGGGGCGGCCAAGGATGGCAACGGTCTGCATGCGCCCTCCTTCGGCCTCCGCACGGATGCCGTCAACGCAGGGATGCCGTCAACGGACGGCCATCAGCGTCCCACCATCGCCGAGCAGCACCAGCGCCCCATCTGCCGAAGCGGCCGGCAGCGTCACCCCTTCGGAGAGCGACACGCGCCCGCCGATCGTCCCATCCACCGGGTCGAGCAGCAGCAATTCGCCGCGGGAGGAGGGCACAACTACCCTCCCGCCGGCCAGGATCGGCGGCCCGAAGCGCGCGGCCTCACCACGGCGGCCGCCGGTGGGGCTGGGGTCGAGTTCGGTGACCCAGCGGATGCGGCCATCCTCGCGGCCCAGCGCCACGGCATCGCCGGCGCGGGTGACGGCGAAGACCCAATCGCCAGCGCTCGCCAAGCCGTTCTCGCCGCCGAAAGCGCGCTCCCACAGCCGCCGGCCGCTGCGCAGATCGACGGCGATGGTCGTATTGGCGAGACTGGTGGCGAAGACGCGGCCGCGGTCGATCACCGGCAAGCCGGTGATGCCGGCAATGTCGGCCAGGAAGATGGTGCCGGCACCGCCCAGCGTCTCGGCCCAGATCTGGCGGCCATCGGCGGCGCGCAGCGCGGTGAGCTCGCCGGTGCCAAAGCCGGCGATCACGCTCTCGCCCTCCACGGCCGGGGCCGGCAGGCCCAACGCCAGGGTGGCGATGGCCTGGGCGCGGTGCGTCCAAAGCCGCCTGCCATCCTCGATCGACAGGGCGAGCAATTGATTTTGCGTGGTGGCGACGAAGATGCGCCCGCCCGCCACGGTTGGCGCCCCGCGCGCCGGCGCGGTGATGGAAGCGCGCCAGCGGATGGAACCATCCTCGGCCGAAAGTGCCAGCACCTCGGCAAGGCCGGTCGCCACATAGAGAACGCCATCGGCAAAGGCGGCGCCGCCACCCAGCGAGCCCGCGCTTTCATTCTCGCGCGAGGTGTCGGCGCGCCAGCGCCTGCCGCCATCCGCCAGGGCGAAGGCCGAGACCTGCCCGAAGGCATCGACGGTATAGACCGTACCGCCGGCGATGATCGGTCCCGCCGTCAGGCGCTGGCGATAGCCCGAGCCGCTGCCGATCGAGGCCCGCCAGGCCTGCGCCGGCCGTTCGGACCAGGCGACGTGGCCCGGCGCGTGGTTGGAAGGGCCGCCGGCCATCGGCCATTCGGTGGCGATCGTGGCCGGCGGCAGCTCGACCGCTCGGCCATCGAGGCCGGGATCCACCACCAGCGCCGGATCGGCCCGCAGCACGCTGCGCCGTTCGCCGGGCAGCCTTTCCTTGCGGGTACCTAGCAGCCCGTCGAAGGTGTCGCAGCCGGCGACCAGCGCCGCGGCGCCGAGCAGGGCAACACGGCGGGGGATCGGGTTGCGCATCAGCCGCGCAGCCCGGCAGCGAGGCGTTGCGCCCGTTCGCGCAGGCCGGCCGGCGTGGTGCCATCGGCGGCCAGGGCTTCGAACATCCGCCGTGCCTCCTCATTCGCGCCGCGCCGCAGGGCGATCAGCGCCTGGACCTCACGCGCCGAGGCCCGCCAGGGATTGTCGGCCGTGGTCAGTGGTGCGATGCGCGCGGCGAGTTGCGCCGGATCGCCGGCATCGACGCCCTGCGATACGGCCAGCAGCGTCGCGAGGTCGCGGTACAGGCGGTCCGCGCTGGTATCGTTGGCCACCTGGTCCCAAAGCGCCTGGGCCGCGGCGGCATCGCCGGTTTCGGCCTTGAGCGCCGCGGCGCGCAGCCGCGCCAGCACCTGGTAGCCGGCCGGGCTTTCGCGCCCCAGCGCCGCGAAGCCATTGGCGGCAGCGGCGAGGTCGGCCTCCGGCCGCTCCGCGGCGCGGTGAAGAGTGATGTAGGTCGCCGCGGCGGTCGCAGCCTCACGTGCCTGGTACCAGCGCCAGCCTTGAAGACCGCCGACGCCACCCAGCACAAGCAGGGCCAGGCCAAGCGCCAGCCCGCCCCAACGCCGCGCAAGGCGGCGGGCACGTTCGGCGCGAAGGTCCTCTTCGACCTCGTCGAAGATATCGGGCACGGGGCATCCTCTGGTTCAGGCGGAGCCGGACCATAGCCGCCCCTTCAGGGCGCGTTAAGCCCAGCCCGCCATACTGCCCACATGCGCCGTCCTCCTGCCCCGATCTGGGCCCAGATATGGCTCCTGGCCCTGCCGCTCGGCGGCTGCATCACAGATGCGGCCATCGGGCCCGTCGCGGTGGTGAGCGGTGCCTCCATCATCCTCACGGGGGGCACGCCGGTGGACCACATCGCCAGCCTCGTGACCGGCCAGAACTGCTCCATCGTGCATCTCGAACGGCGCGAGCCCTGGTGCGCGCCCGCCTATGTGGCGCCAGTTCAGCCCTTTTGTACGCGATCGCTCGGCGCGGTGGATTGCTGGGCCTGGACCCCGCCGGGCAGCCAGCGCCAGGCCGCGGACCCGCCCGCGCCGCGCTGAACACCCACGCAAACGGCACATGGTCGCGGCGCCGCCAAAGCGTGTATGTAGCGCGCCATGGACCAACATGATCTGCGGGCCCCGGCCCCCATGGTGGGCGGCGCCCGCACGGAAGCGGCCGCTGCGCCCAGGGCGCCCGCCGCCAAGCCGCAGCCCGGCCCCCGCCGCAAGCGCGGCTGGCTGCTCGGCGGCTTCGGCCTGCTGCTCAAGACCGGCATCATCCTGACCGTCGCGCTCGGCCTGGTCGCCGCGGCAGCGGGCTATGGCCTGTATCGAACGGCGGCCAGCGAGTTGCCCGATTACGGCTGGCTGACCGACTACCAGCCGCCGCAGATGAGCCGGATCCACGCCGCCGATTCGCGGCTGATGGCCGAGCTGGCGCAGGAACGGCGCGTCTTCATCCCGATCGAGGCGATTCCCCGGCGCCTGCAGCAGGCCTTCGTCTCGGCCGAGGACCAGAATTTCTGGCACCATGGCGGCGTCGATCCCGTCGCCGTGCTGCGCGCCGTGATGGTCAATGTCGAGCAGATGGGCACGGGACGGCGCCCCATCGGCGCCTCGACCATCACCCAGCAGGTCGCCAAGAACATGCTGGTCGGCAACGATCGCACGTTGATGCGCAAGGTGCGCGAAGCCATCCTTGCCATGCGGATCGAGCAGGCGATGCCGAAGGCGCGCATCCTCGAAATCTATCTGAACGAGATTTTCCTAGGCCAGCAGGCCTATGGCGTGGCGGCGGCGGCGCAGAACTACTTCAACAAATCGCTCGACGAGCTGACGCTGGCCGAGAGCGCCTTCCTGGCCGCCCTGCCCAAGGCGCCGAACAACTACAACCCGGTCCGCTTCCCCGAAGCCGCCCGCGCCCGGCGCGACTGGGTGATCGAGCGCATGGCCGACGACGGCGCCATCACGCGCGAGGAAACCAGTCGCGCCCGCGCCGAGCCGCTCGTGCCGCGGCCGCAGCGCCGGCCGGACATGATCCAGGTCGGCCAACACTTCACCGAGGAGGTGCGGCGCGAGTTGATCGCCCGCTTCGGCGCCGATCAGACCAATATGGGCGGCCTTGTGGTCCGCACCTCGCTCGAGCCGCCGCTCCAGGCCGAGGCCGAGCGGGCGCTGCGCCAGGGGCTGCTGGACTACGACCGTCGCCGCGGCGGCTGGCGCGGCCCCGTTGCCCGCATCCCGGCGAGTGCCACGGAATGGCTGCCCGCACTGCAAGGCGTTGCGCGCCCGACCGGCGCGATGCCCGGCTGGCGCCTGGCCGTGGCGCTCGAAGTGCGGGACCGTGAGGCACGCCTCGCCTGGCTCGAACGGCCAGATGCGCGTACAGCGCCGCAACCGCGTACGGGCACGCTCTTTCTTGAGGAAGTCGCCAGCTGGGCGCGCCCCGTCCGCGATGGGCGCACCGGACCCAATCCGCGCCGTCTGCAGGATGTGCTGCTGCCGGGCGACGTGGTGTTCGTGGATACCATCCCCGCCACCGCCGCCCAGGGCCGCACGCCCGCCCGGCCCGAACGGCTGATGCTGCGCCAAATCCCGGAGGTCGAGGGTGCGGTGGTGGCGCTCGACCCGAATAACGGCCGCGTGCTGGCCATGGTTGGCGGCTGGTCCTTCGAACGCTCCTGGTACAACCGGGCGAGCCAGGCGATGCGCCAGCCGGGTTCCTCGTTCAAACCGTTTGTGTATCTGCCAGCGCTGGAGGCCGGAATTCCGCCCAACCAGCTGTTGCTGGACGCGCCGGTCGAGATCATGACGCCGCAGGGCTTGTGGCGGCCGGGGAATTATGGCGGCACGGCGCCGCAAGGCTGGGTGACCATGCGCAGCGCCCTGGAACGCAGCCTCAACCTGGTCACCATCCGCCTCGCGCAGCAGGTCGGCATCGGCGCGGTGGCCGATACGGCCAGCCGCTTCGGCGTGATCCCCAACATGCCGCGCGTGCTCGCCATGTCGCTCGGCGCGGGCGAGACGACGGTGCTGCGGCAGGCGGCCGGCTATGCCAGCTTCGTCAATGGCGGGCGGCAGGTGATCCCAACCCTGATCGACACGGTGCAGGACCGCCAGGGGCGCCTCGTCTGGCGCACCGACGGGCGCGAGTGCATCGGCTGCCAGGCCGAGGCCTCCGCCGGCCCGCCGCGCCTGGTCGATACGCGCCGCCAGATCGCCGATCCGGTCGCTGCCTTCCAGATGGTGAGCCTGTTGCAGGGCGTGGTGCAGCGCGGCACGGGCGGGCGTGCCGGCGCGGGGCTCAACCGCCCCGTGGCAGGCAAGACCGGCACGACCGACGACTTCAAGGACAATTGGTTCGTGGGCTTCACGCCGGACCTCGTGGTCGCGGTTTGGATTGGCTATGACGACCCGCGCAGCCTGGGCTCGGGCGAGACCGGCGGCAGCAATGCCGCGCCGATCTTTCGCGATGTGGTCGCCTCGGCCCTCGCAGGCAGCCCGCCCGTGCCCTTCCGCGCGCCGCCGGGCGTGGCGCTGGTACGCCTGCAACTCGAAAATGGCCAGACGATCCTGGAGGCCTTCCGCCCCGGGACCGAGAACAGCGCAAGGCCGCCGGTGGACCCGCTGGCGAATGCGCCCGGCGCGGCGGCGGCCGGGCTCGATA
This sequence comes from Acetobacterales bacterium, assembly GCA_038250135.1. Classification (GTDB taxonomy): domain Bacteria; phylum Pseudomonadota; class Alphaproteobacteria; order Acetobacterales; family Acetobacteraceae; genus Falsiroseomonas. The sequence goes on along the minus strand of JBBSCP010000225.1, from coordinate 355 downwards.
CGGGGTTGGGCGGGCTGTACTAAGGGGGTGGCGCCCCTCGATCCAGGCCGACGCCAGAGGTCCGCAAGATGCCCGGCCAGCGCGTGGCTTCTGCCCGCACGGGCGGGAACGTGACCGAGTTTCGCTACGCCGATGACGTGGCCCAGGGCGTGGCCGCCTTCTGGTGGGTCGAGCGGGGCTTCGGCTATGCCGTCGCGGCGCGGGGCCTGGAGCGAACTGCCTTGCTGCGCGCGGCCGAAGCGGTGCATCGACAGGTTCTCCAGAACGCGGCTCCGGCCCTCAGCCTTTAGAGCACGATCGATCCTCCCGGATCGATCTCGTGCTCTCGAAGCGATTGAATCTACAGCACGAAATC
>JBBSCP010000224.1:0-7998 GCA_038250135.1 Acetobacterales bacterium | reverse complement strand
TTCATCGATCTCTACCACCCGCGCATCCGCATGTTCCATGTGAAGGACGCGGAGTTCCGCCCGAATGGTCGGGTGGGCGTCTATGGCGGCTACCAGCCCTGGGTGGACCGCGCGGGGCGCTTCCGCTCGCTCGGCGATGGCCAGGTGGATTTCGGCGGTGTGTTCTCCAAGCTCACGCAATACGGCTTCGATGGCTGGGCGGTGATGGAGTGGGAGTGCTGCCTGAAGCACCCCGAGGATGGCGCGCGCGAAGGGGCGGCCTTCATCGACCGGCACATCATCCGCGTGACGGAAAAGGCCTTCGACGATTTCGCCGCCGGCGGCACGGACCAGGCCGCCAATCGCCGCATGCTGGGGCTGTGAGCATGCGGCGCATCCGGCTTGCCATGGTGGGCGGCGGGCGCGGCGCCTTCATCGGCGGCGTGCATCGCATGGCGGCACGGCTGGACGACCGGTTCGAGCTGGTCGCCGGCGCGCTGGCGTCCGAGCCGCAACGCGCGATGGAGTCCGCCGCCGATCTGGGCATCCGCGGCTATGCCGATTTCCATGCGCTGATCGCGGCCGAGACGCAGCGCGGCGACGGGGCCGAGGCCGTGGCCATCGTCACGCCGAACCATCGGCACCACGCGCCGGCCATGGCCGCACTCGCCGCCGGACTGCATGTGATCTGCGACAAGCCGCTCGCGCTGACGGTGGCGGAAGCGGCGGAGATGGCCGCCGCCGCCGCGCGCGCCGGGCGCGTGTTCGTGCTGACGCACAACTATTCCGGCTATCCGATGGTTCGCCAGGCGCGCGCCATGGTGGCGGCGGGCGAACTCGGCCCGATCCGCGTTGTGCAGGTGGAATACCCGCAGGACTGGCTTTCGACGAAGCTTGAGGACAGCGCGCAGAAACAGGCGAGCTGGCGCACCGATCCGGCGCGGGCGGGGATGGGCGGCTCGCTCGGCGATCTCGGCACGCATGCGCATCATTTGGCTGAATTCGTCACCGGATTGCGCGTGGAAAGCGTGCTGGCGGATGTGCAGAGTTTCGTCGAAGGCCGCCGCGTGGATGACAACGCGCATCTGCTGCTGCGCTTTGCCGGCGGCGCGCGCGGCATGCTGTGGTCCAGCCAGGTGGCGCCTGGCAATGAGAATGCGCTGCGGCTGCGTGTTTATGGCGAGCGCGGCGGCCTCGCCTGGAGCCAGGAGCATCCGAACCAGTTGCTGCACACGCCGCTCGGCGAGGCGCCGCGATTGCTGGCGCGCGGGGCCGGCGCGCTGCACCCGGCGGCCGTGCATGCCACTCGCATTCCGGCCGGCCATCCCGAGGGTTATCTGGAAGGCTTCGCGCAACTCTATTGCGACGCGGCCGAGCAGATCGTCGCGATGCGCGAGGGCCGCGCGCCGGACCCGCTCAGCACCACGACGCCCACGGCCGAGGACGGGCTGCGCGGGATGCGCTTCATCGCGGCGGCCATCGCCTCCGCCCGGGCCGGCAGCGTCTGGACCGGCTTGCAGGCTTGCTGATCCTGTTGGAACCGGATCGGGATTTCTGCGACAAACCACCTCACGCGCCGTGCAGAGCGCAGCAGCCAGGGAGATCAAAACCATGTCCAGAATCCTGATCCGCAACGCGCAGGTCTTCGACGCGACCGGCGCGGCGCCCTATCCCGCCGATGTGCTGATCGAGGGCAACCGCATCCGCGCGGTGGCGACCGAGCTCGGCACGCTCGATGCGATCGGCGCCGACATCATCGACGCCACCGGCATGACGCTGATGCCCGGCATGGTGGAGGGCCACAGCCACCCGACCTTCACCGGCGTGAACGAGCCGAAGGACCTCGGGGAAATTCCGCCCGAGGAACATCTGATCCTCACCATCAAGAACACCAGGCTGATGCTCGACCACGGCTTCACCAGCCTGTTCGAAGCCGCTTCCGCCAAGCTGCGGCTCGGCGTCGTGACGCGCAATGCGATCAATGCCGGGGATTTCATCGGGCCGCGCATGCGCGCCGCCTCGCCCGAAATCACCACCACCGCGGGCCTCGGCGATGAACGCCGCGCGCACATCTACCGCGAGAGCTTCGCGCTGATCGCCGACGGGCCGGAGGAGATGCGCAAGATCGCGCGGCTGTGCATGCGCGAAGGCGTGGACAACCTCAAGATCAACGTCTCCGGCGATGATTTCGTCACCCATGCCAAGGCGAGCGTCACGCCGATGTCGCGCGCCGAGATCGCGATGGCGGTCGAGGTCGGGCACGAATTCGGCAAGATGCTGGTGGCGCATTCGCGCTCGGCCGAGAGCGTTAAGCGCTGCGTCGAGGCCGGCGTGGATTGCATCTACCATTGCGACCAGTCGGATGAGGAAGCGCTCGACATGCTCGAGCGCAACAAGCACAAGCATTTCGTCGGCCCGGCCTTCGGCCTGTTGTACAATCTGATGTACGAGCACGAGAAGCTCGGGATGTCCAAGCAGTTCCTGATCGATCGCGGCTTCGACAAGGCCTTCGACGTCAGCTGCGAAACCTATCACCAGATGCGCCGCCGCGGCATTCGCGTGGTGGTCGGCGGCGATTACGGCTTCGCCTTCACGCCGCAGGGGCAGAACGCGCGCGACATCCACCACTTCGTGCGCTTCTTCGGCTACTCGCCGATCGAGGCGCTGCAATGCGCGACCAAGGTCGGCGCCGATCTGATGGGCATGAAGGACGAACTCGGCCAGGTGCGCGAAGGCTTCCTCGCGGATCTGCTGCTGGTGCGCGGCGATGCCGTGGCCGATGTCACGCTGCTGCAGGACAAGGACAAGCTCGCGATGGTGATGACCGATGGCCGGCTATGGAAAGACCCGCGCCGGAACATCCAGCGCGAGGCCTTGCCGCTGGCGGCAGAATAGTCAGGGGATCAGCACGAGCTGCCCTGTCGTGCGCCGGCCCTCGAGGTCGGCGTGCGCCAGGGCCGCATCGCGCAGCGCGTAGCGTGTCGGCGGTGCGACCTTCACCGCGCCGCTGGCGATCACCTCGAACAGCGATCCGGCAATGCGCAGAAGCTCCGCGCGCTGCGCCGTGTAGTGGAACAGCACCGGGCGCGAGAGGCTGGCCGATTTCGCCGAGAGCAGGCTCGGCGCGATGGGCTCGATCGGCCCGCTCGCCTGGCCGTAGCAGACCAGCCTGCCGCAGAGCGCGAGGCTTTCCAAGGAGTCGGCGAAACTGTCCTTGCCGATCCCGTCATAGATCACGCGGCAGCCCTTGCCCGCGGTGATTTTCTGCACCGCCGCGGCAAAGCCGCCGCCGCGCGTGACGATCACATGGTCGCAGCCATGCGCGCGGGCAAGTTCGGCCTTCGCCTCGGTGCCGACGGTGCCGATGACGGTGCAGCCGAGATGCTTCGCCCATTGGCAAAGCAGCAGGCCCACGCCGCCCGCAGCCGCATGGACCAGCACCGTATCGCCCGCACGCACCGGGGCGGTATCATGCAGCAGGTACTGCGCGGTCATGCCCTTCAGCATGATGGAAGCCGCGATTTCGTCGCTGACGCCGGCGGGGATCCGCACCATCTGCGCGGCAGCGACCACGCGGCGCTCGGCATAGGCGCCGGTCGGCCCGCAGGCATAGGCGACACGATCTCCGACGGCGAGGTCGGAGACACCCTCGCCGAGCGCCTCCACCACGCCCGCACCCTCCATGCCGATGATCGCGGGCAGGCCGGGCAGCGGGTAGAGGCCGCTGCGGTGATAGACATCGATGTAGTTCACGCCGATGGCGGTATGGCGCAGCAGCACCTGGCCGGCGGTCGGCGCGGGCAGTGCGGCATCCTCGTAGCGGAAGGCCTCGGGGCCGCCAGTGGCGTGGATGACAATGGCCTTGGACATGGGTCAGCCTTTCGGGGAGAAACGCTCGGCGACGGTGCGGAACGCCTTCAGATACACCTCGTTCGTCGCCAATGGAATCAGCGTCAGGTCATCGAGCGGCGAGGCCACCCAATCGCCCGTCCAGGCGCCGAAGGTGGCATTGCCATCGGTGACCGGCCAGAGCCGCGGGCCGCTGACGTAGTGCAGCCAGGGCAGCGGGCTTTGCGTGATGCAGTAGGAAAAGCTGCGCTCGGCATCGTCCAGGTGCAGCAGCTTCTCATGCAGGTGCCCGTCGTCGAAGAAGAAGTCGCGCGTGCCGGAAACCTTGTCGCTGCGCACGCCATCGATCATGTGCATCTTCGTGATCGCGTCATGCCAGCCGCCCATGCCGGCGAAATCTCGGATCACGTTCCACACCGCCTCGACCGGCCCGGGGATCACCGTGCTGCACCACACCTTGTTCGGCGGGAAGCCCGCCCAGCGTGAGGCGCCCGGCGGGCTGGTGCGGCCCGGCAGGGCCTGCTTCAGGGCGTTCCAGCCGCCCTGGAAGACGCCGTTGGAGATGATGTCCACGTATTTGCCGGCATCTTCCGGCGCCTCGTCGAAGGTCGCCTCCCACTCGGCGAAAGTCTGGCCCGTGGCGGTCACCGGCAGGAGGCGGATGCGTGCGACGTAGTTAATCACCGGAAAGGCCGGCGTCTCGAAATTGTAGGAGAAGCTGTGGTCGCGGTCGCTGAGGCTCAGCAGCCGTTCGCGCACATGCGCGCCATCGGCCAGGTGAAAGCTGCGGATGCAGCCCACCACATCGGAATCGAGCCCGCCCTCGATCTCGGAACGTACGATGGCAGAATGCCAGGAGGGCAGGCCGTTGAAGTCGCGGATCGTCGCCCAGACGGTCTCGATCGGCGCGTCGAGGATGGTCGAGGCATAGGCGCGGGCCATGGCGGTTCCCCTCAGAAGCTGATGGATTTGAAGGCGCGAGTTTGCTCGGTCAGCGCGACCTCCGTCGGCAGCCGCTCCATCGAGGAGGCGCCGTAGAAGCCGTTGCACAGCGTGGTGTTGCGCAGCACGTAGGTGGCGTCCGCCGGCGTGGCGATCGGGCCGCCATGGCAGAGCACGATGATGTCCGGCCGGATGCGCTTGGCCGCCGCCGCCCATTCCTCGACCAGCGCGGGGCAATCCTCGAGCTTCAGTGCGGTGCTTGCGCCGATCGCGCCGCCGGTGGTCAGCCCCATGTGCGGCACCAGGATGTCGGCGCCCGCCTTCGCCATCTCGGCGGCCTCATCGGCGCTGAACACGTAGGGCGTGGTCAGCATGTCCTTCGCATGGGCCAGGCGGATCATGTCGATCTCATGCCCGAAGCCCATGCCGGTTTCCTCAAGGTTCGCCCGGAAGGTGCCGTCGATCAGGCCCACCGTCGGGAAGTTCTGCACGCCGGAGAAACCCAGCGCCTTCAACTCATCCAGCAGGTGATCCATGATCGCGAAGGGGTCAGTGCCGTTCACGCCGGCGAGGACGGGTGTGCGCTTCACCACGGGCAGCACTTCGCGCGCCATCTCCTTCACGATGTCGTTCGCATTGCCGTAGGCGAGCAGCCCCGCCAGCGAACCGCGGCCGGCCATGCGGTAGCGACCGGAATTGTAGATGACGATCAGGTCGATGCCGCCGGCCTCCTCGCATTTCGCGGAGAGCCCGGTGCCGGCGCCGCCGCCGATGATCGGCTCGCGCCGCGCCACCATGCCGTTGAACCGGTTCAGCAATTCGGTGCGGGTGAAACGGGGCATGGTTCAGGCGATCTCCCGGTAGGCGGTGAGCAGCGCATCGACGAAGGCGCGGTCGTTGATCGCGGCGTCCACTTCGATGAGCTTGCGGTCGGGCGCCGGCACGAAGCCCGCGCGGATGGTCTCGAACAGCGCGGCGTCGGCCGCCGGATCATGGAACGGCATGCCCGGCACATCGATGGCGGAGACACCGCCGAGCGGCAGCAGGAAGCGCGTCGGGCCGGTCATGCGGTTCAGCCGCGCGACGATGAAGTCGCCGATCGCGCGGTTCTCCTCCGGCGTGGTGCGCATCAGCGTCACCTGCGGGTTGTGGACGTAGAGGTTCCGTTTCGCGAACTGCGCGGGCACCGTCTCCTTCGCGCCGAAATTCACCATGTCCACGGCGCCCACGCTGCCGATATAGGGCAGCCTGGTGCGGATCGCGGCGCCGAAACGGTCCTCGGTGCAGGGGAACACGCCGCCCATCAGGAAATCGGGCACCTCGGTGGTGGTGATGTCGAAAAGCCCGGCCAGCAGGCCGGAATCGGCGAGCTTCTCCATGCTCTGCCCGCCCGCGCCGGTGGCGTGGAACACGTAGCATTCATGGGTCGCTTCCAGCGCCTCGCGCAGCATGGTGACGCAGGCGGTGGTGACGCCGAACATGCTCATGCCCAGGCCCGGCTTCTCGGCCGCGGTGCTGACCGGGGGCGCGTTCAACGCCATGCCGGCGGCCGCATGCGCGGCATTGGCGATGACCCGGCGCGAGATGGCGTTGATGCCGGCGATATCCACCACCGAATACATCATGGCGATGTCGGCCGGCCCGACATAGGGCGCGACATTGCCCGACGCGACGGTGCTGACCATGAGCTTGGGCGTGCCGACCGGCAGCGCGCGCATCGCCTGCGTCACCAGCGCGGTGTTGCCCGAGCCGCCGAGGCCCAGCACCGCCCCGATGTCACCTCGCGCCAGCAGCCACTGCGTCAGCGCCAGCGCCATGCCTGCCACCGCGGCGCCACGGTCGTTCACCCCGAGCACGGCGGCGGCGCCCTGCGGGTGGTGCGCCGCGATCTCGGCCGCGGTCACATCCACCGCCGCACCCGCCCCCTTGGTGCCGACATCCACCAGCAACGGCTCGGCGCCCGCGCGGCGCACGCATTCCGCCGCGAAGCGCAGCTCGGCCTCCTTCGTGTCGCAGGTGCCGATCACGTAAACCTTCGACATGAGCTGCATTCTCCTCAATGGCCGCCGGCGGATACGCCGAGGTAGCGACGCTGTATCTCGGGGTCGCCGGCCAGGGTGGCGGCCGGCATTTCGGCGGCGATGCGGCCGGTGACCATGATGGCGACCTGCCCGGCCACCGCGGTGGCGACCCGCAGGTTCTGCTCGATCAGCAGCAGCGACATGCCATCCTGCGGCAGGGCGCGCAGCACCTCGATCAGGTGGTCCACGATGACTGGAGCGAGGCCCTCGCTCGGCTCATCCATGATGACGAGCTTCGGGTTCATCAGCAGCGCGCGCGCGATGGCGAGCATCTGCTGTTCGCCGCCCGAGAGTTCGGTGCCGCCATTGCGGCGGCGTTCGGCCAGGCGCGGGAAGGTTTCATAGATGCGTTCGATGTTCCACCGCGCGTCGCGCCCCTGGTCGACCAGCAGCAGGTGCTCATGCACGCTGAGCGAGGGAAAGGTCCGCCGCCCCTGCGGCACGATGGCGACGCCGCGCCGCGCGATGCGGAAGGGGGCAAGGCCCGAGATGCGCTCGCCCTGCAACGCGATATCGCCCTCGCTGACGGCGACGAGGCCCATGACGGCCTGGCACAGCGTGGTCTTGCCCATGCCGTTGCGGCCGACGATGGCCAGCGGCGCGGCGCCGAGTTCAAGCGATATGCCTTGCAGGATATGCGCCTGGCCGAAGCGCACATGCAGGTTGCGGACGGCCAGCATCAATGGCCTCCACCCAGGTAGATCGCCTGCACGATGGGGTCGCTCTCGATGCGGTCCGGCGTCGCTTCCACCACCACCTCGCCATCCTGCATCACGGTGACGATGTCGGCGGCGGGAAGGGCGATGTCCATGTCATGCTCGATCAGGATCAGCGTCAGCGTCCGCGGCAAGTCGCGCAGCAGCTTCAGCAGTTCCGGCCGATCGCCCGGCGAGAGCCCGGCCGCCGGCTCATCGAGCATCAGCAGGCGCGGATCACCGGCGAGCGCCATGCCGACTTCGAGCTGGCGGCGCTGGCCGTGGCTGAGGTTGACGACCTCGGCGCCCAGCAGATGCGACAGCCGCATGCGTTCCGCCAGGGCGCGCGCCTGCGCAAGGCCGGCATCGTTGCGGCCGGGGCGGAGGAAGGAGAAGCGGTTGGGCTTCAGCCCGCGCACGGCGATGAACAGATTGTCCAGCACCGAGAGCCC
>JBBSCP010000223.1:0-8002 GCA_038250135.1 Acetobacterales bacterium | reverse complement strand
CTCGGATACCGGCACGATGGCCGGCGAACGGTCACCGCGCGGCACCAGCCGGCCTACCGCCAGGAAGGCGAGCAGGAAGGCCGAGCTCGGCGCGAAGGTGAAGACGATGGAAGTGCTGGTGCGTGCCGCCAGGCCCGCCACCACGCGACAGACATCAGATGGCTTGTAGTGGATCAGGCTGTCCATGCCGACGACGTGGTCGAATTCGCCGAGTGCCACATCATCCATGTCACCGGCACGAAACTCGACATGTCCGGAGCCATGCTGCCCCGCCGCGCGCTCCCGCGCGATACCGATCAGCGTCGGCGAAATGTCCACCGCCAACACCTGCGCCCCGCGCCGCGCCGCTTCCAGCGCCAATGCGCCAGTGCCGCAACCGGCATCGAGCACGCGCTTGCCGGTGAGATCGTCCGGCAACCAGGAGAGCAAGGTACCGCGCATCGAATCGCGCCCCGCGCGAACAGTCGCGCGGATGCCGCTCACCGGTGCGTCGGAGGTCAAACGCTCCCAGGCCTTGACGGCGGTACGGTCGAAGTAAGTCTCCAGCTCGCCGCGGCGGGTCTGGTAGGTAGTGCTGGGCATCTCAGTCATATCCGAGCAGGTCGAAAATTTCGCGATCCTTCAGCGGCGTCGCATCCAGCGGCGGCACGCCGGCGAGCAGCGTGGCCGCGACCCGCAGATACTCGTTCTGCACGGCCACGACTTCTGGCGTTGCCTCCATGTCGAACAACGTCACCTTCTTGAGGCGCGAGCGACGGATGATGTCGAGATCCGGCTGGTGCGCCAGCATCTTCATGCCGGTCGCGTTGTTGTACTTCTCTATCTGGTCGGTATCCTTCGAGCGGTTGACGATCACCCCGCCAAGCCGCACGCCGTAATTCTGCGACTTCGCCTTGATCGCCGCGACAATGCGGTTCATCGCGAAGATGCTGTCGAAATCATTGGCCGCCACGATCACGCCGCGATCGGCATGCAGCAGCGGTGCCGCGAAGCCACCGCAGACCACGTCGCCGAGCACGTCGAAGATCACGATGTCCGTGTCTTCCAGCAGATGGTGCTCCTTCAGCAGCTTCACCGTCTGCCCCACCACATAGCCGCCGCAGCCCGTGCCGGCCGGCGGGCCGCCAGCCTCGACGCAGAGCACGCCGTGGCGGCCCTCGACGACGAAATCCTCGGGCCGCAATTCCTCGGCATGGAAGCCCACGCCGTCGAGCACGTCGATCACCGTCGGGATCATGCGCCCGGTCAGCGTGAAGGTGCTGTCGTGCTTCGGGTCGCAGCCGATCTGCAGCACGCGCTTGCCGAGCTTGGCGAACGCCACCGACAGGTTCGAGCTGGTCGTGCTCTTGCCAATGCCACCCTTGCCGTAGATGGCGAAAACCTTGGCACCTTCGATCTTCAGCGGATCGTCCATGTGCACCTGGACGCTGCCATCGCCGTCACCCCGGCGCGACAGGCTGGAGCCGGGTGGCGGATTCATGATGACGGTCATGCGGCCATCTCCGGGGTAATGCCCTCGAGCCGATCCTCGAGTTCCTCGCCTGCCCGACGCAATGCATCGAGCACGTCCGCCGTGGGGGTCCAATACTTGCGTTCCGTCGCCTCGATCAGCCGATTGGCGATCTGGGCCGAGGCGGTCGGGTTCAGCTTCGCCATGCGGTTGCGCATTTCGGTGTCGAGCACATAGGTCTCGGCGAGTTTCTCGTAGACCCAGGGCGCGACGTCGCCGGTCGTGGCCGACCAGCCCATGGTGTTCGTGACATGCGCCTCGATTTCGCGCACGCCCTCGAAGCCATGCTTCAGCAGACCCTCATACCATTTCGGGTTGAGCGCCCGCGTGCGCGTCTCCAACGTCACCTGCTCGGCGATGGTCCGCACCTGGCCGTCGCCGCGCGTCTGGTCGCCGATGTACACCGCGGAGGCGATGCCGCCGCGCGCCCGCCGCACGGCGCGGCTGATACCGCCGAGCGTGTCGAAGTAGTGATCCACCGTGGTCACGCCGACTTCGATGCTGTCGAGGTTCTGGTAGGTCACATCGACCGTCGCCAGCACCGCACCAAGCACCTTGTCGGCCCGCGCCGGCCTGCCATCCAGGCCATAGGCAAAGCCCTTGCGCTTCACGAAGGCCTCGGCGAGTTCGTCCTCGTCATTCCAGGCGCCATTGCCAACCAGCGAGTTCACGCTGGCGCCGTAGGTGCCATCGGCATTGCCGAAGACGCGCAGCGCCGCTTCCTCGATCGTGCCGCCATGCTGGGCGAGATGCGCCAGCACATGCTTGCGGATGAAGTTCCGCTCCACCGGCTCATCGGCGCGGGCAGCGAGCAGCGCGGCCTCGGCCAGCAGCTTCATCTGCAGCGGCAGCAGGTCGCGGAAAATGCCCGACAGCGTGATCACCACGTCGATGCGCGGCCGACCAAGTTCTTCAAGTGGGGTGAGGGCGGCACCGGCGAGCCGGCCGTAGCTGTCGAAGCGCGGCTTCGCGCCCATCAGCGCGAGGGCCTGGGCGATCGGTCCGCCCTCGGTCTTCAGGTTATCCGTGCCCCACAGCACCATCGCGACACTTTCCGGTGGGCCATGCCCATCGGCTTCATGCCGTTCCAGCAGACGCTGCGCCTGGCGTGCTCCATCCTGCACGGCAAAGGCGCTGGGAAGCTTGAAGGGGTCGAAGCCGTGCAGGTTCCGCCCGGTCGGCAGAACATCCATGGTGCGCAGCAGGTCGCCGCCCGGCGCGGGCAGCACGTAGCGGCCATCGAGCGCGTGCGGGATGCCGGGGATCTCGCTGTCGTGCGCCAGCAAGGCGTCATACTTCGCGCGCGCCTCAACATCGGTGATGCCGGCAGCATCGAGAAGTTCGGCTCGCTGCTCGGCATTCGGCGGCAGGCCCACGACATGCAGCCCGTGCGGGATCAGCGTGTATTCCAGTTCGAGCAGCGCCCGGCCGAGGCGCTGGATTTCCGCCGCTGCCGTGTCGCCCCAGACGGGCTCCGCCGCGGCGAGATTCACCGCCACAGCCTGCGCCTGGATCAGGCCGGCCAACGCCGCGCGCTGTCCATGATCGGCCTCGGGTTCGAGCGAACGCCAGCGATCGATCGAGGATTTCAGGTCGAGCAGCCCGCGATACAAACCCGCCGAGGACACCGGCGGCGTCAGGTAGCTGATCAACGTCGCCCCCGCGCGGCGCTTCGCGAGCATGCCCTCGGATGGATTGTTCGAGGCATATAGGTAGAAGTTCGGGAGATCGCCGATCAGGCGATCGGGCCAGCAGGTCTCGGACATGCCGGCCTGCTTGCCCGGCATGAACTCCAGCGCGCCATGCGTGCCAAAATGCAGCACGGCGTGGGCGCCGAAATCCTCTGCCAGCCAGCGGTAGAAGGCGCTGAAGGCGTGAGTGGGGGCGAAGCCGTGCTCGAACAGCAGTCGCATCGGGTCGCCCTCATAGCCGAAGCCCGGCTGGACGCCGACAAAGACATTGCCGAGCTGCACGCCGAAGATGAAGATCTCGCGGCCGTTGCTCATCACCTTGCCGGGCGCGGGACCCCAGGTCTCCTCAAGCTCGCGCAGCCAGGGTGTGCGGCGGATATGCGTATCCACATCGACCAGCGCGCCGACATTGGCGGTGCTGCCGTAACGCTCGCGGTTGCCGTTGATCACCATCTCGCGCAGTACATCGGCCGATTCGGGAATCTCGACCGTATAGCCGGCGGCCTTCATCGCATTAAGCGTGTTGAACAGCGAGTCGAAGACGCCGAGGTAGGCGGCCGTGCCGGTAGTGCCGGCATTGGGCGGGAAGTTGAACAGAACTGTCGCGATCTTGCGGTCCGCCCGCCTGGATCGCCGCAGCGACACCATCCGCGCCACGCGCGCCGCGAGCATCCCGGCCCGCTCCGGATGCGCCACCATGTTGCGCGAGCAGTTGATACCATCGCAGCCGGCGCAACGCTCGGCGGGAATGTCGGAGGCACCACAGCGCCCGCCGTAGGTCATTGGCCAAATGCCACCATCGAGCTCGGGGATCGCGACCATCATCGTCGCTTCCACCGGCAGCAGCCCGCGCCGGTCATCCTTCCACTGCCGCATCGTCTGGAATTCCAGCGGATGCGCGGTGATGTAGGGCACGTCGAGCTTCGCCAGGGCTTCCTCGGCCGCGCGGGCATCGTTGTAGGCAGGGCCGCCGACCAATGAAAACCCTGTGAGCGAGATCACAGCATCGACGCTGGGCACGCCATTCTGGATGAAATAGGCATCCATCGCCGGTCGTGCATCGAGCCCCGACGCAAACACCGGAACCACGTTCAGGCCACGCGCCTCAAGCGCTGCGATCATGCCATCGTAATGGCGCGCATTGTTGGCCAGCACATAGGAACGCAGCAGCACCAGCCCGACCGTACCCCCGGTGCCGACACGCGGCAGGGCGGCGAGGCTTTCCACCACGCGGCCCTTGGCCCGCGGATGGTACAACCCGACATCCGGGTATTCCGCCGGCGCCGCCACTTTCAGATGCCCGGCGAGGGACTTGCGCGGCCCGGCAGCGTAGCGATTCACCAGCATGGCAACCATGCTCTGCAGATTGTCGGCCGATCCCGCTAGCCAGTACTGCAGCGTCAGGAAGTAGGCGCGGACATCCTGCGCCGCGCCGGGGATGAAGCGAAGTATCTTCGGCAGTTCCTTCAGCATCTTCATCTGGCCCTTGCCGCTGGCGGGCGCGTCGCCGGGCTTGGGTTTGCCGCGCAGCTTCTTCAGCAGGCCAACGATGCCCTTGGCCTCACCGGCCATGTTGAACTTGCCGATCCTGGTCAGCTTCATGATCTCGGGTGCGGAGAGCGCGCAGACCATCGCGTCGCAATGGTCGCGTCGCGCGGCCAGCGCCGGCTGCACCAGGCGGATGTGATCCTCGAGGAACAGCATGCCGGTGATGATGATGTCGGCACGCTCGATATCGGCGATGCACGATGCCAAGGCAGTGTCGCAGGACGCGAATTCGTCGGCAGCGTGCATGACGAGTTCGAGCTGCGGGAGCTCGCGGCGCAACGCGGCGCGCGCGGTCGTGATGGAACTGCCGAAATGGCTGTCCATGGTCACGATAACCACACGGATCACAGGACCGGCCGCGACGGGGCTTGCGCCACGCCGCATGTCCGGGGCCTCAGCGGGAATAGTGGGCTTTGGCGTCATAAAGGGTCTCGACTGTGATGGTTGCGATACCGCGTTCCGTGGCGAAGCGCTCGGTATTGCGCTTTGCCTTTCCCCGCACGAAGAAGGGAATCTTCTTCAATTCCTTCTCTGCATCCTGCCCCCAACACAGGACGAGCTCGGCAAGGGGGGCGCCCGCGACGGCGTGGGGAGCCACCGCCGCGGGCAAGGGCAGTGGCTGCGCGGCGGGCGCTGCCTCCTTGCCCAACTGTGATGTCGCCAGATGCGAAGGCGTGGCGCCATCATGAAATTCGAAATCCTCGCGGAACATCCCGAGCAGGTGTTCCTCCAGCCCCATCATCAGCGGGTGGACCCAGGTGTCGAACAGCACGTTCGCGCCCTCGATACCCATCTGCGGCGAATGCCGGGCGGGAAAATCCTGCACATGCACCGGTGCCGAGATGACCGCACAGGGAATGCCCAGCCGCTTCGCGACGTGGCGCTCCATCTGCGTGCCCAGCACGAGTTCGGGGTGCAGCGCTGCAATCTGCTGTTCGACCTCAAGGTAGTCGTCCGTGATGAGCGCCTCAAGGCCGAGCGCCTTGGCAGCCTCTCGCACGTCGCGGGCGAATTCGCGCGAATAGGTGCCGAGCCCGACCACGGTGAAGCCGAGTTCCCTGGACGCCACACGCGCTGCGGCAACCGCATGCGTCGCGTCACCGAAGATGAACACGCGTTTGCCGGTGAGGTAGGTGCTGTCCACCGAGCGCGAATACCAGGGCAGGCGCAGCGCACGCTCGACAAGCTGCGGCGTGACACCGGCAAGTCCTGCGACCTCGGCGACGAAATCGCGAGTGGCGCCGACGCCGATCGGAGTGATCGTGGTGAAGGGCTGGCCAAAGCTGCGCTTCAGCCAGTTCGCCGCAACACCGGCGATTTCCGGGTAGAGCACGACGTTGAAATCGGCCTCGCCGAGCCTGGCGAGATCGGCGGGGGTGGCGCCCTCCGGCGCGATCACGTTGATCTCGACGCCGAGTGCCTCGAGCAGCTTCTCGACTTCCGGCACGTCGTCGCGATGGCGGAAGCCGAGCGCGGTCGGGCCGAGGATGTTGCAGAATGGCGCGCGGCCTTCTGCGCGCGGTGCGCGGGGCGTGCCGGGCTTGGGCACGTGCGGCCCCGCGCAGGCACGGACCAGCTGGTAGAAGGTCTCCGCCGCGCCCCAATTCTCCTTGCGCTGATAGGCCGGCAATTCCAGCGCGACGACGGGGATCGGCAGGCCCAGCGTGCGCGCGAGCCCGCCAGGATCGTCCTGGATCAACTCCGCCGTGCAGGAAGCGCCCACCAGCATCGCCTGTGGCTTGAAGCGCGCATAGGCCTCGCGGGCCGAGGTCATGAACAGCTCGGCCGTGTCGCCGCCGAGGTCGCGCGCCTGGAAGGTGGTGTAGGTCACCGGCGGGCGCGTGCGGCGGCGCTCGATCATGGTGAACAGCAGGTCGGCGTAGGTGTCGCCCTGCGGCGCGTGCAGCACGTAGTGCACGCCCTGCATCGCGGTGGCGATACGCATGGCGCCCACATGCGGCGGGCCTTCATAGGTCCAGACGGCGAGCTCCATGCCGCTACACCTCGAGCCGGGCGCGGCGCACGAGCGGGCGCGCGAAGAGTTCGGCGAGGTCGGCGGCCTGGTCGTAGCCCTGGATCGGCGTGAAGACGAGCTCGATCGACCATTTCGTTGTCATGCCCGCAGCTTCGAGCGGATTGGCGAGGCCGAGGCCGCAGACGGTGATATCGGGTTTTGCCGCGTGGCAGCGGTCGAGCTGGTTCTCGACATGCTGGCCCTCGCTGAGCAGGACGCCTTCGGGCAGCAGCGCCAATTCCTCGGCGAGGTGCGCCCGGTGCAGATAGGGCGTGCCGACCTCGGTCAGGCGCATGCCAAGCTCGCGCGAGAGGAAGCGGGCGAGCGGGATTTCAAGCTGACTGTCGGGAAAGAAGAACACCGACTTGCCACCGAGACGTTCGCGGATGCGCCCCAGTGCAGCGGTGGCGCGGGTGGCGGCACTGTCGGTCGCCTCAAGAAAACGCTCGGCCGAAACACCCCAGAGATCGGCCGCGGCGCGAAGCCAAGCCGTGGTGCCCTCGACGCCGAGCGGAAAGGGCGCTGCGATGCGCGTCGCACCTCGCGTTTCGAGCGCGCGGGCGGTGTCGCCGAGGAAAGGCTGCGCCAGGATGTAGCGCGTGCCCGGGCCGATCGCCGGCAGTTCGCTCGCGCGCCGGCTCGGCAGGAAGCGCACCGGGCCAACGCCGAGCGCGGCGAACAGGCGTAGGAACTGGTCCTCCACCACTTCGGCCAGCGCACCGACGACGAGCAGCGATCGCGCGGTGCCGGGCTCGGCCGGCATCTCGGGCACCAGGGAGGTAAGGCAGGCATCCTCGCCCTGGGTGAAGGTGGTTTCGATGCCGCTGCCGGAATAGTTCAGCACGCGCACGCCCGGCGACAGGCGCTGCGACAGGCGTTGCGCGGCCTTGGAAAGGTCAAGCTTGATGACCTCCGAGGGGCAGGAGCCCACCAGGAACAGCAGCTTGATGTCGGGACGCCGTTCCACCAGCCGCGTTACCACGCGGTCGAGTTCTGCGTTGCAGTCGGCGAGGCCGGCAAGGTCGCGCTCATCGATGATGGCGGTGGCGAAGCGCGGTTCAGCGAAGATCATCACACCGGCCGCGGACTGCAGCAGGTGTGCGCAGGTGCGGCTGCCGACGACGAGGAAGAAGGCATCCTGAATCTTGCGGTGCAGCCAGACGATGCCAGTCAGACCACAGAAGACCTCATGCTGGCCGCGCTCGCGCAGCACCGGAGCAGTCCTGCCGACGGCGGGCG
>JBBSCP010000222.1:0-8120 GCA_038250135.1 Acetobacterales bacterium | reverse complement strand
CCTCACCGCCGATGAGGCCGGTGTCGCCGACGCCGTACCAGTCATAGACAGCCGCGCCGCCCCAGGCGGCTGAGAGGCTCGCCTGGCTCTCGCTGCCGAGATGCGCGCAGATCAGCCGAATCGGAATATCGCGCCCAGGCTCAAAGCCTTCCTCGCGCGCGATATCGGAAAGTCGCTTTATGTAGTCGGCAAAGCCGACGATGGCCGTGGCGCCAAAATCGCGCATCATGAAGACCTGCTGTGCGCTGCGCGTCTCAACGCCGGTGCCAGCGCTCATGAAGCGCGCGCCGACCCAGTGCGTGACCGTCTCGCGGACGTAATGGCCGCCATTGATAAGGCCATGTCCATAGACGCTGTGAACCACATCATCCCGTGTCATGCCGGCCATCAGATACATGCGCGCCAGCAAGCGGTTCTGTACTTCGCGACTTTTGGGACCGAACAACAGAGGTTGTGGCTTGCCCGTGGTGCCACTGGTGGTCTGGAAGATGATCTGCGGGCGGCGTTCTGGCGTATGCGCCTCCTGCCCATGGAAATCGCCGAGCGGCGGGAAACGTGTGACGCTGTCCATCAGATCCGATTTGTCGTAGGCGGGCAGGCTGGCGAGATTGTCGAGGCTGCGTATGTCACCAGGTGCAATGCCCTTCGCACCCCAGAGCCGTTGGTAGAACGGAACCTTCCACGCGAAGGCCAGAACTCGGGCAAAGTCGCGCTCCTGACGGGCGCGCAGTTCGTCGCGAGACAGCGCCTGCAACGCCTTTGGAAAGTCAGGGCCGATTGGGAAGTCGCGCACAAGCCCGCCGTGATCCATCGCGGTGAAGTAGTCGAAGGCGGGCATGGGGCGAGGCTCCTTCAGGGCAAGGCGGCATGGAGGGCGCCGAGCGGCGCACCCTCGGCCAGAGCAAGAGTGGCGGCGATAACCGTCTCGATCTGCTGAGCATCGATGCCGGCGCTGGCCATGAGTAGGCGCGCCTTCTGCTGCAACGCGGCCTCCGACAGAGGATTCTCGGGATCGCCGAGCGCATCGGGAATGCTGGCGTGGCGCACCGACCCATCTTCCCGCATCACCGTGACTGCCGCACCGAAGCGGGCGGGATAGGCGGCAGCGAAGCCCTGATCGACTGTGACGCGGATCCGGCTTCGCAGTGACGCGACATCAGGCCGAACAAGGGCGGCTAGATCGAAGGCAGCGAGCGGCGGTGGGCCTTCGAGCAAGGCCACTGCCACCGAATGCTGCAACGAGAACTTCGCCTCGATGCTTGTGCGCGGTGTGACGCGATCGCAGAAGTCTAAGGCATCGGCATAGCTGCTAACCAGGACGTCCTTGATGGGCGCTTGCGACCCGTCTCGCAGTTCAAGCGCCGCATCGATCGCGGCATGACAGTGGCGGCAGGCTGGCCAGGGCTTGAAGCTCGTCGCATGCACCAGCCAGGGCGCTTCGGGTTCCGCGAGCACGCGCGCCGGTCGCGCATCCGGCGCGAGGCCTGCGAAGACACCGAGCGCACCTTCCAGGATCTCGCGCGGGCCGGTGAGACCCTCCGCGGCGAGCATCGCCGCCTCCATACCCATCACCGCGGCGCGCGCGGTGTGCAATTGCTTGGTCATCACCGGCTCGGCACGGCATTGCCAAACGCCGCCGGTCTGCGTGCCTGCATTGCCGAGCGCCCAGACCATTGCTGCACGATCGAGGCCGAGCAGCGAGCCGCAGGCAGCAGCCGCGCCGAAGGGACCGCAACTCGCCGTCGGGTGGAACTGCCGATAATGCGCCGGCCCCATTGCGCGTCCAATGCGGATCTCGGCGTCATACCCGCGCAGGATGGCATCGAGCAGCGCCGTGCCGGGCAGATGGAGCGAAGTGGCAAGGGAGAGCGCGGCCGGCACCACGACCGGCCCTGGATGCAGGATCGCCTCGCGATGCACGTCGTCCATTTCGAGCACATTGCCAAAGGCGCCATTGGCAAAGGCCGCATCGCGAGCGCCATGCGCGCCGTCGAGCAGCACCCGCGCGCCGCCAGCCGGCTGACGGGCGGCAAACCGGCGGAATACCGCGCCTGTCTCGCTCGCCGCGCCGGCCGTGGCACAGCCGATCCAGTCGAGCAGGTGCAGCGCCGCACGACGCCGATCCGCCTGCGTGATGGGGCGGTCCAGGAGTGCTGCGAGTTCCTCGGTGAGAGAGCCCAAGCGTGGTTCCGATTGCCACAGAAGTTGTCCGGACATATCAACGGAAGGATGCCCCGCGTGCAAGCCGTCCCGATGCTCTCACCCGACGCCTTTCTGCGCGGACTGCGCGGAGGGCTGCGCATCTTCGTGGCAGGTTGCACCGGTGAGCCGCTGGCGCTGCTCGATGCGGCAGCCTCGCGGTCTGAGGCGCTGGCGGGCACCAGCTTCGTGCAGGTGCCGATCGCCGGCGTGAATCGCCGTGATCTTTCGCTGCTGGCGCCACTGGAGGCGCTGTTCATGACGCCAGAGTTGCGTGTGGGCCTGGCAGCCGGGCGTGTGTGCTATCGACCGCTGCACTACAGCGAGAGCGCGGCCTTTCTGAGCAGGGCCGCAGGTTGCGACATGGCGTGGTTCCGCTGCAGCGCGCCGCGCCAAGGGCGCGTTTCGCTCGCGTTGGCGCATGACTTCGTGCCGTCTGTGGCTGTGGCCGGCGCGGCGCTGGTCGGCGTCGTCGATCCGGATCTTCCATACGTGGCCGATGGCTTCGAGATCGAGGTCTCGACGTGGTGGTCACAGACCATGGCGTGGCGGAACTGCGCCATGCTAATCTTGACCAGCGCGCCGAGCGCCTGATCGCCATCGCAGCGCCAGCTTTCCGCGACGAGTTGGCAAAGGCCTGGGATTCAAGGCGGCGAGCGATGTGACGCCTATCGCGCCAGTCGGCGGCGTGCCTCGGCTATCACCTCTTGCGTATGCTCGCCAAGCGCCGGCAAGCGCGGATTCAGCATGCCTGGTTCGTCGCGGAACTTGATCGGCAAACCGATATGCAGATTGCCCTGCTCATCGCGCACCAACATGTGACGCGCGGTCGCATTGGGGTGGGCGAAGGCCTCCTGCAAGTCGAGAAGGGGCGCGAAGCACACATCGCGCCCTTCGAACCAGGCTTCCCATTCTTCGCGCGAGCGCGTGACGAAAGTTTCGCGCAGGAATGCCTGCACTGGAGCATGCGCAGGGCCGGGCGGGCCGGATGCCGCGGCGACGAGATCCGGCCGGTCGAGGGCGCGCAGCAGGTTCTCGGCGAATTTGTGCTCGCTGCCGCCAAGCACGACATGCCTGGCATCGGCTGTGGCGTAGATGCCGTAGAGCGCGCCGCCGCCCCATTGTCGTTCCTGCTTCACCAAAGGTGCGCGGTCCTCGGCGAAGACCGGACCCGTGGCGTTGGGCAACCACGAGAGCGTGGCATCGAGCATCGCCATGTCGATGACATCGCCGCGTCCGGTTGCTTGCCGCCGCAGCAGCGCCATCAGGATCGCGCTCAGCGCAAGCAACGATACCGTAACATCCGCCACCGGAATCGCCGGATTTGTCGGCTGCCCGTCCTGGCCGAGGTTGACGGACAGCGTGCCCGCCAGCGCCTCCACGGCAAGATCATGCGCCGGCCTGTTGCGCAGCGGCCCCTCCTGCCCGAAGGCCGAGATGGAGCAATAGACGAGGCGCGGATTGCGCGCTGTCATCGCAGACGCTCCGATACCGAGACGATCCGCGACACCAGGTCGGAAGGCTTCCACGACGACGTCGCAAGTCTCGGCGATTTCGCAGAAACAGGTCAGATCTTCAGGCCTCTTCAAATCAAGCACAATCGACTTCTTTCCGCGATGTGTATTGCGGAACCACACACTCTCGCCCTGCGCGCGTGGACCGATGTGGCGTACCGGCTCGCCTGTCGGCGGCTCCAGCTTGATGATCTCCGCGCCATGATCGGCCATCACGGTGGTAAGGTAAGGCCCCGGCAGGAACAGCGACAGATCGAGCACGCGCAGCCCCGTGAGCTTCATGCGCTACACGGCCCCCAGCGCGCGCAGATGCGCGATGTCATCGGCCGTGTAGCCGTTCTCCGCGAGCACACTTGCCGTATCGGCGCCGTATGCGGGGCCCGCGCGGCCCGCGAGGCGTGCACCATTGTGACGGATCGGACTTGCCATCACCTTGAGGTCCGGCCGTGCCGGGTGCGGCAGATCGAGCACGCCACCTTCAGCGCGCAAATAGGGATTCTCCAACGCCTGGGCCAGGCTCAGCACGGGCGCGACCGGCACCCTGCCGGCAAGCAGCGCCATCCATGCAGCAGAATCGCGCGCCCGCATTATCGGATCGAGAGTTGCCATCAGCGCTTCACGATTGGCGAGGCGCGCCTCGAAGCCACGGAAGCGTGGATCGGCGAGCAGTTCCGGCAGCGAAGCGGCCTCGCAGAATCGCATCCAAAAGGCGGGCTTGATGCACATCACGAAGACATATCCATCCCGGGTCGGGAACATCTCGCAGGGGACGATGAAGGGATGCCCGCCACGTGGTCGGCGCGGCACATCATAGGCGTCGTTCAGATACCAGGTCGCAACATAGGTCAGGCTATGCATCGCGACATCGTAGAGAGAAACATCAAGATCGCAGCCTAGCCCGGTGGCCCGCGCGCCTGTGACGCCGGCGAGCAGCGCTGTGGACGCGGTGAGGCCGGACATGAAGTCAACGAGTGAGAGGCCGGCGCGTGTAGGGGGCGCCCCGGGCTCGCCGGTCAGCGCGCAGAAGCCGGCCTCGGCCTGGGCGAGGTAGTCGTAGGCGGGCCAGGCGGCGCGCTCGCCGGTTCGGCCGTAGCCCGAGAGATGCACACAGACGATGGCGGGATTGATCGCCGACAGCGCCGCGTAGTCGAGCCCGAGCCGTGCCGGCAGATCGCCGCGAAGATTATTCGCCACGGCATCGGCGCGCAGGACGAGTCGATGGAGCGCCGCTTTTGCATCAGGCTTGCGAATATCGAGCGTGATGCTGCGCTTGTTGCGATTGAAGGACTGGAAGTATTGGCTGTCATTCTCGCCCAACCCGAAGCCGCCGGTGTGGCGCGCGATATCGCCGGGCGGTTCGCCCTCAGTCGCAGGAGGTTCGATCTTGATCACCTCGGCGCCGAGATCGGCGAGGTGCATGGTGGCGAAAGGGCCGGCGCCGAATTGCTCGAAGCTGAGGATGCGCAGGCCCTTCAGCGGCAGGTTCATGCCGGGTTCCGCGCGATGAGCTGCTTTGCGATGATCATGCGCTGGATCTCGTTCGTTCCCTCGCCGATGCACATCAGCGGCGCATCGCGGAAGTAGCGTTCCACATGGTACTCCTTCGAATAGCCGTAGCCGCCGTGGATACGCATGGCGTCGAGCGCGTTCTCGACCGCGGCTTCGCTCGCAAAGAATTTTGCCATGCCGGCTTCCATGTCGCAGCGCTCGCCGGCGTCATAAGCGCGCGCAGCGTCGTAAGTCAGCAGCCGCGCCGCCTGATGTCGCGTCGCCATCTCGCCGAGCTTGAGCTGGATCGCCTGATGTTCGCAGATCGGCTTGCCCATGGTGCGACGAATCTGGCTGTAGCGTACGGAATCCTTCAATGCGGCGGAGGCGAGGCCGCAGCCGCGTGCGGCAATGTTGATGCGGCCGAGTTCCAGGCCGCCAAGCGCCGCCTGAAGCCCTTTGCCCTCGATGCCACCGATCAGGTTCTCGGCCGGAACGCGATAATCCTCGAAGACCAGCTCGGCGCTGTCGATGCCCTTGTAGCCGAGCTTTTCGAGCTTGCGGCTGACGGTGAAGCCCGGGCCCTTCGGCGCCAGAAGCATCGACATGCCCTTGTGGCGTGGCTCGGTGTCGGAATCAGTCTTGACGAGCAGCGCGAAGCAGCTGCCCTGAATGCCGTTGCTGATCCAGGTCTTGGTGCCGTTGACGATGTAGTGATCGCCCTCACGCCGCGCTTTTGTTCGGATGGCCTGGAGATCCGTGCCGCAATCCGGCTCGGTGAGCGCGAGGCCGCCGCGGATCTCGCCGCTGGCGAATTTCGGCAGCCAGGCGTGCTTCTGCGCCTCCGTGCCAAGACGTGACACGCAGGCGGCCATGATGAGGTGGCTGTTGAAGATGCCGGTCAACGACATCCAGGTCTCGGCAATCCGCTCGACGATCTTCGCGTAGGTCGTGGCGGATAATCCGAGTCCCCCATACTCGGCAGGGATGGTGGAGCCGAAAAGGCCGAGCTCCTTCATCTGTTCCACCATCGCATGCGGATATTCGTCGGCATGGTCGAACTTCAGCACATGCGGCCGGACGTCGCGCGCCAGCCACTTCTCCACCGCATCGAGCATCTCGGCATCGGCATCGGCGGGCGCGATATGGGTGTCCATGGGCCGCTCCTCGGTGAATATTTGTCCGGACAAATAAGGCTCGACCTGCTGCGCCGTCAATCTTTCCGGCGCATGGCGTGCACGAGAACGCCGATATCGGGCAGGGATTCGACGCTTGCGACCAGGCCGAGCAGGCGATTCGCCGTGCTGGCCGCGCGTGGCGGCTCAGCGTGGGCGCAGCAGCGGCGAAATTTATTCTCGTTCTCGGCTGCGCTCAGCGGCACGGCAGGATGCCCGTAGGTGTGCGGCAGATGCAGGCTGTGCGTGGCACCTGAGGCCAGCCGCACGCTGATCTCCTGCGGGTCGAGCGCGTTCTCGTTGGTGTTGGCATCAGGCTCAATCCGTACCTTCGCGGCGAATGCGTGCACGCGCGGATCGAGCAGCGCCTCGCCCCGGAAATCCGGCACGTCGCAGCGTCCCTTCGCCAGCCAGACGCCGGCGACGAAGGGGAGGCACAGCTTCGCGTAGTTCGAGCCGGGATCTGGGATGTCGGGGCGGCCAACGAGGCGACGCACGAGTGGCGGTACGTGGCAGATGACTTCCTCCACCTCCGCTGCCGCGAAGCCGTGCAGCGCCATCAGGTCGCGCAGTCCATGCACCACGCCATGCGTCAGACGCCCTGAGGGGAAAGGCTTGTGTGACAACTTCTCGATCTGCCAGTCCCGGCCCAACACCGACTCGATCCGGTCGAGGTGTGGGCCTTCATTCTCGATCAGTGAGTAGTAGCCGTATCGTCCGGTGAAGACGTCGCGCGGGCCCTGCATACCAGCGGCTGCGAGGTCACAGGCGGCGATGGCGCCGCGTGCATTGAAGCCTATCTGGAGGCCCAGCAACGGCGAGCCTTCGAGGTGCGGCTGTAGCGTGCCGCTGGTCTGGCCGTACATGTGGCCGAAAGCGCTGCGCGTGGTGGCGATGTCAAAGCCGGCGAGGTTGGCGATCGCCGCCGTGGCACCGAAGCCGCCGGCGGTAGCAGGGCGGAAGAAGCGCAGCGCGCCGTCCGTAGCCACGCCGAGCAGGCCCGCGACATCGACGCCTACGGCCATCGCGGCAATGAACCGCGCGCCATCCACGGGCCGGCCACGCATCGCCTCGCGTTCGCTCCAGGCAAAGAGCGCCGAGAGCAGCGTTGCCATGGGGTGCACAACCGCGCCCTCATGCACGCAGTCGAATTCCAGGCAATGGATCAGATAGGCATTCACAATGGCGGCGCTGCCTGCTGACATTCTACGGCCGCCGAGCCATTCCGTCGCCTCATCGCCTGCGCCCCAATTGGCGGCGAGGTCGCGCACCGTCTCCACATTCGCGCCACTGCTGCCAGCAATCGCGACACCGATGGTGTCGAGTAGAAAGGTTTTCGCCGCAGCTAAAGCTGTGGGCGAGAGATCTGCATGCCGCACGCGCACTGCATGGGCAGCGAAGGCCTCGGCAATGTCGAATTCCATGCGCGTGCTCCTCAGCGTGCGGCGGGTTCGGCAGGGGCCGCGTTGTGTGCGGCGAAGGCACGCGCGATGCCGGCACGCGTCCCGTACCAGACGCAAGGTTTAGCCTGCGCGTGTTGCAGAAATCGCTCGAAGGCGCGAATGCGCCCCGGCCGGCCGATGATTCGCAGATGCAGGCCGATCGACATCATACGCACCGCGCTGCCGCCTTCCTCGTAGAGCACGTCGAAGGTCTCGACTGCATAGTCCAGCCATTGCTGCGGCGTGTAGCCGGGTGCGAGCCAGAACTTCATGTCGTTGGTGTCCAGCGCGTAGGGCACGAT
>JBBSCP010000221.1:0-8164 GCA_038250135.1 Acetobacterales bacterium | reverse complement strand
GGTGCGTAGAGGTTGGCTGCCACCTCCGCCTCCGCCGTGCCTTCGTCGAGCGAGGCCACGGGCTGGGCGCCGATGCGCAGCAGGGCGCGCGAGCAGAGCGCGAGGGCGGTGAGGGCCATCTTGTCCGTCCATATATGGGTGCAACGAAATGGGCGGCTCCTGATGGAGCCGCCCGGAGTTTTTATGCCCTCAAGCGCCGGGCGCGGCCTCCGGCCGCTTGGCTCGCCGGACTGCCGGCGGGCCACAATCGCGGCCTCGGACCGCGTTGCGGCCCGCAAGACACAGGAGCGCAGCCGCGACTATTCCGCCGCGCGCATCAGCGACTATTCCGCCGCGCGCATGCGCGTCCGCCGCGCGCATTCGCGACTATTCCGCCGCGCGCATCCGCACGACGCCGAGGTCATCGACCAGCACCGCGCCCTGGCTCATCATGTTGGCAACGAAGTGCGCCGCGCGGTCGCCATGCCAGGTGATGTCGGTCTCGACCTCGGCCACGGCCGCGTGGCCGATCGCGGTCTTATGGTAGAAGTAGCAGTAGCGCAGCGCGCCGGACCTGGTCAGGCCGGAATGCGGCATCCAGGTGGCGCCGAGCCAGCGCTTCGCCTGCGTGCCCTTCCAGGGCAGCGCATCGTCGCCGACGAAATCGGCCGAGCTGAACTCGTCGATCGCCAGCAGGTCGCTCCACTGCTTCCAGCCGACAACAGCGAAACGATTGCCGTCATCCGGCACGTCGGCCGCGCCCATCAGTTCGAAGGCGAGCAGTACCTTCGCCTTCGTCAGGCGGTCGCTGTCCGTCGTGCCGGCGGCGGTGCCGATGGCCTCGCGCGTCGCGGTGTCGAGAGCGGCGATGATGAGTTCGTCGGTCTTGCGGCCTAGCGCGAAAGCCCCGGCATTGGCGATCACGCCGCGCTCATCGAGGTTGGTCTTGAGCTCGTCGAGGCGGTCGATCCAGTCGCCGGCGTAGTAGTCCTGCATCACGCATTCGACCTGCGCGTGGGTCAGGTTCATCACCGGCACGGCGCCGTTGCGCATCTTGGCCTGGGCAATGCCCTTGCCGACCTTCGGGAAGGTGGTGCTGCTGCCGGCCACGCCGGTTTTGGAGCGCACCGTGGGGCGAAGCTTGCTGCCCTGGCGCTGATAGGCCTCATGCACTTCGGCCTGGAACTGGCGGGTGAAGACGGCGTCGATCTGGGTGCTGGTGGGCATGGAGCCCTCCTTGATCTGGGTTTTGAGGAAGCGGCACGCGGCGACGGTTGGTCCTTGCGGGCCGGGTCGCGTGCAGAGGCCCACGGGCCAGCGTGCTGGTTGTTCGCGGGCAAAGGGTGGGGCGGGGCGGGTGGGAGCCTTGACGCTCGAACCACCCGCCCCCGCCGGCCGCCGCGCGTCGGGGGGTGCGCGGCGGCGGCCGGCTGCGCGCTTCAGCGACGCAGCCGGCAGCTCATACCAAGGGTCATGCAGAATGACCCTCGGTCTTCGTTTTGGTGCCCTCAGACGCCGGGCGGAAACCTACGGTTTCCTTGGCTCCGCCGGACTTCCGGCGGGCCGCTTTCGCGGCCTCGGCACGAGTCAAAGCTTCGTCCCGCCGGGATCATTCTCCGACCAGGCGACGGAAGCCTTCCGTCACCCGCTTCACGAATTCCGGCTCACGCGCGCGCCAGTAGCGCGGGTCGCGCATCATCTTGCGCAGCTCCGCCTCGTCGGGGCCGCGCTCGACCTCCGCCTCGCGCGACAGCGGCGGCTCCTTCGCCTCCATCATGCGCGACATGGCAACGACGCCCTCGGCCGTGCTCGACAGCGCGGTGAAGACGGCGTCGGGGAGGTTGGCGCGGCCCCAGGTGGAGATCTGGCCGGCGATGCGGCGGAAGCGCTCCTCGCCGCCGAAATGCGCGCGCAGCTTCTCCACCTGCTTGCCGGCCTCGAATTCCGCGGCAGCTTCGGCGATCAGCGGCAGCAGGCGTTCGGCGGCAAGGTCGTAGACCAGCTGCGCCTGGCGCGGCGTGAACCCGGCCTGGTGCAGACGCTTGTTCACCTCCGGGTCGGGGGTGACGATCTCGTTCGGCGGCGTCACCTCATAGCCCTCGGGGCTGTCGGGAATGCCGAGCATCTGGCGCCAGCGGCTGCGGTCCTCCTCCGGCGCGTCATCGGCCGGCGGTACGGCGCGCTGGGAGAGGCGGCGCTCCAATTCGATGTAGGATTTAAGCAGCGCGTCCACGCGCAACTCGCCCGCCATCTCGTCCCAGAATTTCGCAGGGATTTCGGCGGGGCGTGCCGTGCGGGCCTGGGGCTCGGCGGCGGCGGTCAAAAGGTCCTCGGGCATGCCGGGGCTCACTCCTGGTTGGGGGTTGTGGTCAGGGTCGCTGGCGGGCGGAGGATCTCGGCCGGCGCACCGAGCGTGCGGGCGAGCCAGCGCACGGCGGCGGCACCGTCGAGCACCGCCTTCGCCTCCGCTCCCAGTCCCGAGACGGCCTGCAGGAACAGCAGCGTCTCGGCCGCATCGGCGCGGGCCTGCACGCGGGCGAGCGGCGAGGCGTAGGTCAGCCGCGCCTCATGCTCGCCACAACCGATCTCGCCGCGCCGGCGCAGAATGGCGAGGCAGCGGCCGATCAGCGGACTGAGCAATTCGGCCTGCAGGCGACCATAGGTCGCGCCCAGCAGCCGCGCAGCCTGGGCGCCGCGTTCCAGGACCTCGGTTGCCGTCATGCCGGCCTTGTCGGAGGCCGCGATGCGGTCCGCGAGCAGCGCGCCACGGATGCGTGCGCGCAGATCGTCCAGCACCAGCTGCGAGACGTCGAAATCCCCCGCGGCGGCCAGTGGCGTGAGGCCGGAGGAACCCGGCGCCTTCGGGATGATCGCCCCTGGCACCAGGCGGATGGTGGCGGGGTTCAGCACCCCGTCATCCTCGGCCATCCACATGCCCGTGGCCGCGATGGAGGCGTTCTTGAGGATCAGCTCGACCACCTTGTTGGCCGTGCGGATGTCGGGCAGCGCCTTCTGCACCGGGCTGCGGCCATAAACCTCGCCGGGCACCTTCAGCCAGCGGAAGGCGACGAAGGGGTTTTCGGCGAAGCGTCCCTCGGCCAGCAGCTCCGGCACGCCCTCATCGAGCTCGAGCACAACGGCGTAGCGGTGGCCGTACCTCGCATCGGGCCAGGCGGCCTCGACCACGCGCAGCTTGCGCGCCGCATCGGCCTCGTCCTTCACTTTCGGCACGTGCGCGCCGGGCCAGCGGGCGAGCAACTCGGCCGGCGTCAGGCGCAGCGCCCGAAACACGGTGTCGAGCCGGCCGGAGGCGCCCTCCTCCATCACCGCATCGCGCAGCGGCACGGCGTGGAAGCGCAGCGCCGAGCCCTCGCCGGGCGGCGCTTCCTCGACCATCAGCACGCCGGTGCCGGCTATGACGAGATCGAGGAAGGCCTGGTGGATCTCCAGCGCGAAGTTGGAACGGTCGAGGTGCCCCTGCAGCGTGTCGGCGGCGAGTTCGAGGTCCGCCGCCATGCCCGCCGCCACCGCATCCGGCAGGTGCCGCGCGGGGGCCAGGCCGAACCAGCGCGACCAGGGCGGCGTCAGTTCGGCCAGCAGGGAGGAAGCCAGCTGCTCGGCCGCGTCGGCCGCGGTGGCGTCGAACAGCGGCGCCGAGCCGATCGGCGGCAAGGCGTGGTCGTAGCAATCCTGCCAGGTGCTCTCCAGCGGCTGCCGGCGCGCGGCGGCGCGGGCGTGGCGGCTCAGCACGTCCTCGGGGGTCATGCGGTCATCCTTGGACTGAGGGGGCGATCACTCACCCAGAAGGGTCTTGCGGCTTGCGAAGGCGGGGGCGGGGTCGAGCACACCGCGCGCCGAGGTGGCGATGGTGGCGGAGAGCGAGCGGCGGGCGCGCTCGGCGGCCCGGGCCTGAGCCTCGCGCGTCGCGGCCTCCGCGGTGCTGGCGGTCGCGGCAGCGAGCTGGGCGGTATCGGGTGTGGCGGGGTCCGAGGCCGGAGCGGCCTGGGGCTTCGGCGCCTTCAGCAATCCACCCATGCGCGTCTCCTTCGGCTGAGAGGGGGTCCCGCCGGCCGCCCGAAAAAAGTGAAGGCCCGTCCGGGGAGCCGGACGGGCCTTCGAGGGAGGAGGCCGGGGAGGGAGAAGACCGCGGGGCGCAACTCGCCCCGTGGCAGAGGTGTCTTAGCGCGGGGTTCGTCCCGGTGTCAAGACTTTATTCCTATAAATCAAAGATTCTTTTGCCGACGCCTCGCCACCCAGGGCCCGGAACAGGCCGAAGGGGGTCACGGCGAAAGGCGCCTCCGGCCCGATCAGGGCGCGGCAGAGGGTCACGCAGGTGAACGGCGCGAAGGCGGGGAGGGAACTGCCGCGCGGCTCGCCCGCGGCGAAGGGGCCGAGTACGCGCAGCCCCGCCCGGCGATAGAACAGCGGCAGGTCGAAGCCCGGCGCGACCGGCAGCCGCGCCACCATCAGCCGACCCGAGAGTGGCTCCAGCACCGTCCAGCCGGCCTCATCGGCCAGGGCGGCAAAGCAGTGCCGGAAGCCTGGGCGCAACAGCCGCAGCCAGGGTTGGTCGGCCACGCCGCCGAAGGCGATCCACAGCTTCTGGCCGGCTTCCGGCGTGGCGAGATGCCGATGCGTGGCCCTGCCCATGCTCAGGTGGCGCATGCTCAGGCGCGCCCCATGGCGAGCGTGCCGGCGGCGTGGCTGGCTTCCGCAATGCCTTCCAATCCGCGCGGCGGGCCGGCGACGATGCCCTTGGCGCGCAGCGGATAGTCCAGCCGCTCCATCGCCTCCTCCCACAACCGGTGGTCGCCGCGCTCGCCGGGCATGCGCGGGTTGGGCGCGCAGTTGCGCTCGCCCCAGATGCGCATGATCCGCGCATGGCTGAGCTCGATCCGGCGCTGGCGATACAGCCGGTCGAGGCACTTGATGACGTCATCGGGCTCGCAGGGGCGGACGAATTCGCCGCGGCCGGCGGAGAGCCGCGCACCCTCGCGTCGGGCGGTCAGAGCCATCATCGTCCAGAACCAGGCCTCCTCGGCGGAGGCAAAGGGCTGGGCCCGATCGAGGCTGGCCAGGATGGGCGTGCGGTTGGGAGAGATGGGCATGGGGCGGGGGGTCCTTCTGCGCTGTTGACCTGCTCAGATATGAACAAATCAGGAACAACGCCCGTTTACCAATTTCGCCTCTGGGTTGCAAGGCAATAGTTCCTATTGCATCGCGACTCGAAACCTAGGATGTCATCCAGATAGGAAATCAACGCGAATCGGCAGGGAGGCTGGCTTCCATGCGACATGAGGATGTCTGGCGCGCCATCGACGCGCTGGCCGCCGAGAACGGGCTTTCGGCCTCAGGCCTGGCGCGCCGCGCCAAGCTCGACGCCACGGCGTTCAACCCCTCCAAGCGCAAGGGGGTGGATGGCCGCCCGCGCTGGCCCTCCACCGAGAGCATCGCCAAGGTGCTCGATGCCACCGGCGCCGGCCTCGATACCTTTTCGGCGCTCGTCACCGGCACGCCCGCCATGCCGCGCGGCGGCCGCACTGCGGCGGCGCGGCGCATCCCACTGATCGGCCTGGCGCAGGCCGGCAGCGAAGGCTTCTTCGACGATGGCGGCTACCCCGTGGGCGGCGGCTGGGACGAGATCTCGGTGCCAGACGTGCCCGACCCCAACGCCTACGCCCTCGAGATCAGTGGCGACAGCATGGAGCCGGTGTTTCGCGACGGTGATGTGGTCATCGTCTCGCCCGGCGCGCCGGTGCGGCGGGGCGATCGCGTGGTGGTGCGGACGCGGGCGGGCGAGGTGATGGCGAAGCAATTGCTGCGCCAATCGGCGCGACGGGTGGAACTCGCCTCGCTCAACCCGGCGCATCCGAATTATGCGTTTGACCTGTCGGAACTCGCCTGGGTGCACCGCATCGTCTGGGCGAGTCAGTAGCGCGGCAGGATTATCTCCGCGCGCCAGTGCTCGCCTCGCCCTGCGGCAGCAGCGGTAGCAGTTTTTGCAGGTCGCGCTCGGCCCGGCAGACCAGGTAGCGGGGCGCCGAGCCGTCGCGCGGCGTCTCCATCGCGAAGGCGGTCAGCCCGATATCGCCATAGACGCGCAGCAGCCCGGTGCCGACGCGCGAAAAGGCGGCGTCCACCCCCGCACGGTCGCACATGTCGCGGAAGCGCCAGATCGCCGAAATGCGGTCGTTCTCCTCCCCTGCCGGATCGCCAAGGCCGAGCCACACATCATCGCGCTTCACGAAAGCGAAGCCCGCCCGCCCGGACTCGCCGAACACGGCGCCATCGGCGAGCTCGGGCGCCGCGGCGCCGAGGCGCTTCACCCGCGCGCGGGTCGGGCCTGTCCAAGCCTCCGGCCGCAGCCGCACCGGGCGCAGCAGCCGCACCACGCCGATCAGCAGCAGCACCGCCGCGAGCCCGACCGCAAAGCGCAGATTGTCCGGCACAAGGGGCGAGAGCACGACCTCGAACCAACTCTCCTCCGCGACGCGCCCGCCCAGCGAAACACTCGCCAGCAGCAGCGCGCAGGCCGCGACGACGGCCAGCGGAATCGCGCTCTCCGCCGCCAGGGGCTCGCGCACAAGCCGGGCGCGGCGGTAGAAGGCAGGGCGGAGCCCGGCCAGCATCAGCGCCACCAGCAGATAGGCCGACCACAGCCACCAGGCATCGGCGCGCATCCAGCAGATCACCGCGCCCAGCAGCAGCAGCACCACGCCCGCCACCCAGGCCAGGCGCAGCCGCCGCAGCAGCCCGTAGCCCATCACCAGCAGCAGCGAGCCCAGCACCGAGGCCGCGAATTGCGAGGCGAGCGCGGCCTCCGCCCCCGCCCAATCCGTCACGGCGGCGGGCTTGAAGGGCAACGCGCCGAGGAACAGCAGCAGCGTGCCGCCGAGGCCGACCAGCCCGGCGATGGCCGGCACTTCCAGCGAATCCGCGACGCGCTGCTCGGCCGCAAAACGCGCCAGCACGTGCTTGCGCTGCGCGATCTCGAACCCCGCGAACAGGATGCCCGCCAGGAACAGCGGGATGATGTAGTAGTACAGCCGGAATACCAGCAGCGCGCCGACCACCTGCGCCGGCGTCAGCCAGGGTTGCAGGCCGAGCAGAATGGCGCCGTCGAACACGCCGATCCCGCCGGGCAGGCTCGCCGCGATGCCGGCCGTATAGGCGGTGATGTAGACGCCGAGGAATTTCAGGAAGGTCAGCCCCTCCGCCGGCGGCAGCAGCGAATAGAAGATCATCGCCGTGATCGCGACATCGGCGCTGGCCAGCAGCGTCTGGATCAGGGCCATGCGGAAGCCCGGCAGCTCGATGCGGTGACCAAACAGCGTGATGTGCGAGCGGATGCGTGACAGCGTCACATAGGCGATGACCAGCGCCCACATGAACAGTCCAAGCCCCTGCATCAGCAGCCGTGGCACCTGCTCGCCGAGGCCCGGCACCACTTCCGGCTCGATCACCAGCACCAGCCCGCCGAGCGCCAAGCCGCCAAGGCCGAAGGTCAGGCTGGTGAAGGCAACCACCTTGGCGATGGCCAGTGGCGGCAACCCCCAGGCGGCATAGAAGCGATAGCGCACCGCCGCGCCGGAGACCGCCGCGAAACCAAGATTGTGCGCCAGCGTATAGGCGCAGAAGGAGGCGAGCGAGGTGCGCCCATAGCTCACCGGATGCCCGGCATAGACGCTGCCGAGCCGGTCGTAGATCGTCAGTACCGCATAGGCCAGCACCGTCCAGCCCGCCGCCACCCACAGCGTATTGTGCGGGATGGCATCGAGTGCCGCGCGCACATCGGCGAGCGAGAGGCTGCGGAACTCCTTCTGCACCACGTAGACGGCGGCGCCGAGCAGCAGCAGCCCGAACACCGTCGTGCCATAGCGGCGCAGCAGGGCGATCATGCGGGCTGCGATTCCCGCTGAAGCGCGCCCTCGATCAACGCGATCGTCGCCTCGATGCCATAGAGCGCCACGAAGCCGCCGAAGCGCGGCCCCTCCGGCTGGCCCAGCAGCACCTGATAGAGCGCATCGAACCAGCCGCGTGAGACGCCGGGCTTGCCATCTTTGCCCGCCACGAGGAAGGGCTCGCGCCGCCCGGCATCGTAGACCAGGTCCTGGATGGCGCGGGCCTGTTCCTCGGCCGGCATTGCTTCCAGGTCGTTCACACGCCCCCGTAGCGCCGCCGCCAG
>JBBSCP010000220.1:0-8166 GCA_038250135.1 Acetobacterales bacterium | reverse complement strand
CGAAGCACCAGAGCAGCTCGGCTTCACCCGCCTCGACCTCCTGCCCCCAAGCCAGGATGACGTGGTGGTCGATCTCGAGTTCTCGGGCATCAGTACGGGCACGGAGCGGTTGCTCTACACGGGGCGCATGCCGCCCTTCCCGGGCATGGGCTACCCCCTGGTGCCGGGCTATGAATCGGTCGGCCGCATCATCTCGGTCGGCAGCGCCACGCAGCGCCAAGTGGGCGAGCGGGTATTCGTCCCCGGCGCGCGCTGTTTTGGGGCGCGCGCTGGTGTTGAAGTGCGCGGCCTGTTCGGCGGCGCAGCCTCGCGCCTCGTGGTGCCGGCGGCGCGCGTGATGCCGGTGGACGAAGCGCTCGGCGTCGATGCGGTGCTGATGGCGCTGGCCGCGACGGCGCAGCACGCGATCGCCCCGCTGGGTGCTTCAGGCTTCGTGCCGCCCGAACTGATCGTCGGGCACGGCGTGTTGGGCCGGCTCATTGCGCGGCTGGTCATCGCGGCCGGCGCGCCGGCCCCCACGGTGTGGGAGAAGAACCCCGCGCGCTTCGGCGGCGCTGTCGGCTACGACGTGATCCGCGCCGAGGACGATCCACGCCGCAACTATCGCAGCATCTGCGAAGTCAGCGGCGATGGCAGCATGCTCGACACGCTGATCGGGCGGCTCGCGCCGGCGGGGGAGGTGATCCTCGCGGGCTTCTATGCCGCGCCGCTCTCCTTCGCTTTTCCGCCCGCCTTCATGCGCGAGGCGCGGCTGCGCATCGCCACCGAATTCAAGGAACCGGACCTCGTCGCGGTCCGCGACCACTTGGCTGCCGGCCGCCTGTCACTCGACGGGTTGGTCACGCATCACCGGGCGCCGGACGCAGCGGAGGATGCCTACAAGACGGCGTTCTCCGATGCGGCGTGTCTGAAAATGGTTATCGACTGGAGAACAACGACGTGAATGAAATGACCGGAGTCCAGCCGTCCAATTCCGCCCAGGCCAGCATGGCGGAGGCACTGCGCGCCGAAGCGGCGCAGGAGCCTGACGCCGTGCACACTGCGCCACCCAAGAAAGAAACGCAGATCATTGCGATCTATGGCAAGGGCGGCATCGGCAAGTCCTTCACGTTGGCCAACCTCAGCTACATGATGGCGCAGCAGGGCAAGCGTGTGCTGCTGATCGGCTGCGATCCGAAATCCGACACCACGAGCCTGCTCTTCGGCGGCCGGTCCTGCCCGACGATCATCGAGACCAGCTCGAAGAAGAAGGCGGCCGGTGAGCCCGTGGCCATCGGCGATGTCTGCTTCAAGCGCGATGGCGTCTACGCCATGGAGCTCGGTGGCCCGGAAGTCGGCCGCGGCTGCGGCGGGCGTGGCATCATCCACGGCTTCGAATTGCTGGAGAAGCTCGGCTTCCACCAGTGGGATTTCGACTACGTGCTGCTCGACTTCCTGGGAGACGTGGTCTGCGGCGGCTTCGGCCTGCCGATCGCCCGCGACATGTGCCAGAAGGTGATCGTCGTCGCCTCCAACGACCTTCAATCGCTGTATGTCGCGAACAACGTCTGTTCGGCCGTGGAATACTTCAAGAAGCTCGGGGGCAATGTCGGCGTCGCTGGCATGGTCATCAACAAGGATGATGGCACGGGTGAAGCGCATGCCTTCGCGGAAGCTGTCGGCATCCCCGTCCTCTCCGCCATTCCGGCCGATGACGACATTCGCCGCAAATCCGCCAACTACGAGATCGTCGGCACACCGGGCGGCCAATGGGCGAGCGTGTTCGAGCAGCTCGCCACGCAGGTCGCCGAAGCGCCGCCGCTGCGGCCGAAGCCGCTGACCCATGACAATCTGCTCAACCTGTTCAAGGGCGATGCGGTCGGCCGCGGCGTCGTGCTCAACCCCGCAACCATGGAAGACATGTGCGGCGCCGAGGTGATCACGAAACCCTCTCTCGAAGTGGTCTACGAGGGAGTCTGAGGCATGGACACGCCAATCCCCACCAAGGTGTCCGAAGGCCCCGCCTGCCATGGTGGCCGCGACACGCTCGATGCGGCGGCGCGTGCCGCCGGCAAAAGCTTGCTGATGGACAAGCTGGCGACCGATTATCCAAAGGGCCCGCACGACCAGCCGCAATCCATGTGCCCGGCCTTCGGCTCGTTACGCGTGGGGCTGCGCATGCGGCGTGTGGCGACGATCCTTTCGGGCAGTGCCTGCTGCGTCTATGGCCTGACCTTCACGAGTCACTTCTACGGCGCGCGTCGCACGGTCGGCTACGTGCCCTTTAACAGCGAGACTCTGGTGACAGGCAAGCTGTTCGAGGACATCCGCGACGCGGTACACGCCCAGGCGAAGATTGAGGATTACGACGCGATCGTGATCATCAACCTGTGTGTGCCGACAGCCTCGGGCGTGCCGCTCGACCTGTTGCCGAAGCAGATCAACGGCGTGCGCATCATCGGCATCGACGTGCCGGGCTTTGGCGTGCCGACGCATGCCGAGGCGAAGGATGTGCTGGCGGGTGCGATGCTGCGCTATGCCCGCAACGAGGCTGAAGCCGGGCCTGTCGCCCGCCCGCGCGACCATCGCGAGGGCGCGCAGACCGTGGCGCTGATCGGCGAGTTGTTCCCCGCCGATCCGATGGGCGTCGGCGCGATGCTGGCGCCGATGGGCCTCTCGCTCGCGCCGCAGACGCCGGCGCGTGAGTGGCGCGATCTTTATGCAGCGCTGGACTGCAAGGTGGTGGCCGCGGTGCATCCTTTCTACACGGCGAGCGTGCGCGAATTCCGCGCCGCAGGACGTCCTGTCGTGGGCTCCGGCCCGGTGGGCATCGATGGCACGGCGGCCTGGCTGGAGGCGATCGGCAAGGCGGCCGGTGTGTCCGCCGACAAGATCGACGCGGCGAAGCAGCGCGCGCTGCCGGCGATACAGGGCGCGATGGCGAGCAACCCGATCGGCGCGCGCATCACGGTCTCCGGCTACGAGGGCTCGGAACTTCTTGTGGCGCGGCTGCTGATCGAGGCCGGTGCAGAGGTGCCCTATGTCGGCACCGCCTGCCCACGCACCGAATGGAGCGATCCCGATCGCGAATGGCTCGAGGCGCGAGGCACGCATGTGCAGTATCGCGCGAGCCTCGAGCAGGACCTCTACGCAATGCATGAATGCAAGCCCGACCTCGCGCTGGGCACCACGCCTTTGGTGCAGAAGGCGAAGGAGATGGGCACGCCCGCACTCTACTTCACCAACATGGTCTCGGCCCGTCCGCTGTTCGGCCCGGCTGGTGCGGCCTCGATGGCGGGCATCGTCGCGGCGCAGACGCGGGGCAAGGAACGCTTCTCCCGCATGGTCAGTTTCTTCGAAGGCGTGGGCACGCCAGATGGCGCTGGCTACGGCTTCAAGGACAAGCCGGTCGATCCGCCCGGCTTTCGCGACCGTCAGCGCAAGCTGCGCCTTGCGAAAGCCAAGGCCGAAGAAGCGGTGGGAACCTGACGCATGTTGGTTCTCGATCATGACCGCGCCGGCGGCTATTGGGGGGCGATCTACGCCTTCTCCGCGGTGCGCGGCCTGCGCGTGGTGATCGACGGCCCGGTGGGCTGCGAGAACCTGCCTGTCACGGCCGTGCTGCATTACACCGACGCGTTGCCGCCGCATGAGTTGCCGATCGTCGTCACGGGCCTCGACGAAGATTCGCTCTCGAAGAACGGCACCGAGGCTTCGATGCGCCGCGCTGCGGCCTCGCAGGATCCTGATCTTCCCGCCGTTGTCGTCACGGGTTCCATCGCCGAGATGATCGGCGGCGGCGTGACGCCGCAGGGCAGCAATCTGACGCGCTTCATCTGCCGCACCATTGACGAGGACCAGTGGCAAGCCGCCGATCGCGCCATCATGTGGCTGTGGACCGAATTCGGCGCGAAGGGCCGCCGGCCGAAGGTGCGGGTGCGCAAGGAAGGCACGAAGCCGCGCGTCAACATCATCGGGCCGATCTACGGCACCTTCAACATGCCCTCAGATCTCGCGGAGATCCGCCGGATCGTCGAAGGCATCGGCTGCGAGATCAACCTGGTGTTTCCGCTGGGCTCGCATGTCGAGGACATCGGCAAGCTGCCCGACTCAGACGTCAACATCTGCATGTACCGCGAATTCGGCCGCAAACTTTGCGAGGAGCTGGAGCGCCCCTACCTCCAGGCGCCGATCGGCCTGTTCGCCACCACCAACTTCCTGCGCAAGCTCGGCGAACTCACGGGTCTCGACCCCGAGCCCTTCATCGAGCGTGAGAAGCACACCACCATCAAGCCGCTGTGGGATCTCTGGCGCAGCGTGACGCAGGATTTCTTCGCCTCCGCCTCCTTTGCGGTGGTGGCGACCGATACCTATGCGCGCGGCTTGCAGCGCTTCCTCGGCGAGGAGATGGGCGTGCCCTGCGCCTTCGCCTTCAGCCGCGTGGCCGGCGAGAAGCCGGACAATGCCGCGGTGCGCCTGGCGATGAAGCAGACGCCGCCCCTGGTGCTGTTCGGCAGCTACAACGAACGCATGTACGCGGCCGAACTGAAAAGCCGCGCGATGTACATCCCTGCGAGCTTTCCTGGGGCGATCATCCGTCGTGCGACCGGCACGCCCTACATGGGCTATTCCGGCGCCACCTACATCGTCCAGGAATACTGCAACGCGCTTTTCGACGCGCTGTTCTTCATCCTCCCGCTCGGCACGGAGCTCGACAAGATCGATCCGACGCCGACGCGGCCCGAGGAAACCTGGGATGACGATGCCGTCGCGCTGCTTGACGCGCATGTCGAGAGCGAACCATTCCTGCTGCGCATCTCGGCGGCCAAGCGGCTGCGCGAAGAGGTTGAGCAGGCTGCGCGCAAGGCTGGGGAGCCGCGCATCACCCTGGAGCGTACGCGCGCCGAGTTGGGCGATCTCACGCCCGCGGCGGCGAGTGCTCCGCGCATTGCGGAGGGCGTCGCGTGACGGTGCCCTTCCATCCTTCCGCTCTCGCCTCCCGCCAACGTGTGGCACGCACTGCCGCACGGAGTCGGGTGACGAGTCGGCCTGGGCGGTTTCCCGCCGTGTCAAACCCTGCCGCGCGGGCTCAGCGCGGTGACGGCCGAAAGGCCAGTTGGAGGTCTGAATGATGGCCGAAGGTTCAAGAACCGGTCTGACCGAAGGCGAAGCGCGAGAGATCCAGTCCCTGCTGATGCAGGGTTGGGCTTTCTCGGTTTTCGCATCGATGGGCGCGCATGTCCTGGTGTGGCTGTGGAGGCCGATGGTGTACGGCAACTCCGTGGTTCCGCCGGACTGGCGCTTCTTCTGAGGCGAATCCGGGTCGCGCTGCGCGAGCGCCCGGCCCGGATCCAAAGACACAAAGGAGAAGAGAATCATGCATAAGATCTGGATGGTGGTTGACCCGCGTCGGGCCCTGTTCCTGTTCATGGTCGGGGTTATCGGCATTGCCGCTGTGATCCATCTCGTCGTGCTCAGCTCGCCGCGTTACTGCGATCACCTGGGCTTCTGCACGACCGCGCCGACCTTCACGCCGGGGCAGCCCATCGGTCGATAGGCGGATCACGCCAATGTCGCTCCGCGGCAGTGGGCGAGGATCAACTGATCCCGCAGCAAGACCTCCGCATCCGATGGATGCGGACTTGCTGCGGCACAGCGGGCCTCGTCCGCTGTCGGGGACGACAACACGGCAAGGCGGGAACCTGCCCCGCGTGGATGGGAGCATCAACAAATGGCGATGCTGAGTTTCGAAGGCAAATACCGGGTCCGGGGCGGTACGCTCGTGGGCGGGGAGCTATTCGACTTCTGGATAGGCCCGTTCTGGGTTGGCTTCTTCGGCATCACGACCGTGTTCTTCACGGTCATCGGCACGGCGCTGATCCTGGCGGGTGCCGCGATTCAGGGGACCTTCAATCCTTGGCTGATCAATATCGCGCCGCCTGATCTCGCCTATGGCCTTCGCCTTGCGCCGATGCGCGAAGGCGGGCTGTGGCAGGTGATCACGGTGTGCGCCATCGGCGCCTTCGTATCCTGGGCGCTGCGCCAGGCAGAAATCTCACGCAAGCTCGGCATGGGGTACCATATCCCAATTGCCTATAGCGTGGCGATTTTCGCCTACGTCACTCTGGTGGTGATCCGGCCCGTCCTGATGGGCGCCTGGGGACATGGTTTCCCCTACGGCATCTGGTCGCATCTCGATTGGGTTTCGAATGTCGGCTACCAGAATCTCAACTTCCACTACAATCCGGCGCACATGATCGCGGTGAGCTTCTTCTTCACCACGGTGCTGGCGCTGTCGTTGCACGGCGGCCTGGTGCTTTCGGCGCTCAATCCGCCAAAGGGTCAGGTGGTCAAGACCGCGGAGCATGAGAATACCTTCTTCCGCGACTTCATCGGCTATTCCATCGGCACGCTCGGCATCCATCGCCTCGGCCTTTTTCTGGCGCTGTCGGCTGGCTTCTGGAGCGCTGTTTGCATCGTCATCAGCGGCCCGTTCTGGACGCGCGGCTGGCCCGAGTGGTGGGGTTGGTGGCTCAACCTGCCGATCTGGCAAAATTGAGGCTGGAGAAGCGACATGCTGACCAAATCAGAAGACTGGAAGCCAGAATACCAGAACCTGTTCACGCGGGTTCAGGTTCGCGGGCCCACTTATCCCGGTGTTCCCCTGCCCGCCGGCGATGTGCCGCGCGAGGGCGGCACCCGCTTCGTCCACTTGTTCGGCCGCTTCGGCGATGCGCAGGTGGGCCCCATCTACCTCGGCCAGCTCGGTATCCTGTCGATCGTCTTCGGCTTCATCGCCTTCGAGATCATCGGCCTGAACATGCTGGCCCAGGTGAACTGGAACGTCTCGGAATTCTTCCGCCAGCTGTTCTGGCTGGCGCTGGAGCCGCCCAAGGCCGAATACGGGCTGCGCATTCCGCCCCTGCGTGAGGGTGGCTGGTGGCTGGCGGCAGGCTTCTGCCTCACCGTCTCGTTGCTCCTCTGGCTCGCCCGCACCTTTCAGCGCGCACGCCAACTGGGCATGGGCTCGCATGTTGGCTGGGCCTTCGCAGCCGCGATCTGGCTGTACCTGGTGCTGGGCTTCATCCGCCCCGTGCTGATGGGCTCCTGGAGCGAGGCGGTGCCCTTCGGCATCTTCCCGCACCTGGACTGGACCGCCGCCTTCTCGATCCGCTACGGCAACCTGTTCTACAACCCCTTCCACGCGCTTTCGATCGTGTTCCTGTACGGTTCGGTGCTGCTGTTCGCGATGCACGGCGCCACGATCCTTGCCCTCGGCCGCTACGGCGGCGAGCGTGAGATCGAACTGGTGCTCGACCGTGGCACGGCGGCGGAACGTGGTGGCCTGTTCTGGCGCTGGACCATGGGCTTCAACGCCAGCTTCGAAAGCATCCATCGTTGGGCCTGGTGGTTCGCCATCCTGACGCCCATCACCGGCGGTATCGGCATCCTGCTGACCGGCACGGTGGTGGATAATTGGTACCTCTGGGCGGTGGACCGGCACTTCGCCCCCGCCTATCCGCAACTCTGGGCGCCGATCGCCGATCCCGCCCTTTTGCAAGGAGCACCGCGATGAGCCTGACCGCCAAATTAGGTCTGGCCTTCGCCGGACTGCTCGGCGTGCTGGTGGTGCTGTTCACCTTCGAACGGCCCCCCGTGGTCACCGCGCAGCTTGGCTTCCGCGGCACTGGGATGGAGCAGGTGGTGAACCCCCGGCTTCGCGCGGTGTCCGTGGCGGCGAACCGCGTGCCGGAGGCGCCGGAAGCGGCGGATCCGGATGGCGACAGGGCCTCCGAGATCTACGAGAACGTGCAACTTCTCGGCGATCTCAGCGTGGCGCAGTTCGGCCGCATCATGCAGGCGATGACCGAGTGGGTCTCGCCGGTCCAGGGCTGCGCCTACTGCCACAATGTGGAGAACATGGCGTCCGACGAGGTCTATACCAAGGTCGTGACGCGCAGCATGCTCTCCATGGTGCGGACCATCAACGTGGACTGGACGTCGCACGTCGTCCAGACCGGTGTCACCTGCTACACCTGCCATCGTGGGCAGCCGGTGCCGGCGAACAACTGGTCCACCCTGGTCGAGGGCAGTCCCGGCCTCGCCGGGCCGACCGGACAGAACCTGGCGTCCAATGCGGCCGCGGGCAGTTCGCTACCGCGCGATCCCTTCACGCCTTTCCTGTTG
>JBBSCP010000219.1:0-8169 GCA_038250135.1 Acetobacterales bacterium | reverse complement strand
CGACGGAGACGCCGCGACCGACCCCCCATTGGAGGCTGCTCACCTCCATCCACTTCTCATAGCCCTTGGCGGTG
This sequence comes from Acetobacterales bacterium, assembly GCA_038250135.1. Classification (GTDB taxonomy): domain Bacteria; phylum Pseudomonadota; class Alphaproteobacteria; order Acetobacterales; family Acetobacteraceae; genus Falsiroseomonas. The sequence continues at coordinate 8,095 of JBBSCP010000219.1, read as the reverse complement.
ACCTCGCCGTCGAGCGCGCCGTATTTGATGAAGATCGCCATGGTCCGATTCCTTACTTGCTGCCTGTGAAGCGATACCCGCGAGCTTCTTGCTCGGCGGCGGGCTAGCGGTAACTGATCCCGGAGCGCGCGCTGCGTCCAAACGGCTGCAGCGTGCTCCAGTCAGCCGAGGTCGTACCGGAAGCCGCCGCTCGCCTCATCGACGGCAACGCGCACCCGGCTGATCTCCTCCCCCTGCGCGAGCCTGCCCAGGATGCCGGCGGAGAGTTCCGGCAGCAGGGTGCGGCTGAGGATGTTGTCGATGTTGCGCGCGCCGCTCTCGACCTCCTTGCAGCGCGCGACGATGCTGTCGGGCACGGCGTCGTCGAATTCCAGTGGCACCCCGTAATTTTCGGCCACGCGCCTGCCGATGCTGTGCAGTTTGAGCACGCATATCTTCCGCATGATCTCATCCGCCAACGGGTAGTAGATCACGACATTGCAGCGGCCGAGGAAGGCTGGCTTGAACACTTTCAGAAGATCGGGCTGCAACGCATCGCGCAGCGGCTCGGGATCGGGCGCGGTGTCGGGATCGGCGCAGAGCTTCGCGATGGTGTCGGTGCCGGCATTGGAGGTCATGATGATGACGCAGTTGCGGAAATCGATGTCCCGCCCCTCGCCATCCTTCATCTGGCCCTTGTCAAAGACCTGGTAGAACACGTCCTGCACACCAGGATGCGCTTTCTCCATCTCGTCGAGCAGCACGACTGAATAGGGGCGGCGTCGCACCGCCTCGGTCAGCACGCCGCCCTCGCCATAGCCGACATAGCCGGGCGGCGAGCCCATGAGCAGCGAGACCTTATGCTCCTCCTTGAACTCGCTCATGTTGATGACGGTGAGGTTCTGCTCGCCGCCATACAGTAGGTCGGCGACGGCCAGCGCGGTTTCGGTCTTTCCCACGCCGGAGGTGCCCGCCATCATGAACACGCCGATGGGCTTGCGCGGGTCGGTCAGCCCCGCGCGGCTCGTGCGGATCGCCTGCGCGATGGCGTCCAGCGCGTGATCCTGGCCGACCACGCGCTCCATCAATTTTGTCTTGAGGTTCAGCACAGTCTTGATCTCGTCGGAAACCATGCGGCCCACCGGAATACCGGTCCAGGTCGCGACAACCTCCGCCACCGCCTGGCCATCGACGACGGGAAACACCAGCGGCTCCTCGCCTTGCAGCGCGCGAAGTTCCGCGCCGGCTTCGGCCAATTCGCGCTTCAGCGCGTCGAGATCCTCGGCCGGTGGTGGCGAACCTTCGGGCAGGATGGCAACCGTTGCGGCCTCGGCGCGGTGGCGCAGGCCGCGCAGCTTCGCGACCAGCGCCTTCTCCTGCTCCCAGCGCGCCGTCAGCGCCGCAAGCTCGGCCTCGGCCTTGTCACGATCCGCGACCAGCGCGGCGTTGCGGGAAGCGTGGTCGGTGCCAGTCGCGCTCTCGCGCCCGATGGCGCCGAGTTCGGTCGTGATCTGCGCGATGCGTCGCGTGCGATCCTCGACCGGTGCGGGGATCGAAGCCTGGCTCATGGAAACCCGCGCGCAGGCGGTGTCCAGCAGCGACACGCCCTTGTCGGGCAGTTGGCGCGAGGGGATGAAGCGCGCGGAAAGCTTCACGGCCTCCGTCACCGCCTCATCCAATATCCGTACGCCGTGATGCTTCTCGAGCGTGGCGACCAGACCGCGCAACATTGCACAGGCAAGTGGTTCGGAAGGCTCGTCCACCTTCACCACCTGGAAGCGGCGGGTGAGGGCGGCGTCCTTTTCGAAATACTTCTTGTATTCGGCCCAGGTCGTGGCGGCGACGCAGCGCAATTCACCGCGCGCCAGCGCAGGCTTCAGAAGATTCGCCGCATCGTTCTGCCCGGCCTGGCCGCCGGCGCCGATCAGCGTGTGCGCCTCATCGATGAACATGACGATCGGCGTGGGCGAGGATTTCACCGCATCGATCACGCCCTTCAGGCGGTTCTCGAATTCGCCCTTCACGCCCGCACCGGCCTGCAACAGGCCAAGGTCGAGCGACATCAACTTCACGCGCTTGAGCGCATCCGGCACGTCGCCGGCAGCGATGCGCAGCGCGAGGCCCTCGACCACCGCGGTCTTGCCCACGCCGGGCTCGCCGGTGAGAATCGGGTTGTTCTGGCGACGGCGCGTGAGGATGTCGATCATCTGCCTGATCTCGGCGTCGCGCCCGAGGATCGGGTCGATCTTCCCCGCCTTCGCCTGCGCCGTCAGATCGGTACAGAACTGGTCGAGCGGCCCGCCGCCACGCGGCGCTTCGCCCGCCGCCGGTACGGCGCCGGGCGCGGCCTCGGCCTGCGTCGCTTCATCGCTGCCGGCGGCAAGCTCGGCAAGGTTGCGCCGCACGGCATCGCCGGGAAGTGCGGCGATGGTCGGGCTGCTGTCGCGCACCGCGCGGCCAAGCGATTCGTCGCCGAGCAGTGCAGCAAGTAGATGACCGCTGCGGATGCGCGACGCACCGGCTTCGAGCGAGGCGATCATCCAGGCCTCGCGCAGCCAGGTGACGATGTCGGGCGAGAGGGCGGGCGCACGCGCATTGCCAGTGCGCAGCTTGTCGAGCGCGCGGGTGAGTTCATTGGCGACGCGCCCGGCATCCACCTCCTGCTTGCGCAGAATGGCGGCGACATCGCTGCCCGGCATCTCGACGAGCTTGAGCAGCACATGCTCGACCTCGACATTGTAATGGCTGCGAGAGAGCGTCAGTCCCGCGGCGGCCTCGACCTGCCGCCGGCAGGTGTCGTTCAGTCGGCCGATCAAGGATTTGAGATCGATCGCCACCATCTGATGCCGAACTCCTTAGGTGGGCGGAGGCTAACCGAGGCGTTGCAACCCTGTCCATCGCACTCGGCTCGCACTAGGCTCCCTGCGAAACAGGCTGAAACAGGATCTGGCGATGGCGGACGGGCCCCTCGATCTGGAAGCGTTGCTGGCACCGCTCGATGCAGGCGAAGGCGGGGCGGGCGAAGACTTGCGCGCGGATTTCTCGCCCAGTGCCCCCTATCAGCGCCTGAAGGATGCGCGCTTCGCCGCGCGTGCCGAAGAACGCGCACGCGATGGCGAAGGCGTGCTCGATGGCCCCCCGCCGGAGGCGTGGCGCGAGGTCGCCCGCGTGGCGCAGGAGGCGCTGGCCACGCGCGCCAAGGATTTCGAGATCGCAGCCTGGCTCACGGAAGCCATCGTGCGGCAGGCGGGCTTGCCGGGCCTGACGGCGGGCGCAGAACTCATCACCGGATTGTGCGAGCGATTCTGGGATGGCGGCCTGCCACTGCCCGATGAGGAAGGGCTCGAAGGTCGCGCCGCGCCGATCGGCGGGCTCGCCGGCAGCGGCGCGGATGGCACGATCATGCAGCCGCTTCGCCTGCTGCCGCTGTTCCGCCGCGCGGATGGTGCCGCGCTGACCGTCTATGTCTGGAACCAGGCGGAGGAGACCGCCGCACTCTCCAACGTCGAGCGCCGCACCGCGCGCTACGAGGCCGGCGTGCCGGAGCTCGGCGCGCTGGAGGCCGAGGCGCGGCTTGACCGTGCCACACTCCAAGCCACCGCGCAGGCCGCGGCAGCGGCGCTCGCCGCCTGGCAGGCGATGGATGCGGCGCTGAGCAGCCGCTTCGGCTCGGAAGCGCCATCGACCCGCAACGTCACCAACATCATCGAGCGCATCATCGAAGTCACGCATCGCCTCGGCGGCGCGGTGAGCGCGGTGACGGCGCCGGAGGAATACGCCCCCCCCCTGGCAGGCGCGCCGTCCAGCGCCACCGCTCCGGGAGGCGGCAACGGCGCGCTGCGCACGCGCGAGGACGCTTTTCTCGAACTGGAACGCGTGGCCGAATTCTTCCGGCGGACCGAGCCGCACTCGCCACTTTCCTACACGCTGGAGGAGGCGGTGCGGCGCGGCCGGATGACCTTGGCCGAGTTGCTGGCGGAGGTCCTGCCAGATGAGGAGGCACGCAACGGCCTACTTTCGCGCCTGGGCATCCGGCCAGAGGCCACGCAATAGAGTGAAACGGTGCGGCGGTTGACGCCGCCGCCCGCAAGGGCGCTAAGCTAGGCCAACTGGCGGCGGACCGGCGGCTCGTTTGCGCATGGGGCGCAACGCGTTCCGATTGGAACCATCCCCGCCTCAGCGACGGCGAGGGGCCATGAGCAGCGTCCACGACAAGCTTGCCCGGGTGCGCAAGCCGCGCGTCCACATCACCTACGAGGTCGAGACCGAAGGCGCGGCCATCGTGCGTGAGCTGCCCTTCATCGTCGGCGTCATGGGCGATTATGCGGGCGATCCCTCCGAGCCGCTGAAGCCGCTCGCCGAACGGAAGTTCGTGCAGATCGACCGCGACAATTTCAACGACGTGATGGCCCGCATCGCGCCCGGCCTGAACCTCAAGGTAGACAACACGCTCGCCGGTGATGGCAGCCAGATGGGCGTGAACCTGAAATTCCGCTCGATGGATGATTTCGACCCGGCGAAGGTGGCCGAGCAGGTGCCCGCGCTGAAGGCGATGCTCGACACCCGCGCCCGGCTGCGTGACCTGATGAGCAAGGTCGATCGCTCCGAGGAGTTGGAAGGCCTGCTTGAGCAGGTGTTGCAGGACAAGTCGAAGCTCGATGCGCTCTCCGCCGAGCTCGGCCTCGACAAGAAGGAAGGCTGAGCCATGAGTTCGACCCAGGGCTCCGGCGCCGCGACCTCGACCACCACCACCGAGACGGGCCTTAGCCTGCTTGACCAGGTGATCGGCGCAACCAAGCAGACCGAGCGCGACCGCGCTCAGGAACTGATCAAGGCACTGACCGAGGAGGCGCTGAAGGGCACCGTCACCTTCAGCCGCAACCTCAGCCAGACCTTCGACCGCGCCATCGCCGAGATCGATCGCAAGGTCTCCGAACAACTCAATGCCATCATGCACAACCCGCGCTTCACGCAGCTCGAAGGCAGTTGGCGCGGGCTGCACTATCTGGTGTCGAACAGCGAGACCGGCACGGGTCTGAAAATCCGCATGCTCCAGGCGAGCAAGAAGGACATCTCGCGCGACCTGCAGCGCGCGGTGGAGTTCGACCAAAGCCAGCTTTTCAAGAAGATCTACGAGAACGAGTTCGGCACCCCGGGCGGCGAACCCTACGGTGCGCTGGTCGGCGACTATGAGTGGTCCGCGCATCCGGATGATGTCGAGACGCTGCGCCTGGTCTCAAACATCGCGGCCGGCGCCTTCGCGCCCTTCATCTCGGGCGTCGGTGCCGGCATGTTCGGCTTCAGCGACTGGCGCGAGATGTCCAAGCCGCGCGACCTCGCCAAGATTTTCGAGACGCAGGAATACGCGAAGTGGCGCAGCTTCCGCGAGACGGAGGATGCGCGTTTCGTGGCGCTGGTCATGCCGCGCGTCATCGCCCGCCTGCCCTATGGCGCCGCCACCAAGCCGGTGGAGGAATTCGCCTATGAGGAAGCGCCGCGCAATGCCGATGGCAGCGCGAAGGCAATGGACCACAACGAGTATTGCTGGATGAACGCGGCCTATGTGAAGGCCGCGCGGCTCACCGACGCCTTCGCGCAGTACGGCTTCTGCACGGCGATCCGCGGCACGGAGGGCGGTGGCAAGGTCTCGAACCTGCCGAACCACACCTTCACCTCGGATGATGGCGACGCGGATGCGAAGTGCCCGACCGAGATCGGCATCACCGACCGGCGCGAGGCCGAGCTTTCGGGTCTCGGCTTCCTACCCTTGTGCCACTACAAGAACACGGATTATGCGGTGTTCTTCGGGGCGCAATCGGTGCAGAAGCCCAAGAAGTACGACCGCGCCGAGGCCACCGCGAACGCCGCCATCTCGGCCCGGCTGCCCTACATGATGGCGACCAGTCGCTTCGCGCACTACCTGAAGGTGATGGCGCGCGACAAGATCGGCTCCTTCATGGAGGCGTCGGATTGCGAGACCTGGCTGAACCGCTGGATCCAGAACTACGTCAACCCGATGGAGGGCGCGGGCCAGGAATCGCGCGCGAAGTATCCGTTGCGGGAGGCGAAGATCGAGGTGAAGGAGGTTCCGGGCAAGCCAGGCGTCTACAACGCCATCGCGCATCTGCGGCCCTGGTTGCAGATGGAGGAACTCACGACCTCCATGCGGATGGTCGCGCGCATCCCGCAAAAATCCTGATCGCGGGCATGGCGGCGGCGCAAGCCGTCGCCGCACTCCGATGACGCTCCGCGACGTTGTACTCTCCGGCCGGATCGTCGGTCCTGGCGGCGCGGGGGCCGAGCTTTCGACGCTTGTTGCGACCACCGATCCGGGCGAGGTGTTGCGCGCCTGGTTCGGCGATGCGCGCCTTGCCGAGATGGCGCGCGCACCGCGTGCGACCGACGTATTCCGGGCCGCGCTGGACCGTGATGTCGCGCGGCTCGATGCAATGATCTCCACCCAGCTCGACGCCGTGCTGCATCACGCAAGGCTGCGCCGGCTGGAAGGGGCGTGGCGCGGCCTCGCCTGGCTGGTGGAGCGCCTGCCGGCGACGGGCAGCCGCGTGCGGCTCAAGCTGCTCACAGCGCGCTGGTCGGAGCTCTGCCGCGACCTGGAACGCGCCGTGGAGTTCGACCAAAGCCAGATTTTCAAGAAGATCTACGAGGAGGAATTCGGCACCGCCGGCGGCGAGCCCTTCGGCCTGCTCGCCTGCGACTACGAGGTGCGCCACGCCCCCGCGCCGGACCATCCGAGCGATGATGTGGCGGCGCTCACCTCGCTCGCCTCCGTCGCGGCCGCGGCCTTCGCGCCGATGATCTTCGCCGCCTCCCCCGCGCTGGTCGGTCTCGACAGTTTTGCCGAGGCCGGGCCGGCCTTCGACCTCGCCGATGTGCTGAAGCGGCCCGAACACGCGCGCTGGCGCGCCGCCGCGGCGGCCGAGGATCTGCGCTTCATCGGTGTGGCCCTGCCGCGCCTGCTCGCGCGCCCGCCCTGGCCCGATGATGGCGCGCGCGCCGACCGCTTTCGCTATCGCGGCCATGCCGCCGGCCCGGCGCAGCGCGTGTGGATGAGCGCCGTCTATGCCCTGGCGGCGGCCGCCATCCGCGCCTTCGACCGCAACTCCTGGCCCGGCGAGGTTCGCGGCGCCGAGCCGCAGGCGGAAGCCACGGGCGGCGTGATCGAGGCACTGCCGGTGGAGCATTTCGCTTCCGACCCACCACGCGGTGCGGCCCCGCGCGCGCCACTCGATCTATGCCTGACCGACGAACAGGAACGCCAGATCACCGAGGGCAACCTGATCGCCCTTTCGGCGCTGGAAGGCCTCGCGGAGGCGAGCTTCGGCGCCCTGCCATCACTGCATCGCCCGCCGCGCCTGAGCAGCGCGGTTGCGGAGGCGAATCAGGTGCTCTCCACGCAGCTCAACACGCTGCTGTGCGTCAGCCGCTTCGCGCATTGCATCAAGCTGATGGGCCGCGACATGGTCGGCTCCGCCCGCGACGCCGAGGAGATCGAACACACGCTGCAACGCTGGCTTGAAGGCTTCGTCAGCGGGCTCGGCAGCGGCGGGCCGGAGGTGACGGCGCGCTACCCCTTGCTCGAAGCGCGTGTCGAAGTACGGGAACGGCGTGGACGCCCGGGCGTTTTCGGCTGCACCGTGCACATGCGCCCGCACCATCAGCTCGACGAACTCGGGGCGGCCTTCCGCCTCGTCACCGAATTCACGCCGCGGCGCGCTGCCGCATGAGGAGCGACCGCCGATGACCACCCCAGGGGATAAGACCACCGCAGGGGATAAGACCACCCCAGGGGATAAGACCACCGCAGGGGATGCCTTCCGCGCCGGCGACCTCGACGCCGCGCTCCCTGCCGCCACGGCCGCCGTGAAAGCCGCGCCGGCCGATGCCGATGCACGCTGGTTGCTCGCCGAACTCATGCTGTTTGCCGGCGAGGCCGAGCGCGTGGACCGCATGCTCGATGCCGCCGCACTGCGCGAGCCCTCGCCCGTCGTGCTGGAATTCCGCAAACTGCTGCGCGCCGAGGTCCTGCGTGGCCAGGTGCTCGGCGAGGGCCGCGCGCCGAAGTACCAGGGCGATGATGCAACCCCCGCGCAACAGG
>JBBSCP010000218.1:0-8171 GCA_038250135.1 Acetobacterales bacterium | reverse complement strand
ACCCGCTGACGGGCGAGGTGACGATGGAGATGGACCGCGTGGCGATCTACGCCAACAGCCACTACGTCACGCCGCGCCCCACGCTTCAGCAGGCCATCGTGAGTATCAAGGCCGAGCTCAAGACGCGCATCGTGGAGCTGACCGAGGCCGGGCGGCTGCTCGAAGCGCAGCGGCTCGACCAGCGCACGACCTTCGACATCGAGATGCTGGAGACCACCGGCGTCTGCAAGGGCATCGAAAATTACAGCCGCTACCTCACCGGCCGCCGCCCCGGCGACCCGCCGCCAACGCTGTTCGAGTATCTGCCGGAAAATGCGCTGCTGATCGTCGATGAAAGCCACGTCACGGTGCCGCAGATCGGCGGCATGTATAAGGGCGACTTCGCGCGGAAATCCGTGCTGAACGAGTATGGCTTCCGCCTGCCCTCCTGCACCGACAACCGACCCTTGAAATTCGAGGAGTGGGAAACCTTTCGCCCGAACACGCTGTTCGTCAGCGCCACGCCCGGCCCGTGGGAGATGGAGCGCACCGGCGGCGCCTTTGCCGAACAGGTGATCCGCCCGACCGGCCTCGTAGATCCCGTTACCGAAATCCGACCCGTCGAGCGCCAGGTGGATGACCTGCTCGCCGAATGCCGTACCGTCGCGCTGGCCGGTGGGCGCGTGCTGGTGACGACGCTTACCAAGCGCATGGCGGAAGACCTTACCGACTACATGACCGAGGCCGGCATCCGCGTGCGCTACCTGCACTCGGACATCGATACGCTGGAGCGCATCGAGATCATCCGCGACCTCCGCCGCGGCGTCTTCGACGTGCTGATCGGCATCAACCTGCTGCGCGAGGGGCTCGACATTCCCGAATGCGTGCTGGTCGCGATCCTGGACGCGGACAAGGAAGGCTTCCTGCGCTCCACCACCAGCCTGATCCAGACCATCGGCCGCGCCGCGCGCAACGCCGAAGGCCGCGTGATCATGTATGCCGATGTGATGACCGAGAGCATGAAACGCGCGCTCGGCGAGACCTCCCGCCGCCGCGCCAGGCAGGTCGCCTGGAACGAGGAACACGGCATCACGCCGACCTCGATCAAGCGCGACATCTCGGATGTGCTGCACTCGGTCTATGAGCAGGATTACGTCACGGTCGATGCGGTGGAGGGCGACAGCACCACCAACTTCGTCGGCAAGGACCTCGGCGCCGCCATCGTCGATCTCGAGAAGAAGATGCGCGCCGCCGCCGCCGATCTGGAGTTCGAGACGGCCGCGCGTCTGCGTGACGAGATCAAGCGGCTGGAGGCCTTGCAGCTCGGCCTGCGACCCAACCTGGCCGGGCGTTCCCTGCAGGAGGCGCAGCCGCGCGCAGCCGAAGCGCCGCGTGGGCGAACCACCAAGGAGCGCAAGCAGGATTGGAAGCCCAAGCCGCTCGGTCCTGGCGGCGGCGGCTACGACCCGAAGCAGGGGCGCGGCGGCAAGCGGCGCGGGACATGAAGGCAGCGCCGCCCCGCCCGCCGCTCGATGCACACACGATCGAGCTGGCGCTGCAATTGCTGCTCGGTCGCCCCGCGCTTGACGCGGCGGAGGTCACGGCGCTGCGTGGCCATCGTTCGGCGGCGACGCTGCGGCTCGAGCTGATGCGCAGCCCGGCCTTCCGCGCCGCGCTGCCGCGCGATGTGACGCCGGCTTCGGGCACGCCCTTCACGCTGCCGCTGGCGCTGCTGCGCCCGCCCGAGGATCCGGCACTGCCCTGGCGCTTCGCCGAGCCCGATCTGCGCGATCCTGTCTGCCAACTCGCCACGGCCGCACAGGTCGAGACGCCCGACCATCTGCGCTGGTGCGGCGCGCTACGGCAGAGCCCGCGCTGGGACGCGGCGCAATGGGCGCAGGGGTGGTTGCTCGCGGCGCTGGAGAAGGCCGGCCTCCTGAAGCCGGGGCTGCGCGCGCTCGGCCTCGATGTGGCGGAAGGCAGCCTCGCCTGCCTGCTCGCCGGCCATGGGCATCAGGTGGTGGTGACGCCTCGTGAAGGGCTGAGCCTCGATGCGCTGTTCAACCGTGATCTCATCGCAGCGGCGGCCTTCGCGGAGCGTGTCGTGCCCTTCGAGGAGTCGACGCTGGGCGAATTCGACCTGTGCTGGTCGAATGGCAGCGTCGAGCGTTGTGGCACGCGACAGGCGGCGCTCGGACTGATCGAGGCGAGCCTCGCCTGGTTGAAGCCCGGCGGCGTCGCGCTGCATGTGCTCAGCTTCGATTTGACCTCCGACGATGCAGCGCTGGAGAGCGAGTCGCTGGTCGCGCTGCGGCGGCAGGATGTACTGGGCCTGGCCACGCGGCTGATGGCGCAGGGCCATGCCATCTGGCCGATCAACCTGCACCCCGGCACGCATCCGCTGGATGCCGAGGTGGATGGCGAGCAGGGGGCAGCGCTGCATTTGAAGCGCGAGGTGGCCGGGCATGTGCTCGGCACCTTCGGCTTCGCCGTGCGCCGCGCCGACTCGCCACCAAGTGGCGTCGCGCTGCCCTGACCCAGCCACTAGCCGGAATTTATGGCGGCCCTTCACGACAAGGGGAAGTTCCTCATGACGTCGCCGATCCTGACCAGCGGCGATCGGCGGCCTTACCGGGCGCTGATCCCGCAATCGCCGAGCAGCCCACCGGCATTGCCGCGCGCGCGTTCCGCCACCTGCGCGACGCGCAGCGAATCCTGCATCGGCAGGGCGCGCACCAGGCAGGTGGTCAACGCCGTGATGTCGAGTGTCAGGCCGCAGCGCGAGGCCGCGGCGGCGACCCGTTGGCAGAAGGCGCGCTTCTGCTCGGGCGTTTCCTGCGCGCCGCCGAGGCCCGGAATGCCCGACATGCCGGGCAGGCCACCCGGCAATCCACCCGGCAACCCCTGGCCGAAGGCGGGCATCGTCAGCAGCGCCAGAACGCCGATCGCCACCACACGCATCATCGCCTCCATCCCCTGTCGGCGGTGACCCTCTCCCAGGCGGGCGCTTGGGGTCAACGGGTAGCCCTGGCGGCGCTCTCGGTTTAAGGGCGCCTCATGCAGATCGACCCTCACATCCCACGCGTTGCCCTCGTCACGGGCGGCGCCAGGCGGCTCGGCCGCGGCATGGTGCTGGCGCTGGCGGAGGCCGGCTTCGACGTGGCGATCCACTACGCCACCAGCGCCGCCGAGGCCGAGGCGACGGCCGCCGAAGTCCGCGCGCGAGGCCGCCGCGCGGTGACGCTGCGGGCTGATCTGGCCAAGGAGGCCGAGGTGGTGGCGCTGCTGCCGGCCACTCTCGCCGCACTCGGCCCGCTCGGCGTGCTGGTGAACAATGCCAGCACCTTCGAGCGCGACGAGTGGGAGGATGCCACGCGCGCCAGCTGGGACCAGCATCTGGAGCCCAATCTGCGCGCCCCCTTCGTGCTCGCCCAGGCGATGGCGAAGCGCTTGCCGGAAGGCGCGTCGGGCGCGGTGGTCAATTTGCTCGACCAGCGGGTCTGGTCGCTGACGCCACATTTCGTGTCCTACACCGTCTCCAAGGCGGCGCTGTGGACGCTGACGCAGACCCTGGCCCTGGCCCTGGCGCCGCGTATCCGTGTGAACGGCATCGGCCCCGGCCCGGCCATGCCCTCGCCGCGCCAGACCCAGGCGCAGTTCGACCGGCAATGCGCCTCGGTGCCACTGCAGCACGGCACCAGCGCCGAGGAGGTCGCGCAGGCGCTGCTGGCGATCCTGGCGCTGCCCTCGATGACCGGGCAGATGATCGCGCTGGATGGCGGGCAGCACCTGCAATGGGCGCCAACGGCAGGCGCAAGGGAAATCGAGGAATGACCTATACCGCCGATGCCGATGGGCGCCGCCGCGTGGTCTTCGTGCGCGGGCTCGAACTGATGGCGCGGCTGGGCATCCACCCGCATGAGAAGGCAGCGCCGCAGCGAATCGTGCTCGGCGTGGAGCTCGTGGTGCTGGATGAGGCCGCGCCGGCGGCTGTGGGACCGGATGATTTCCGCCGGGTCGTGGATTACCAGCGCCTGGTGGAAATCGCCCGCGCCACCGTCGCCACCGGCCATGTGCTGCTGGTCGAGACGCTGGCCGAGCGCGTGGCGCTGGCGGCGCTCGAGGACCATCGCGTGGAGCGTGCCCGGGTGACGGTCGAAAAGCCGGACGCCTTCCCGGACGTGGCCAGCGTGGGCGTGGTGGTGGAGCGTCGGCGTGGTTGAAAAAGTCTTTCCCAAAGCACGCACAGGTTACATTTGTTGACGATTCAAGGGTCAGGCGGACGATGATGCGCGGCTGGCCACGCGAATTGTCCACCGCCTTTTGCCACCGCCCGAAAGCCGGGGAAGGTCAAGCCTCAACTTCCTATTGACGCGCGCGAATGCCCTCCCGCGGTACGAATTTTTATGTAAATCAGCGCCTTACAGAAATGGTCAGATTTTAAGCATTTATGACCGGTTGGCGGCCCACGGCCAAAAACGCGAATTCACCCAGGCGACATCCACAGAGTTATCCACAGCTTTGGTGGACAACCGCCTCACCCGGCCGCCTGTTCGCGAGGCAGGGGGCAGGGCATATAAAACAAGCCAATGACCGAGCCCGAGACCCCACCCGATTCCGCCGCTCAGCCTGCCACCGAGGCCCTGGCCGAGGCCGGCAACGGCCTGGCCGTGATCGAGGCCGCGCTGGCCACCATGCCAGGCTCGCCCGGCGTCTATCGCATGCTCGATGCGCGGGGCGAGGCGCTTTACGTCGGCAAGGCGCGCAACCTGAAGAAGCGCGTTGTCGCCTATACCCAGCCGGTTCGCCTGCCAGAACGCTTGCGCCGCATGGTGTTCGAAACGCGCAGCATGGAGATCATGACCACCGCCAGCGAGGCCGAGGCCCTGCTGCTGGAGGCCAACCTCATCAAGCGCCTGCGCCCGCGTTTCAACATCGTGCTGCGCGACGACAAATCCTACCCCTGGCTGGTCCTGACCGAGGATCACCCCTGGCCGCAGATCGCCAAGCACCGGGGCGAGCGCCGCAAGGGGGCGAGCTATTGGGGCCCCTTCGCCTCCGTCTGGGCGGTGAACCAGACCATCACGGCGTTGCAGCGCGTGTTCCTGCTGCGCTCCTGCCGCGACACGGTGTTCGACAGCCGCACCCGGCCCTGCCTGCTGTTCCAGATCAAGCGCTGCTCGGCGCCTTGCGTGGAGCGCATCAGCCCGGTGGAATACGGCGCGCTCGTGGCCGATGCGAAGCAGTTCCTCTCCGGCGCCACACCCTCGATCCAGAAGCGGCTCGCGACCGAGATGGAGGCCGCCGCGGAGAACCTGGAATTCGAGCGAGCGGCGGCACTTCGCGACCGAATCCGTGGCCTCACGCACATCCAGGGGCGGGACCGCATCAACCTCGACGGCGTTGGCGACGCCGATGTGGTGGCGCTGCACCAGATGGCCGGGCAATCCTGCGTTCAGGTCTTCTTCTTCCGTGGCGGCCGCAACAACGGCAACCGGCCATATTTCCTGAGCCACGCCAAAAGCGAACAGCCGGCCGAGGAGGTACTCTCGGCCTTCCTCGGCCAGCTCTATGACGACCTGCCGCCGCCGCCCCTCGTATTGGTCAGCCATGAGCCGGAGGAGGCCGCGCTGCTGGCCGATGCACTCAGCCTCAAGGCCGGGCGGAAAGTGGAAATCCATCGCCCGCAGCGCGGTGAGAAGAAGGACATCGTCGACCACGCCGCGACCAATGCGCGCGAATCCATCGAACGCCGCATGGCCGAAGGGGCGGCGCAGACCGAGCTGTTGGCCGGCGTGGCGCGCACCTTCGACCTGGCCGCGCCGCCAGAGCGCGTCGAAATCTACGACAACAGCCACATCATGGGTACCAACGCCTATGGCGTGATGGTCGCCGCCGGCCCTGCCGGCTTCCTGAAATCCGCCTACCGCAAATACGGCATCAAGGAAGCCAAGGCGGGGGACGATTTCGGCATGATGAAGGAGGTCTTCGAACGCCGCTTCGGCCGGGCGCTCAAGGAGGACCCCGGCCGCGAGAGCGATGCCTGGCCCGACCTGGTGCTGATCGATGGCGGCGCCGGCCAGCTCTCCGCGGCGCGGGAGGTCCTGGCCGGGCTCGGCGTGGAGGACATCCCGCTGGTGGGCATCGCCAAGGGGCCGGACCGCGATGCGGGACGGGAGTTCTTCCATCTTCCCGGCCGCGCGCCCTTCCAGCTGCCACCGCGTGACCCCGTGCTCTACTACCTGCAACGCCTGCGCGATGAGGCGCACCGCTTCGCCATCACCACACATCGCGCCGGGCGCTCCAAGGCGCTGGTGACGTCCGAGCTGGATGAGATCCCCGGCGTCGGCACGGCCATCAAGCGACGCCTGCTGAACCATTTCGGCTCGGCGCGCGGCGTGCGCCAGGCGGGTCTCGCGGACCTCGAAGCCTGCCCGGGCATCGGCCCCTCCTTGGCGCGAAAGATTCATGAACATTTCCACCCGACGGGCGGGTAGCGCAGCCGAGTCTCGCCTCGGGCGCCGTGCTTTGCTAATCTCGCCAGGCATGCCGACCGACCTTCCCAACCTGCTGACGCTGTCGCGGATCGCCGCCATTCCGCTGCTGGTGGTGCTTGCCGCCATCCGCACGCCAGAGGCGGATCTGGCGGCCTGCGCTTTGTTCTCGGCCGCGGCCATCACCGATTACTTCGACGGCAAGCTGGCCCGCAGCCGCAAGCAGATCAGCGATCTCGGCCGGATGCTCGACCCGATCGCCGACAAGCTGCTGGTCGCCGCTGCCCTGATGCTGCTCGCCGGCATGGGGCGGCTGACCGATTTCGGCCTGTTTCCCGCCATCGTGATCATGCTGCGGGAGATCCTGGTCTCTGGTCTGCGGGAATATCTGGCCGGGCTGTCGGTCGGGCTGCCCGTGACGAAGCTCGCCAAGTGGAAGACCGGCTTCCAGATGGGCGCGCTCGGCACGTTGCTGGCCGGCGACACGGCGGCGCCGCTGGTCGGACTGGGTTGGCTGCCGGTGTCCCTGATCGGCGAGTTGATGCTCTGGACTGCCGCCGTGCTGACGCTGCTGACGGGCTGGGACTACCTCCAGGCGGGTCTGCGGCATGTCGGCGTGACGGCGGAGGCGCCGCCTGCAGGGCGTGGTGCGGCAAAAAGCGAGTCCGCCGGCGAAGTCGACCCGGCCCGCCCTTGAGCCTTGTCGCAGTGCAGCGCATCTTCAAGTCGATCAGTTCGAACACGGGAGCCGTCATGGCCGCCGCTACCCCTGCCCGCTTGCCTCGCCTCGCGTTGCGCACGCCCCTGCTGGCCCTGGCGCTGTCACTCGGCGCCTGCTCCTCACTGCCGGACGTTGGATTATCCAGGCGGTTGTCTGGTCTTTTTTCGCCGTTCATGCCGCCGACCAGTGTCATGAACTCCGAAGCATTGACGGTGCAGCGTGTGCGTGGCGGCAATCCCGAGGTCGAGCCGCTGCTGCCCGAATCGGGCAATGTCTGGCCCGAACCCGAAGCCGCGCGCCCGACCTTGCTCGGCAATGCCGATGAGGCGATGCGCAACATCCCGACCTGGACGCCCTCCCTGATCCAGGGCTCGCCCCCGGCGCGTTCGCCCGTGCCGACACCGGGCGTGAGCGACGCGCGCAGCCCGGTTGGCGACATCACGCCCCCGGCGCGGCGCACACTCAGCCCCGCGCCGCCGATTCGCCCCCCAAACCTCTCCGGCCCCAGCAACCCCGGCCAGGCCGCTGGCGGCGCGGTGATCCGCGATGGCAATGTCGAGACCTGGATCGGCCCCGATGGCCGCGCCAATACACGGATCGTGACACCCTAAGGAAGGCTCTGTGCAGCTTCTCTACTTCGCCTGGGTGCGGCAGAAGGTCGGGCTCGCCGAGGAACAGGTGAGCCCGCCCGAGAACGTGCGGGATGTCGCCGGTCTGATCGAGTGGCTGATCGCCCGCAGCCCCGGCCACGCCGCCGCCTTCGCCAATCCGAAGCAAATTCGCGCCGCGGTGAACCAGGATTTCTGTCTGTTCGATCACCCGGTGGCGGCGGGCGACGAGGTGGCCTTTTTCCCGCCCGTCACCGGCGGCTAGGCCATGACGCCCACCATCCGGGTGCAGGCGACGGCCTTCGACCTCGCGGCCGAATCGGCACTGCTGACGGCCGGGCGCGTCGATATCGGCGGGCTGGCGAGCTT
>JBBSCP010000217.1:0-8172 GCA_038250135.1 Acetobacterales bacterium | reverse complement strand
GCGATGCCGGCGCCGAGCGCCAGCAGCGTCAGGCCCAGGGCGCGATCGGGCAGGGTGCCGCGCAAGGCGCTCAGTTCGCCTGCTGGATCACACCGACTTCGCGCGCCAGCGCCCGGTATTCGGCGGTGCGGCGCTTCGCCAGATCGGCGAATTCCTGGCCGACGAGATTGAACTCATATAGCCCCGCCCCGTCGCGGATGGCGATCCAGCGCGGATCGGCGTGCAGGCGGCGCAGCGCATTCGCCCAGTATTCATAGGCGGCATCAGGGGCATTTGGCGGGATGTAGAAGCCACGCACGATGGTCCATTCTGCGTCGATGCCCTGTTCCTTGGCCGTCGGCACATTGGCGAAGATGCCGGGCAGGCGATTCGGCGACAGCACGGCGAGGATGCGGATTTCATTGGCTTCGAGTTGCCCGCGCACCTCGGTCGCATCGCCTGGGAAGACCTGGATATGGCCGCCGAGCAGTGCCGCCATGGCCTGGCCGCCGCCCTCGAAGGGCACGTAGCGCAGGCGCCGCGGGTCCTGCCCGGCGCCGCGCGCGACCAGTGCCGCCTTGGTCCAATCCTGGCTGCCCACTGCGCCGCCCGCGCCCATCGGCACGGAGGACGGATCGGCGCGCAGCGCGGCGATCAGATCGGCCAGGGTCTGGAAACGGCTGTCGCGGCGCACCGCGATCACGCCGAAATCCGCGCCGATCGTGCCGAGCCACCGCACATCGTTCTCTGTCCATCGGCCGAAACGATTCTGCGCGAGGTTGACCCAGCTGCCGGTCGAGACCGCCACGATCACGTTCGGGTCGGCGCGGCGCTGCGCGTTGATGTGATTGATGGCGACGGCGCCGATGCCGCCCGGCATGTTCTGCGTGCGGATCGCCGGGCCGACGATGCCAAGTTCGTTCAGCGCGCGCGCCGCCGTGCGGCAGGTCAGGTCGAAGCCGCCGCCCGGTGCGGCGGGGGCGATGCATTCGGGGTTCTGCGGTGTGAAACCCTGCGCAAAGGCAGGCCCGGCGCCCAGAGCGGTGCCGCCCAGAGCGGTGCCGCTCAGCGCGGTCATGAGCAGATGGCGGCGTTGCATCTATGTTTCTCCCTTGGAAGGCTTCGGGCCATTTCCGACTTGTGGCGCAGCAAGCCCGGAAAGCGCGCCAGCGTCAACGCGCGCCGCCCGTGCGGGGGGGTGGACGAAGGCGGCGCTCCGGGGCATTGCGGGAAGCAGACAGACCCGTGGTGAGCGCGTGCCGAAACCTATCCTGCTCGTGAAATCCGGCGGCGAGGCGGCAATGCCCGAGTGGCAGCGCCTGTTCGGCGAGAGCGCGCCGCAGGTCGAGGTGCGCTGGTGGGATGATGCGGGTGTCGATCCCGGCGCCGTGCGGTATGTGCTGGTCTGGGATCCGGAGCCCGGGCGGCTCGCGGGACTGCCCAATTTGCGGGTGATCTTCGGCAGCGGCGCGGGCGTCGATTTCATCACGAGCGACCCGGAACTGCCGAAGCAGGTGCCGCTCATGCGCATGGCGACCCCGGGCGCGACGCAGCGCATGGGCGAGTTCGTCTGCTGGGCTGCGCTATCGCTGCTGAAGAGCGCGCGCCGCATCGGCGCGAACCAGGCGGCCCGGAAATGGGACTATTTCGAGCCTGAGTTCACCGCGCCCGAGACGACGGTCGGCGTTATGGGCCTCGGCAATATGGGCCGCCGCGCGGCGGAGATGCTGTTGGGCCTTGGCTTTCCGGTGATCGGCTGGTCGCGCGGCCGCAAGGATCTCCCTGGCCTCGTCAGCTATGCCGGCGATGCGGAACGCGACGTCTTCCTCGCCCGCGCGCGCCTGCTGGTCTGCTTGCTGCCGTCCACGCCCGAGACGCGCGGCATCATCGCGCAGCCACTGATAGCGAAGCTCCCGCGGGGCGCGGGCCTCGTGAATGTCGGCCGCGGCAGCCACCAGAAGATCGAGGACATTCTCGCGGCCCTCGATTCCGGTCAGCTTTCCGGAGCCGTGCTCGACGTGTTCGAGCAGGAACCCTTGCCGCCCGAGCATCCCGCCTGGGCGCATCCGGGCATCCTCGTCACGCCGCACCTCGCGAGCCTGCCCTCGCGCCGCGAACGCGCCCAATACATCGCGCGCGGCATCGCCCTGCATGAATCCGGCGCGCCGCTCCCCAACCTCTACGACCACGTGCGAGGCTACTGACATGTCGGTGCCGCCGCCCCCCGTTCGCCCCGACCCCACGCATGTTCCGAGCGAGCAGGAACTGCGCGAGGATCTTGCCGCCGCCTATCGCCTGATCGCGCTGCACGGCATGACCGACCTGGTCTTCACGCATCTGTCGGTGCGGGTGCCCGGCGAGGGTCATCGCTTTCTTGTGAACCCCTACGGCCTGCTGTTCGAGGAAATCACCGCGAGCAGCCTCGTGCTCGTCGATGCCGAGGGTGTGCCGAGGCAGGCAACGAGCTGGCCGGTGAACCCTGCGGGCTTCGTCATCCACTCCGCCGTGCATCGCGGGCATCCCAACGCGGCCTGCGTGATGCACACACATACGCTGGCTGGCATGGCGATCGCCGCGCAGCAGGGCGGCTTGCTCCCGCTCAATCAGATGATGATGGAGTTCGACGGCCGCGTCGCACTGCACGACTATGAAGGTGTGGCCGCCGACGACAACCTCGATGAGCGTGAGCGCCTGGTGCGCGACCTCGACGACAAGCCCTGCATGATCCTGCGACACCATGGGCTGCTGACGGTGGGCCATACCGTTGCGGAGGCGTTCTATTGGATGTGGTATCTGGAGCAGGCCTGCCGCATCCAGCTCGCCGCGCAATCCTCCGGCGCGGTGCTGGCCGTTTCGCCGGCCGCGGTCGTTGCGCGCACGAAGCTGCAATTCAGCACGGGGCCGACCAAGGGCTGGCTGCCCTGGCAGGCGCTGCGCCGCAAGCTCGACCGCGAGCAGCCGGACTACAAGGATTGATCCGCCACCGCGCGGGGCAGGGCGCGCATCTTTCGCGGGCAGGGTCGGTGCGCCGAGGCCATGTCCTGCTGCCCGGCGAGCTTGACGCGCCTGCCGTCGCAGATGACCATCCCCCACTGCGCTGGGCGCTGGGGGAATAAGGTGCTGGACGGGTTGATCCTCAGCGGAGGGCGGGTGTTCCGGGGTCTCCGGGCCGGTTTCGCCGAGGCCTGCGCCATCCGCGATGGCCGCGTGCTGGCTGTCGGCACACAAGCGGAGGTCTTGGCCGCGGCACCGGGCGCGCGTGTGCTCGATCTTTCCGGCCGCGTCGCGATTCCGGCCTTCAACGAAGCGCATATGCACCTGCTGCCCTATGGGCTCGCGCTGGCCGGCGTGAACCTCCGTGCCGAGGAGGTGCGGAGCCTCGACGAGGTGCTGGCGCGTCTGCGCGCTGCCGCGCAGGCCGCGCCGAAAGGCGCCTGGGTGCTGGGGCGCGGCTATGACCATGCCGAGCTCGATATCGGCCGCCACCCCACGGCGGCGGAGCTCGATGTGGCGGCGCCGGACAATCCGGTTTTCATTGTGCGCACCTGCGGGCATATGGGCGTGGCGAACAGCGCCGCGCTGCGCGTCGCCGGCGTGGGCCACAACACGCCCGACCCTGAAGGTGGCGTGATCGAACGCAAACACGGGCAGCTCACCGGCCTGTTCCAGGAACGCGCCATGCGCCTGGTGCGCGACGTCGTGCCGCCGCCGGATGAGGAAGCGATGGTCACCGCCATCGAGCGCGCCTGCAACCATCTGGCGAGCCTCGGCTTTGCGTCCGCAACCGACATGAATGTCGGCATGACGGCGGGCATGGCGGAGATCGCCGCCTATCGCGCTGCGCAAGCCGCCGGCCGAATGAAATTACGGTTGTGGAACGTACTCGCTGGCAATCCGGAGGGCATCGCGCTGCAGGCCTGGGAGGCGGGGCTGCGGCCGAACGATGGCGACGACCATCTGCGCTGGGGTGCCGTGAAGGTGTTCGCCGATGGCAGCGCCGGCGGCCTGACCGCGGCGTTCTTCGACCCTTACCTCGAAAATGCCGGCGGCGGCACGGGCGTGTTCACCTTCCCCGATGACAAGATTCACGCGCTGCTCAGGCTGTTCCACGAACAGGGCTGGCAGCTTGACATCCACGCCATCGGCGACGCCGCGATCGAGCAGGTGCTGAGCGGCATGGAGGCGGCGGACAGCGCGACGCATCCCTTCGCCGGCCGCCGCCACCGTATCGAACATTGCGGCTTCCTCAACCGCGACCAGCGTGCGCGGATGAAAACTCGGGAAATCCTGCCGGTGCCGCAGCCGGTGTTCATCTATGAGTTCGGTGACCTCTACATCCGCAACCTCGGCCTGCCGCGCAGTGAATTCGCCTATCCGATGAAGACCTGGCTCGACGAAGGGCACCATCCCGCGGCGTCGTCCGACTGCCCCGTCTCCACCGTCGATCCCTTCATCAATCTGTTCACCATGCTGACCCGCAAGACAAACCGTGGCACCGTGCTCGGCGCCAGTGAGGCGCTGACGGCCGAGGAAGCCGTGCATTGCCAGACCTGGTGCGGCGCCTACACGCAATTCGCCGAAGACCGGCGCGGCACCATCGAGCCCGGCATGCTTGCCGACATCGCCATCCTCTCACGCGACATCTTCGCGAGTTCGCCGGAGGATATTTTGCGTGCGACGCGCGCCGACGTCACGCTGCGCGATGGCGTGCCGATCTTCGACCGGCAGGGGGAACTCGCCTGATGCTGCGCCATGCCGTGCAGCGATTGATGATGGCGGTGCCGGTGATGTTCGGCGTGCTGCTGGTCGGCTTCCTGCTGATGCAGGTGGTGCCGACCGACCCCGCCGTGGTGCGCGCCGGCCCCAACGCCAGCGCGGAGATCATCGGGCAAATCCGCAGCGATCTCGGCCTGGATCAGCCTTTGCCCGTGCAGTTCGGCCTTTACCTGTGGCGCCTGCTGCAAGGCGATCTTGGTGTCTCCATCATCAACAACGTCCCCGTGTCGCAGGAACTCGGCGCCACAATCGGCCCGACACTCGAACTGATGTTCGCAAGCCTGATCTGGTCCATCCCGCTCGGCATCGCGATGGGTACCATCGCCGCCTACCTTCGCGGCTCCTGGCTCGACCGGCTGGTGATGGCCTTCAGCGTGGCTGGCGTTTCGGTGCCCGTGTTCTTCCTGGGTCTCGTGCTGATCTGGTTCGTCGGATTCCAGTGGCAGTTGCTGCCCTTCACGGGGCGTGCGGGGCCGCTCTGGACGATCGAGGGTCTGCGCGCCGTCGCGCTGCCCGCGATCACGCTGGGCGGCGTTTTCGTAGGGCCCATCGCGCGCATGACCCGCACGGCGGTGCTCGATGTGCTGGGCGCCGACCATGTGCGCACCGCGCGCGCGAAGGGCCTGCCCGAGCACCTCGTCGTGCTGCGCCATGCGCTGCGCAATGCGATGGTGCCGGTGGTCACACTCATTGGCTTGCAGATCGGCTTTCTGCTCGGCGGCGCGGTGGTGACGGAGCAGGTCTTCTCCTGGCCCGGCGTCGGACGGCTCGCGGTGGGCGCCATCACGTCGTCGGACTTCCCGATGGCGCAGGGCACGATCATCGTGCTGTCGATGGGCTTCATCGTGGTGAACCTCATCGTCGATCTGCTCTACGGCGTGCTCGACCCGAGGGTGCGAACAGCATGAGCGCCACCACCGCCGAAATTACCGCACCTGCGCGCCCTTCCACCTTGCGACTGCTGCTGCGCGATGTGGGTGCCGCGATCTCGCTCGTGCTGGTGCTGCTGAGCATCCTGCTGGCGGTCTTCGCGCCATGGCTCGCGCCCAATGACCCCTACGACACGAACCTGATGGCGATCATGCAGCCGCCGGGCGGGGAGTATTGGCTCGGCACGGACGGGCAGGGGCGGGACATGCTCTCGCGCATGTTGTTCGGGCTGCGCGTGACGCTGACCATGGGCGCGCTGAGCCTCGCGATCGGCGGCAGCATCGGCGTGCTGATGGGCTTCTGCGCGGCCTATTACCGGCGGCTCGATGCGGTGCTGATGCGCCTCGTGGACATCATGCTGTCCTTCCCCGCGATCCTGTTCGGCCTGGCCATCGCCGCGATCTTCGGACCTGGCGTCACGGCCGTGGTGATCGCGCTGTCCGTGGCGACCATCCCACTGATGGCGCGCATCGCGCGCTCCACCGCGCTGGTCGTGCTCGGCCTCGACTACATCGAGGCTGCGCGCGCGCAGGGCATGGGCGATGCGCGGCTGATCTGGCGGCACCTCGCGCCGAACTGCCTCTCGCCGATCCTGGTCTTTGCCACGCTGCGTTTTGGGCAGGTGATCCTGCTCGGCTCGGCGTTGTCCTTCCTCGGGCTCGGCGCGCAGGCGCCGATCGCGGAACTAGGCGCCATGGCCTCGCAGGGCCGCACCTTCCTGTTCTTCGCGCCGCATATTTCCGTCATTCCCTGCGCCGCGATCTTCGTGGTCGTGTTGGCCTTCAACGTGCTTGGGGATTCGCTGCGCGACGCGCTCGATCCTCGCCTTCGTGTCTGATTGCAACGGGAGAACAACATGCCGACCGGATTCCTCAAGCGCGCCCTGCTCGGCGTCGCCACCCTCGCGGGCCTCGCCGCCACGCTGCCCGCCGCGGCGCAAACCACGCGAAACACCGCGATATTCCTCCGCGAGATCGACGCGGATCGATACGACCTGCACCGCAGCACCGCGCGCGGTGCGGGTGAGGTGGTGACGCTGATGACCGACACGCTCGTCAGCATGGATTGGGATGGCCGCACCATCCGCCCCGGCCTCGCCGAGCGGTGGGAGATCTCGCCAGACGGCAAGACCTACACCTTCCACCTGCGCCGTGACGTCACCTTCTGCGACGGCAAGCCAATGACTGCCGCCGATGTTGTCTACAGCATCAACCGCTGGATCTCGCCCGAGACCCGCAGCCCCGTCGCCTGGCGCGCCGGCTCGGTGAAGGAAGTCCGCGCGCGCGACGACTACACGGTGGAATACGAGCTCAACGCGCCGTTCAGCGAATTGCTATCCCAGCTCACCCTGTTCTTCGCGGGCATCATCGACCGCGTGACGGTGGAGCGTCTGGGCGCCAATTTCGGCAGCCAGGGCTTCAACGGCACCGGTCCCTATTGCTGGGCCTCCTGGACCCCGCGCAGCGAATTGCTGCTGACGCGCCATCCGACCTATCGCTGGGGCCCGCCGATCTTCGAGAATCGCGGCCCCGCGCATGTCGAGCGCATCCTCTGGCGTGTCGTGCCGGAGCCCACGGCGCGACTTGCCGCTTTGCAGACCGGTCAGGCGGATGTGACGCAATACGTGCCGACCGTGGCCATCGACAGCGTGCGCCGCGTGCCAACGGTGACGCTGCTGACGCAGCCCAACTACTTCTGGGACTACTACCTGGGCTTCAAGATCGACAAGCCCGTGGTGAGCGACCGCGCGCTGCGTCGTGCCGTGCATCAGGCAGTGGATCGCACGGCACTGGTGCGCGCGGTGTGGTTCGGCCATGCCGAGCCGGCGCTCAACATCGTCAACCCCAATACGCTCGACTACGACGCGCATTCGGACACGCTGGTGCCGCGCTTCGACATGGCGGCAGCGCAGCGCACGCTGGAGGAAGCCAGCTGGCGCATGGGGCCTGACGGCGTGCGCGTGAAGGATGGCGTGCGCGCCAGCTTCCTGACCTACGGCATCAACACGCTGGAGAACCAGCGCCAGGGCGAGATCATCCAGCAGGCGCTGCGCCGAGTCGGCATCGAGATGCGAATCCAGCTGTTCGACGCCACCGTCGCCTGGGGCCGCATGGCAACGCAGGAATTCGATGCGCTGTTCCTGAGCTACCCCTACTTCTCGGCCGGCGATGCGCTGAGCCTTTACTGGCACAGCCGCGCCCGGCCGACGCCGAACCGGATGAACTGGAACGATCCCGAGACGGATGCCTGGCTCGACGAGGCCCGCAGCGCGACCGACCCTGCCGTTCGCGCGCGCGCGCTGGCGAATGTGCAGCGCCGCCTGGCCGAAGAAGCGCCCTGGCTGACCACGGCACGCGAGAATCTCTATGTCGGCCATTCCAACCGCGTCAGCGGCCTGCGCGCGCATGGGCTCTACGGCATCGGCATCTACAAGGCGCTCGACATGCGGATTGTGCGATAGAGGATTGGCGCCATGACAACCGTCAT